>NZ_JAGGPC010000012.1:0-326820 GCF_018614005.1 Streptomyces sp. ISL-99
GCTCCCCCAGCGCCCCCGCCCAGCAGTCAACGGTGCCGGGAGGGGACGTGCCGGGGCGCTCCCCGCAGGGCGTTGAACGCAACCACCGCGAACGAACCAACGCAGTACCCGAACGTTCGACGCCCGAGGAGACGCCCCGGCGCGGCACCGACCCCGAAGCCACCGCAACCGCGCCCCCCGGCACCGCCCCCGAAGCCCCCGCAAGCGCACCCACCGGCACCCGCACCGCCGCGTACCTCCGCTTCCCGCACCTCCGCGGCGACCTCCTCTGCTTCGCAGCGGAGGACGACCTCTGGCTGGCCCCCATCGTCCCCGCCGGCAAGCAGCCGGACCGCGCCTGGCGCATCACCGTCGACCGTACGAAGGTCTCCCACCCCCGCTTCTCCCCCGACGGCCGCCACATCGCGTTCACGACCTGGCGCAGCCTGGACCCCGAGGTCCACCTCGCCCCGGTGGACGGCGGCCCCGCCCGCAGACTCAGCCACTGGGGCTCGCTGGACACCCGCGTCTGCGGCTGGACCCCCGAATCCCCCGACCACCCCCCGCACATCCTCGCCGTCGCCTCGCACGGCCAGCCGTTCTCGCACTTCTCCTGGGCGTACACCCTCCCCACCGACGGCAGCCCCGGCGCGAAGCTGCCCTGGGGGCCGGTCTCCGACATCGCGGTCGCGGACATCGAGGGCGAGCGCCGTACGCTCCTGCTCACCGGAAAGCCCCCGCACGAGCCCGCCGCGTGGAAGCGCTACCGAGGCGGCGCCACAGGCCGCCTGTGGCTGCACGGCAAGCAGCTGCTTCCCGACCTCAACGGCCACCTCGACTGCCCCATGTTCATAAACGGACGCATCGCGTTCCTCTCCGACCACGAGGGCGTGGGCAACCTCTACTCCTGCGCGTACGACGGCACCGACCTCCGCCGCCACACCGACCACGACGCGTTCTACGCCCGGCACGCCTCCAGTGACGGCACGCGCGTGGTCTACCAGTGCGCGGGCGACCTGTGGCTGGTGGACGACCTGTCCCCCGAGGCGAAGCCGCGCCGCCTGGACGTCCGCCTCGGCGGCCCCCGCGCCGGCCGGCGCAAGTACCACGTCCCGGCAGCCACCAACGTGGACGGCCTGTCCGTGGACACGACGGGCCGCGCCAGCGCCGTGGTCGTCCGAGGCAGCCTGTACTGGCTGACCCACCGCGACGGCCCGGCCCGCACGATCACGGACATTCCGGGCGTACGGGCCCGTCTGCCCCAGATGCTCGGCGGCGGCGGCCAGGTCGCGTACATCACGGACGCGGAGGGCGAGGACGCGATCGAGATCGCGTCCCTGCCGCGCGCGAGCGGCGACCGCGAGCCGCGCCGGCTCGCGTCCGGGAAGCTCGGGCGCGTACACGAAATGGTGTCGGACCCCGAGGGCGAACGCCTGGCGATCGCTTCGCACGACGGCCGGCTGCTCCTGGTGGACACCGTCGAAGAACCAGCAGAAGCCGAGGCGGCCACCGGCGTCACGGAACCAGGGGCGACCAAGCCCGGCACCGCCGTCACGGAACCAGGGGCGACCAAGCCCGGCACCGCCGTCACAGAGCTGACCCGCTCCACGAACGGCCCGGTCCGCGACCTCGCCTTCTCCCCGGACGGAGCCTGGCTGACCTGGTCCCACCCCGGCATCGGCCGCTCCCTGCGCCAGATCAAACTGGCGAAGATCAAGACGAAGCAGATCATCGAGGTCACGAACGGCCGCTTCGAGGACGAGAACCCGGTCTTCACGAGCGACGGCCGCTACCTGGCCTTCCTCTCCTGGCGCGGCTTCGACCCGGTGTACGACGTCCACACCGGCGACCTGTCGTTCCCCCTGGGCTGCCGCCCCTACCTGGTCCCGCTCTCCTCGGCGACGCCGTCCCCCTTCGCGCTGTCCGCGGAAGGCCGCCCGGCGGCGGGCGGCCTCGACCCGGTGGAGGGCGAGGAGGCCGAGAGCGCCGACGGCATGACGGTGCTGGTGGAGGTCGAGGGCCTGCCGAACCGGGTGACGCCGTTCCCCGTGTCCGCGTCCAAGTACTCCGCACTGCAACCCGTTTCCGGCGGCGGCCTGGTGTGGCTGCGCTGGCCGATCTCGGGGGCGCTGGGTGAGACGTTCGCGAACCCGGCGGACATGTCGGGCCGCCCCACCCTCGAACACTTCAACCTCACCAAGGCGCGCAAGACGGAACTCGTCGACCACCTGGACTGGTTCGCGGTGAGCGGCGACGGCACGCGCCTGGTGGTGATGGACGAGGGCGAACTGCGCGCCGTACCCGCCACCGAGACCGGCGACAGCGACTCGACGGTCTACCTGGACCTGCGCCGCATCCTGCACCAGGTCGACCCGGAGGCGCAGTGGCGGCAGGCGTACGCGGAAGCGGGCCGCATCGTCCGCGCGTACTTCTGGGAGCCGCACATGTGCGGCATCGGCTGGGACGAAATCCTCGACCAGTACCGGCCACTGCTCGAACGGGTGGCGACACCCGACGAGTTCGCCGACCTGCTCCGCGAGGTCCTGGGCGAGCTGGGCACTTCGCACGCGTACGTCGCCGCTGCACGCCGCAACGAGGGGCCGCCGCACTACCAGCGGGCGATGGGCCTGCTGGGCGCGAACTTCGTGTGCCGTGACGGGAAGTGGCTGGTACGCCGCATCCTCCCCGGCGAGTCGTCCGACTCCAAGGCGCGCTCGCCACTCGCCGGTACGGGCATCAGGGAGGGCGCGGTTCTCACCCACGTGGACGGCCGCCCGGTGGATCCGGTGGCGGGCCCGTCCCCCCTCCTCGCGGCGGCCGGGGGCACGACGGTGGAGCTGACGTTCAAGCCGGCCGAGGGCGCGGGCCCGGCGCGCCGGGTCGCGATCGTCCCGCTGATCGACGAGCGTCCGCTGCGCTACCAGGACTGGGTGGCCAAACGCCGGGAGGTGGTGCGGGAGTTGAGCGGCGGCAAGTGCGGCTACCTGCACATCCCGGACATGGGCGGCTCCGGCTGGGCGCAGTTCAACCGCGACCTGCGGATGGAGGTGTCGCGCCCCGCACTGATCGTCGACGTACGGGGCAACGCGGGCGGCAACATCAGCGAACTGGTCGTCGAGAAACTCACCCGCACCATCATCGGCTGGGACCTCACGCGCGACGCGGAACCGGTGTCGTACGCCTCGAACGGCCCGCGGGGCCCGGTGGTCGCCCTGGCCGACGAGGCGACGTCGTCGGACGGCGACATGATCACGGCGGCGTTCAAACTCCTGGGCCTGGGCCCGGTGGTGGGCCAGCGCACGTGGGGCGGCGTAGTGGGTATGACAGGCCGCCACACCCTCGGCGACGGCACGGTGATCACGGTGCCGATGAACGCGGCCTGGTTCGACGCGTACGGCTGGTCGGTGGAGAACCACGGCGTGGAACCGGACATCGCGGTACTGCGCACACCGCTCGACTGGGCGGAGGGGCGCCAGGCGCAGCTGGGCGACGCGGTCCAGGTAGCCCTGGACCTGCTGGCAACCCACCCGGCGGCAACCCCACCGACCTACACAAACGTCCCAAGCAAAACCCGCCCGGACCTACCACCCCGGCCGAGGTGACCGAGGAGAGAACCCCCCGCTGCGCGGGGCGGGGGTGGGGGTGGGAGCACACGTCGGCTACCGCCGAGCGCATGCCACGCCGGCACCGCCTCCGACGGCGCATCACACCGCCCTGAGGTGCGACACCCCGCCGCACCCAGTCGCCCAGCACCGGAACCCCGCCCACAGCGTCGCCCAGCACCGGAACCCCGCCCACAGCCCGCACCCGCCAACGGCGCCCCGCCACCCACCGGAAACCCGCGCCTCCCGCAGCCCTCCTCCAACGGGTGGGCGGGGTGGGGCAGGACCGGCGCGCAGCGCCGGGGTCGCGTCGGCGCGCAGCGCCGCGCACGCGGGGCGGGGCGTGGGGCGAAGCCCCGCCCGCAGCCAGCCCGCGCAGCGGCGGCCCACCCCAACGCCACCCCACCGCCCCGCCACGCGAAAAGGGTGCACCCGGCGTTGACCGGGTGCACCCTTCCATCCGCGATGCGAAGCGCGATGGCGCGATGGCGCGAAGCGCAAAGCACCGCGCCCCACCATCAGGCCCGATAGCGCTCCGGCCCCTCGCCCATGTCGTCGTCAAGCACGTCCCGGCCCTGCCCCAGGTCCCGGTCCTCCCGCGCCCTGCGCAGCCGCTCCGACGCCTCGTCCTGCGTACCACGCGAGGGCTGACCGCCCTGCTTACCCTGCTTGGCCTGCTTCGCCTGGTCCGCGAGCTCCTGCGCCTTGTCCTTGAACTGGTCCTTGATACCCATGAGGTTCACTCCTACTGGGGTGTGAGGGGATGGAAGCGGGGCGTAACGCCCCCTTGGGCTCGACCAGACTGACACGACCGGACATTCAGCGCATTTCGATCAGTAACGCTGCGTACGCACCTTCTCGTCCGCCTCACCCCCCGCCCCCACAAGCCCCTTCGAGACCCCCGCCAGCCGAGGCTCGAACCGCTTCATCTCCCGCTGCCCCACCGCCCCGATGACCGCCGGCAGATACCCCCGCACGGACTGCATCCCCCGCAGCCACCACTGCGCGTACACGTGCGACGAGCGCCGCTCGATCCCGGCGACGATCCGGTCCACGGCAGGACCGAGCGGATACGTCCGGTTCGACGGCCACGGCAGCCGCTGCCGCAGCTCCCGCATCACGTCGTCCTGGTCCGCGCCCCGCACCATGTCCGTGTCGGTCCACGACAGGTACCCGACCCCGACCCGCACCCCGCGATACCCGACCTCGGCCCGCAGCGAATGCGCGAACGCCTCGACGCCCGACTTCGACGCGCAGTACGCCGTCATCATCGGCGCCGGCGTGATCGCGGCCAGCGACGCGATCTGGAGGAAGTAGCCCCGGCTCTCCATGAGCACCGGCAGGAAGGCCCGTCCCGTCACCGCCCCGCCGATCAGGTTGACCTCGATGACCCGACGCCAAGCGACCGGATCGGAGTCCACGAACGGCCCGCCGGCCGCGACCCCCGCGTTGGCGACGACGATGTCGACCTTCCCGAAGCGTTCTTTCACCTCCCGCGCGACCTGCGCCATCGCCTCGTGGTCCGTGACATCGGCGTACCACCAGTCCGCCTCGGAGTGCAGCCGCCCCGCCACCTGTTTCAGCTCGTCCGGCTCCAGGCCGACCAGCGCCACCTTCGCGCCGCGCGCCGACAGCTTGCGGGCCAGCAGCTCGCCGACACCGCGCGCCGCGCCGGTGACGACCGCGACCTGCCCTTCCAGACTCCGCCTGCTGCTCATACGACCTGCTCCTTCTCCTCTTGACCCGCCACAGCCGGAACGGCGACGTACTCACGCACAAGCTCCCGCAGCTTCGCCGTGACGGCCTCCGGCGCCTCCACCGGCGTCATGTGCCCGACGCCGGTCAGCTCGGTGAGCCCCAGCGAATGCGGCAGCGCGGCCACGATCTCGCGGGCGTGGACAGGCGGCGTCAGCCGGTCGGCGGACCCCGCGATGAAGGCGGTGGGTACGGTCAACTCCCGTACACCCGCGCTGAGATCAAGCTCCCCGAGCACATGCGACCAGGCCACCCGCGCCGCACGCGGACAGGCGTGGATGATACGAGCGCACTCAGCCACCCGCTCCGGCGACGCCCCGGGCCCCATCGTCCCGTACTTGAGGAGCTTCTTCGACAGCGGCGTTACGGGCCCCAGCGGCGCCCGCGCCCCCAGCACCGCCCGCGTGATCCGCGTCCGCAGCCGCCCCGCCCGCATCGGCAGTACGAGCGACTCCGCGACCAGCCGCGAACTGCCCGTACTGCACAGCAGAACGGCCGCCGCGTGCTCGCGGAACCCTGGCCGCCCAGCGGCAGCCATGATCGTCATGCCGCCCATGGAGTGCCCGGCCACCACGGCCCGCTCGCCGGGCGCGAGTGCGGCGGCGAGCACCGCTTCGAGGTCGTCGGCGAGGGCGTCGGTGCTGTAACCGTCGCGCCCGACGGCCGGCGAACGCCCATGCCCCCGCTGGTCGTACACCACGACCCGGTACCCACCGGCATCCGAACCGGCCAGCTCGCGTATCTGCGCCGACCAGAAGAGCGTCGAGCAGGTCCAGCCGTGTGCCAGGACGAGCGCGGGGGCGCCTTCGGGCCCGTACACCTCGACATGCAGGCGCGATCCGTCGGCGGAGACGGCCGTCAGCTCGCGCGAGGCGACGAGCTGCTGCCCCACGACACTCATCAGCCGGCTCACGCGACAACCTCCGCGGCCTCGGCGCCTGCCCCTGCTTTATTTCCGGCCCCTGCCGTGTCGCCGCCCGCCTCCCGAGCCGCCCGCACCCGTATGACCTCGTACTCCGCGAGATTCACCGCCCGCGTCGCACGCCGGAACTCGCTCGGCGTGCCCGGCCAGATGGTGGTGTTGCGACCGTTCGCGTCCAGGTACCAGCTGTCGCAGCCGCCCGTGTTCCACACGGTCCGCTTCATCCGGTCCTGCACCCGCCGGTTCCACGCGTGCACGGCCGAGGCCCGCGCCCCGAGAGCCGCCCTGCCGCCCAGCACCCTCAACTGCCGCAGGTAGTCGGCCATGTAGTTCAGCTGCGACTCGATCATCAGAATCATCGAACTGTTCCCGAGCCCGGTATTCGGCCCGATGATCGTCATCCAGTTGGGGAATCCGGCCGCAGTCGCGCCGCGCAGCGACTCCATCCCGTCCTTCCACGCCTCGGCGAGCGTGATGCCGTCCGCTCCCACGACCCGCTCGGCGATCGGCATGTCGGTGACGTGGAAGCCCGTACCGAAGATGATCGCGTCGACTTCGCTCTCGGTCCCGTCGGCCGCCACGACCGTGGAGCCGCGCACTTCCTTGAGCCCCGAGGCCACCACATCCACATTCCGCTTCGCGAGCGCCGGGTAGTACGAGCTCGACAGCAGGATGCGCTTGCAGCCGATCCGGTACGACGGCGTCAGCTTGGCCCGCAGCTCAGGGTCCTTGATCGCCTTGGCCATGTTGGCCTTGGCGAGCGACTCGATGGCCCCTAGCTGGTTCGGATGCTTCGTAAACGCGGTGACCTGCAACTCCCGTATCCCGAAGAGCAGTCCGCGCCGCGCCTTCCCGGTGAACGGCAACTGCCGGTGAAGCCACCGCTCGGGCCCGGTGATGGCCCGGTCCATGCGCGGCATCACCCACGGCGGCGTCCGCTGAAATACCGTCAGCTTCGCGACGTCGGGCTGGATCGACGGCACGATCTGGATCGCGGACGCGCCCGTCCCGATCATCGCGACGCGCTTGCCGCGCAGGTCGTAGTCGTGGTCCCACTGCGCCGAGTGGAAGACCTTGCCGGGGAAGCCGTCGAGCCCAGGGATGTCCGGAATCTTGGGATCGGACAGCGGCCCGGTGGCGGACACCACCACATCCGCCGCGATCGTCCCCTGCGCGGTCTCGATCTCCCAGCGCAGCTCGTCGCCGTCCCAGCGCATCATCTTCACTTCGTGGTTCAGCCTGATATGCGGCCGAAGCCCGAAGGTGTCGGTGACGTGCTCCAGGTACGCCCTGATGTGCTCCTGCCCCGAGAAGGTGCGCGGCCAGTCGGGGTTGGGCGCGAATGAGAACGAGTACAGATGGGACGGTACGTCGCACGCGCACCCCGGATAGCTGTTGTCGCGCCAGGTGCCACCCACCGCATCGGCGCGTTCCAGGACGACGAAGTCGGTGATCCCCTCGCGGCGCAGCCGGACGGCGGCGCCCAGGCCGCCGAATCCGGATCCGATCACCGCCACTCGTACGTGCTCGTGCTCGGCCATGCCGACGCCTCCCACAGTCCCACGACTCTGCCAGCAATCACTGGCACGATTGGGAGAGTAGAGCAGCGCCGTACTCATGGGTAGGGGTCGGACGCCAGAAAGTTACCGCCGGTACGACATAGGGTTCCCTCGTGGACAAAGCCGCAGCAGCCCGTGAGTACCGCATGGAGGAGCTGGCCAGGAAGGCCGGCATCACCGTGCGCACCCTGCGCTTCTACCGCGAACGCAAACTGCTGCCGCCACCCCGCCGCGAGGGCCGCATCGCCTGGTACGACGACCGCCACCTCGCCCGCCTGCGCACCATCGCCGCCCTGCTGGAGCGCGGCCACACCCTGAACGGCATCGCGGACCTCGCCACCACCTTCGAAAGCGGCCGCGACGTCGGCGAGCTCTTCGGCCTCGGCGAGGACGCCGCCCCCGCCACCTGGACCGAGGAGACCCCGGTCCGCCTCACCCCCGAGGACCTGGCGGACTATTTCGCGGGCGAGGTGACCACGGAGAACCTGGCCACCGCACTCGACCTCGGCTACCTGGCCATCGACGGCGAGGAGATCGTCCACATCAGCCGCCGCCTGCTGGACGTGTCGGCGGCCCTGGTGCGCGAAGGCGTCCCGCTGGCCGCCGTACTCCAGGCGGGCCGGGAGGTGCGGGAGCACACGACGGCCATGGCGGAGATCTTCGCAACGCTGGTCCGCCGTCACCTGAACGAGGAAGCGACGAGCGACGACCCCACCGCGCCCGCCACCCCAGCCACTCCCGTCACCCCCGCCGCCGCCCTGGAACGCCTGCGCCCGCTCGCCAAGAGCGTCGTCGAGGCGGAACTCTCCATGGCCCTGGACCGCCTGGTCAGGGCCGAGAAGGACGCCTAACCCCCGAGCGGCTGCTCGAACACCGCGGTCACCGGCGCGTGGTCCGACCAGCGCAGGCCATAGCTGGCTGCCCGTTCCACGTACGCCTTGACCGCCCGGCCAGCAAGACCCCGCGTCGCCACGGCGTAGTCGATGCGCCATCCCGAGTCGTTGTCGAAGGCCTTCCCGCGGTACGACCACCAGGTGTACGGGCCCTCCTGGTCCGGATGCAGCGCGCGCACCACATCGACGTACTCCGCCTCCTCGAACACCCGCGTCAGCCAGGCCCGCTCCTCCGGCAGGAATCCCGAGGACTTCCGGTTGGCCTTCCAGTTCTTCAGATCGGCCTCCTGGTGGGCGATGTTCCAGTCGCCGCACACCAGCACCTCACGCCCGTCCGCCGCCGCGCGCTCCTTCAGCCCCTTCAGGTACGGCAGGAACTCGCCCATGAACCGCAGCTTCTCGTCCTGCCGCTCCGTGCCGACCTCACCGGAGGGCAGATACAGGCTGGCGACCGTGACCCCGGGCAGGTCGGCCTCGACGTACCGCCCGCTCCCGTCGAACTCGGTACTGCCGAATCCGACCTGCACCCGCTCCGGCTCCCGCCGCGTATAGAGCGAAACACCGGCCCGCCCCTTGGCCGCGGCCGGGGCGTGCACGGCGAACCAGCCCTCGGGGTCCCGGACCTCCTCCGGGAGCTGCTGCGGTTCGGCCCGTACCTCCTGGAGGCAGATCACATCGGCGGAGGTCCCGGCCAGCCACGGCACGAAGCCCTTCTTGGCGGCGGCGCGCAGGCCGTTAACATTCACGGAGGTCACAGTGAGCATCCCGGCACAATACAGACACCGAAGTCGCTCGCCGCAGCGCACCGCATAGAAGTACGCTCTCACGCATGCATATCCGCCCGCGCCCGTACAACCACCCCGACGCCCTCAAGCTCGAAGCCGAAGTACAGCAGGAGTACATCGAGCGCTACAACGGCGACGGCGACACGACGCCGCTCGACCCCGCCATGTTCCGGCCGCCGGGCGGCCTCTTCCTCATCGCGTACGACGACCACGACCGCCCCGTCGCCACCGGCGCCTGGCGCGCCCAGGACGAGAACGACGAGGGCTACTCGGACGGCGACGCCGAACTCAAGCGCATGTACGTCATCCCCGCGTGCCGCGGCCTCGGCCTGGCCCGCCGCATCCTCGCCGCCCTGGAGGCAGACGCCCGCACGGCCGGCCGCAGCCGGATGGTCCTGGAGACGGGCACGCAACAGCCGGAGGCCATCAGCCTCTACACGTCGAGCGGTTACGCCCCGGCCAAGAAGTTCGGCCACTTCCGCGAGTACGAAGACAGCCGCTGCTTCGCCAAGCCGCTGAACTGTGCGACATCCCGTGAGTTCCCCTGAGCCCGACTGAGTCCCCGACCCTGTGGCCAGGGGGTTCTCTCTCCTTCGGGTGCTCTGCCGCTCTCTGACGTAACTTCGGGATTCTTGAAGCGTTCTCACTTCGTCCGACCGATCCGCAGTCGGAACGAAGGCAAGGAGGCTCGGGTTGGCAGCGCTGGCGGTCGTACGGGACCTGCGTGAGCACTCGGCGCCCGCGTCAGCGGAGGAGCTGGAGCGGTTCGAGATCGACGTGCTGTCCGGGTTCGTTCTCGCACGGGCCTCGGCGGGACTGGCGGACGGCACGATCCGCGGGGATGTCGGGCACCTGGAGCAGATCACGACCTGGTTCGGCCGACCGCTGTGGGACATGGAGCCGGCCGACGCCGACGCGTACTTCGGGAAGGTGCTGCGGAACTCACCCAGCGGCACCCGACTGGCCCGGTCACAGGCCCTGACGACGTACTTCCTGTTCCTGGAGCTGCGGCACAAGGTCGAACTCCACCGGATGACCGGCCGGGTGGTCGAGTGCCCGATCGACGAGATGAACCGGCCGCGCGGAGCCAAGGACGCCCAGCTGCGGATCCCCCCGACCGGGCCGGAGGTCGGGACGCTGTTCACCGGCTGGGGCGGCGAGCTGGCCACCTGCCGCAAGTTCGCCCCTACCGCCAGGAACTACACCGCCTCCAAGCTGATGTCCCAGGTCGGCCTGCGGGTCAGCGAGGCGTGCAAGCTCGACCTGACGGACATCAAGTGGGGCCTGGGACGCTTCGGCAAACTCCACGTCCGCCATGGCAAGGGCGCCCGCGGCTCGGGCCCGCGCGAGCGGATGGTCCCGCTGATCAACGGCGCCGACCGGACGCTGCGGTGGTTCATCGAGGACGTGTGGGGCCAGTTCGACGATGACCACACCCGCCCGGGCGCCCCGCTGTTTCCCTCCGAGCGGAAGAACGCCGACGGCTCCTCGCGCCGGGTGGGCGACGACGCCCTGCGCGGCGGGCTCAAGGACGCGGCCAAGGCGCATCTGGCGGGGTGGGGCGAGAGGCTGACGCCGCATGTCCTGCGGCACTTCTGTGCGTCCCAACTCTATGAGAACGGGCTGGACTTGCTCGCAATTCAGGAGGTCTTGGGGCATTCCTGGATCGCCACGACGATGCGGTACGTCCACGTCCAGCAGACCCGGGTCGAGGACGCCTGGGCCGCCGGGACCGAGCGGGCCGCGAAGCGGCTGGAAGGGCTGATCCGATGAGGTGGAACCTGCGGCTGACCGCCGCGAACAAGGGTATCTGGAAGGCGTCCGAGCTCCAACGAAGCCTGGCCGAGCACGGGTTGGTGATCTCGGCGGGGAAGCTGTCCGGGCTGTGGTCCGGACAGCCGGTCTCGCTCAAGCTGGAGGACCTGGACGTCATCTGCGTGGTCCTCGGCTGCGAGATCGGTGACCTGTTGATCCCCGAGCCGGAGAAGGTCCGCCGCCCGGGGCAGGCGGAGGGGACGGAGCGAGCCGCGGTTGGTGCGGGGACCGCCGCACGAGCGGTGGTCCCCAAGCGCCGGGGCGGCCGGTCGCTGCCGCCGGAGTGAGTCGGTGGCACGGTTCCCGAAGGGCTACGTCAAGCCCACCGACTCCTGTGAGAGCTGCCTGGCCTGGGGAAACTTCAGCGACCGCCTCTGCCCCACCTGCTACATGTTCGGTCGCAGTCACGATGCGGCCACATGCGCCGGCTGCCGCCGAATCCAGCCGCTGAAGTGGAACTATTGCCGCCTGTGCTGGTGCCAGGCCCGCCTCAGCGCGAAGGCCGTCGCCGGCCAGCCGGCAGACGAGACGGACGTGCGGGATCGGCTCGCCGCAGTCCGGCACCACCAGCTGTTCTTCGTCGGGATGCACTACCGCAGAAGGCCGACGCCCTCGGCACGGCGGCGCGGAGGACGGTGGGGAGCCCCGCGCAAGCCGCCGCCCGCACCGGCCTGGCGCCCGGATCCCGGCTGGCAGCAGTTGCCGCTGTTCGAGCAGATCCCCCGTGACTACAGTCGGCTCACCCTGGCCGACGCCGACCTGGCCGGCCCCTGGCTGACCTGGGCGAAGTACCTCGCCCACCAGCTCGCCGAGGCCCGCAGCTGGGGGCGCAACATCCGCTTCGCCGTCAATCGGGGCCTGGCCCTCGTCCTCACCGGCTACATCGAGGGCGACGTCATCCGGCACACGGAGATCTTCACCCCGCTGCGGGCCCTGGACCTGCCGGTCGGCCACACCGTCACGGTCCTGGAGGAGATGGGGATCTTCGAGGACGACAGCGAACCCTCCTTCGAACGCTGGCTCGCCGCGAGGCTGAAGGGCCTCGCACCCGGCATCCGCTCGGAGACCGAGCGCTGGACCCGCATCCTGCGCGACGGCGGCCCCCGCAGCCTCCCGCGACGGGAGGGCACGGTCTGGCTCTACCTCAACCGAGTCCGCCCGGCTCTGCTGGACTGGTCGAACCGCTACGACCATCTGCGGGAAGTGACCCGCGACGACGTCCTCACCTACATCAAGACACTGCACGGCCACCAGCGACACGACCAACTCGTCGCCCTGCGCGCGCTGTTCTCCTGGGCCAAGCGGAACGGACTGATCTTCCGCAACCCCACCAGCCGGATCAAGGTCGGGCAGTACGAGTACGCCGTGCTGCAACCACTCGTGCCCGAACAGGTCGACCGCTCCGTCGCGGCGGCCACCACCCCGGCGACGCGGCTCATCCTCGCCCTCGCGGCGGTCCACGCCGCCCGGGTCGACCAGATCGCTACCCTCATGCTCGACGACGTCGACCTCGGCAACCGCTGGCTGACCATCGCCGGACGCGTCCGCCCGCTCGACGACCTCACCCTGAAGCTGCTGCTGGACTGGCTGGAGCACCGGCGCAGCCGGTGGCCGAACACCGCGAACCTGCACCTGCTGATCAACAACCAGACCGCCAACACCACCGGCCGCGCCAGCAACCACTGGATCAGCGCTGCGATGCGCGGCCAGGACGCGACCCTGGAGAAACTCCGCGTCGACCGCCAACTCGAAGAGGCCATGGTCAAGGGCCCTGACCCACTCCATCTCGCAGAGGTCTTCGGCTTCGACGAGAAGACCGCGATGCGCTACGCGGACTCCGCTCGCGCTCTCATGGAACGGCCCCTGGAAACCGGCCCCGCAACTTCACCACGAACCCACGGATCAACTCCTTGACACTGGGGGCACCGACCCCTTCGGGGCCACGCCCGACGGCCTCCAGTTCCGCGAACTCACGGAGGCGAGGGGTCAGCGGGTGGGTGGGACGAACTCGGGCTGGTCGAGCAGGCGCAGCCAGCTTCCATCAGGCTGGCGCCGGACGACCTGCGCCCGGGCACCGGCCCCGTCCTTCGGCGGGGTCGAGGTGAGGGCGATGTCACCGCTGATCAGCGTCGGCAGCGGTTGTTCCTGCTCGAAACGGGGACGGTTGGCCAGCACCTTCTCCCACAGCGCGCGAATCGCCTCCCGGCCCACCGTCCGGTCGCCGGGCGGGTAGGCCATCACCGCACCCTCTTCGTAAAGTGCGGCGACCCCGGCCGCGTCACCGGCGTTGGATCGTTCGACGAACAAGCGGGTGATGTCCTCAGGGCACATGGCCTTCTCGTACTCCGGCATGAATTCCTCCTGACGTACGGCTTCGACGCTTCCCAGCGTGGCCGCCGACTGATCAGAAGTCCAACAGATGAATCTTCTGAAAACTAGAATCTGCAGTCATGGAGCTGAGGCAGCTGGAATACTTCGTCGCGGTCGCCGAGGAGCAGAACTTCACCCGGGCAGCCGACCGGGTGCACATCAGCCAGTCCGGCGTCAGCGCCCAGATCCGCCAACTGGAACGGGAACTCGGTGCCGAGCTGTTCGACCGGTCGGCCCGCACCGTCACCCTCACCGTCGCGGGAAAGGCCGCACTCGAACACGCCCGCGCCGCACTCGCCGCCGCTGGGGCAGTCGGCCAGGCGGTGGGCGAGGTGACCGACCTGATCCGGGGGCGCCTCACCGTCGGGATGGTCATCGGCTGCACCCTCACCCCGCTGTTCGACGCCCTCGCCGCGTTCCACCAGGCACATCCCGGTGTGGAGATCTCGCTGCTGGAGGACAACTCGGACCGGCTCATCGAGGGGGTACGCACCGGTGCAGTCGACCTGGCACTCATCGGGGCCGCAGCCGCCACCCCCGAGGGGCTGGACGCGCTGACCATCATCAGCGAGCGGCTCGTCGTGGCAGTCCCGGCCGGGCACCCCCTCGCGAAACAGCGGCGGGTCACCCTTCGCGACCTGGTCGCCTACCCGATCGTGTGCATGCCGCCCGGCACCGGCCTGCGCACGGTATTCGACCAGGCCTGCGCCGCACAGAACCTCCAACCCGCGATCGCGCTGCAAGCCAGCGCCGCGGACGCCATTGCCGACCTCGCGGCCCGCGGGCTCGCCGTCGCCACCCTCAGCGACTCCATGGCTGCGCGCTACAGCGACCGGCTCACCGCCCGCACCATCGCTGACGTCGATACGCCCGCATTGCTCGCCCTGATCTGGAAGAGCACGCACAGCCCAGGGATGCGTGAGCTGCTCGTGCACAGCCGGCAAGCATTCACCAAGCCCGGCCCCGCGACTTCCCCGTGAACTCACGGGTCCATCCCCTGCAATCAGGGCGACAGACCCGTGAGTTCCCGCCGAAGTTCCTTCAGTTTTCGCGAACCTACGGGCTTCTCCGGGTGTGAGTAGTCGCGGTACAGGATGTAGCGCTGAGATTGATCACGGTCTCTGAGCTGGTCCGGAGAGGCTGGGCGACTCCTTCGCGCTTCCTGGGGCCTGTCCCGGAACGCTCCCGGCGGCCTGGAGGGCGGCGAAGTCGGTGTGCGCCGCGGTGACGGCTTCGGGGTACGTCGTCCGCTTCTCGTGTTCGGCCGGGGCCCGGTAGATGCTGGACAGGCTCGGGTTCTGCCCCTTGCGCCTGCCGGTGGGGATGATCGGGTCGGGCTGGATCTGCTCGACCGTTTCGCCGCCGACACGGCGACGCAGGACGGTGTGCAGCATGTCATCGGCGATGACCGGCGGCCGGCCGCCGTGCTTGCCCTTGCGGGCGGCGGTGTCGAGCCCCTCCAGCGTCGATTCCCGGATGCTCTCCCGCTCGGTCTCCGCCATGGCGGCGAAGAAGGCGAACAGCAGGCGGCCGTGCCCGGTGGGGGCGTAGATCCCGGCCAGCGGACCGGCGAGCATCTCCAGGACCAGGTCGTGCGCGGCGAGGTGGTCGGCGAGCGCGGTGAGCTCGGCGGCGTCGCGTCCGAGCCGTTTCATCTCGTACACGGTGAAGACTCTTGTCCCGGGGGATGCTCTCAGCGGCCAGCGCGTCCAGCTGGGTCTGGAGAGTGAGAGCGAGTTGTGACAGCGGACCGGTAGCCCGGGCCGCCCACGTGCGCGTCCGCACCGATGCCCCACCACTGCTGAGCGTCGACACCGACGCCCGTGCCGCCGTCAGGGTGCGTCGCTAGCGGTTGTCCTCTGGGTGCGGTCCCGTCGCGTACGGGTTCGGCTCATCGTCCGCGAGCACGCCCACGAAGGGTTCACCCTCCCCCGCGAACGTGTACGCGCCGCCCTCGATCCGCTCGATCAGACCGCGCGTCCATTCCGCGCCGCCGTCGGCCGAGTGCACCCACAGGTTCATGATCTCGCCGATGTGCCCGAGCTGCTCGGGCCCGTCCTCCGGCGTGTAGTACGCGGTGACCGCGGACCGCCACTGCTCGAGCCCCGTGATCCTCTTCTTGAGGAGTGCGACGGCCTCGCCCCGCGGCAGGTCGACGATGAAGCCGATGCCGGCCGAGAGCACGTCTGTCTTCTGCTCGTGCGAGCTCAGGGCCTCGCGCAGCAGCGTGAAGTACTCCTCGGTTCCCTTGTCGTTGATCTCGTACTCGACGCGGGGCGGGCCGCCGACGGTGCTCGGTGCGATCTCGTGGGCGACAAGGAGTCCTTGCTTCGCCATCTGCTTGAGCGCGTGGTAGATCGAGCCCGGCTTGGCGTTGGACCACTCGTGGGCCCCCCAGAACTCCAGGTCGTTGCGCACCTGGTAACCGTGCGCCCGTCCGTGTTGACGGACCGCGCCGAGGATCAGCAGCCGGATCGCTGACATGCACATCTCCTCGCTAGGCAATTTTCACCAGTTTCACTATACAAGTTTGACTAGCGGGCGCAGCCCCGGATGCCCGCACGTAATCAAGTTTGACTAGTCGACTCGAAGCGTCGTACCTTGCACTCTCTAGTCAAGTTTGACCACTGACTGAAGGAGGGTGTTTTGTCTGACTACGATCTGGCGATCGTCGTCGAAGGCCTGCGGAAGAGGTACGGGAACAAGCAGGCCCTCGACGGCCTCGATCTCACGGTCCGAGCCGGGACCGTCCAGGGGATTCTCGGCCCGAACGGCGCCGGCAAGACCACGGCCGTACGCATCATGTCCACGCTGCTGCGCCCCGAGGAGGGGCGTGTCGAGGTGGCGGGAGTCGACGTGAGGACCCGGGCCGACGAGGTGCGCTCACGGATCGGGCTGCTCGGCCAGAACGCCGCCGTCGACGAAGAGCTCAGTGGCCGCCAGAACCTGGAGATGTTCGGCCGCCTCTACCATCTCGGCGCGCGCCGCGCCGGCACGCGGGCCGACGAGCTCCTGGCCCGGTTCGGGCTCGCGGACACCGGCAACAAGGCCATCAAGCAGTACAGCGGCGGTATGCGGCGGCGGCTCGACCTGGCGGCGTCTCTCATTTCCCGGCCGCGGGTGCTCTTCCTGGACGAGCCCACGACCGGGCTCGACCCCCGGGGCCGCACGGAGGTGTGGAACGCGGTGCGCTCACTGGTGGGCGGCGGCACGACCGTCCTGCTGACCACGCAGTACCTGGAGGAGGCCGACCAGCTGGCCGACCAGATCGCGGTGATCAACCACGGAAAGGTCATCGCGGAGGGCACGGCGGACGAGCTGAAGTCCAAGACCGGCGGTGACCGCATCGACGTGGTCCTGCACGACACGGCCCAGCTGGCACGCGCGGCCTCTCTCCTGCCCGGTGACGTGGTGGTGGACGAGGACCGGCGGAGGATCAGTGCCTCGGTCACCGACCGGATGGCCGCGCTGACCGAGACCGTGCGGGCGCTGGAGGCGGCCGGCATCGAGGCGGAGGACATCGCGGTACGCCGGCCGACCCTCGACGAGGTCTTCATGCACCTGACGAAGGAGGACGCCGCATGACTGCGACCCATGGTGCGAGCACGGCTGATGTCAGCACGGCGCACGGGACGGGTTCGAAGCTGAGCTGGGCGGCCGCCGACTCCTGGACGATGACCAGGCGCGAGCTGGCCCACTGGGCGCGCCAGCCCGTGCAGGTGGTCGTCGGCCTGGTCTTCCCGGTGATGATGCTGCTGATGTTCAGCTACCTGATCGGCGGCGGACAGGGTGTCGACGGGGACTTCCAGGCCTACCTGGTGCCCGGCATGCTCACCATGACCATGGCCTTCGGCCTTGATGCGACGATGCTCTCGGTCACCCAGGACCTCGGCAAGGGGGTCATCGACCGGTTCCGCTCGATGCCCATGAACTCCGGCGCGGTCCTGGTCGGACGGAGCGTCGCCGACATGGTGCAGTCGGCGGTCGGTCTGACCGTGATGATCGCGGTCGGATACGCGATCGGCTGGCGCTGGCACGAGGGATTCGCCTCCTTCCTGGGTGCGGTGGGACTGCTGTTGCTGCTGCGGTTCGCGATGCTGTGGATCGGCATCCACCTGGCGATGGTCGCGGGCAAGCCGGAACTGGTGCAGGCGGTGCAGATCCTGGTCTGGCCGGTCAGCTTCCTCTCCAACGCCATCGCCTCGCCCGAATCGATGCCGTCGTGGCTGGGCGCGATCGTGGAGTGGAACCCGATGTCGGCGACGGCCACCGCGGTACGCGGCCTGTTCGGCAACCCGGGCGCGGGTGGCGACTCCTGGGCCGCGACCCACGCGGAACTCCTCGCGGTGGCCTGGCCGGTGGCCCTGATCGCGGTGTTCTTCCCGCTGGCAGTGAAGCGGTTCCGGGACCTGAGCCGCTAACGAACCCGGCCCCACAACAGTCTTGGAGAACGACGAGCATGGCTCAGAACACGCCCACCCCGCAGCCGCAGTTACAGTCGTCTGCGCCGCACGCTGCCGACAGCCACGACCGGATCCGCGTGCACGGCGCGCGCGAGAACAACCTCAAGGACGTCAGCATCGAGCTCCCGAAGCGCCGGCTGACGGTGTTCACCGGCGTCTCCGGCTCGGGCAAGAGCTCGCTGGTGTTCGGCACCATCGCCGCGGAGTCGCAGCGGCTGATCAACGAGACCTACAGCGCGTTCGTGCAGGGCCTCATGCCCACCCAGGCGCGGCCCGAGGTCGACGTACTCGACGGGCTCACGACCGCGATCATCGTGGACCAGCAGCGGATGGGCTCCGACCCGCGCTCCACGGTCGGCACCGCCACGGACGCCAACGCGATGCTGCGCATCCTCTTCAGCCGGCTCGGTCAGCCGCACATCGGGCCGCCGAGCGCGTACTCGTTCAACACCGCCTCGGTGAAGGGGAGCGGTTCTATCACCGTCGAGGGCGGCAACAAGAAGGCGGTCGAGGCCACCTTCAGCCGCACCGGCGGCATGTGCACGCGCTGCGAGGGCCGCGGCACGGTCTCCGACATCGACCTCACCCAGCTCTACGACGACTCCAAGTCGATCGCCGAGGGCGCGTTCACCATCCCCGGCTGGAAGTCCGACAACTGGTGGACCGTGCGCACCTACGCCGAGTCCGGCTTCCTCGACCCGCACAAGCCGATCGTGAAATACACCGAACAGGAGATGCAGGACTTCCTGTACCGGGAGGCGACCAAGGTGAAGGCCGGCGACGCCACCCTCACCTACGAGGGGCTGATCCCCAAGCTCCACAAGTCGATCCTGTCCAAGGACCGGGCGTCGATGCAGCCGCACATCCGGGAGTTCGTGGACCGCGCGGTCACCTTCACCACCTGTCCCGAGTGCGACGGCACCCGGCTCAGCGAAGGAGCCCGCTCCTCGAAGATCAAGCAGATCAGCATCGCCGACGCCTGCACGATGGAGATCCGCGACCTCGCGCAGTGGGTCCGCAGCCTGGACGAACCCTCGGTGGCCCCCCTGCTCACCGTGCTCCAGCAGACCCTCGACTCGTTCGTGGAGATCGGCCTGGGCTACCTCTCGCTGGACCGGCCCTCGGGCACGCTGTCCGGCGGCGAGGCGCAGCGCGTCAAGATGATCCGCCACCTCGGCTCCGCACTCACCGACGTCACCTACGTCTTCGACGAGCCCACCATCGGCCTGCACCCCCACGACATCCAGCGCATGAACAACCTGCTCCTGCGGCTACGCGACAAGGGCAACACCGTCCTCGTCGTCGAGCACAAGCCGGAGGCAATCGCCATCGCCGACCACGTCGTCGACCTCGGCCCCGGCGCCGGCACGGCAGGCGGCACCGTCTGCTTCGAAGGCACCCTCGAAGGGCTGCGCGCCTCCGGCACCGTCACCGGGCGCCACCTCGACGACCGGGCCGCCCTCAAGGACAGCGTCCGCGAGCCCACCGGCGCGCTGGAGATCCGTGGCGCCACGTCGCACAACCTCCGCCACGTCGACGTCGACATCCCGCTCGGCGTCCTCACCGTCATCACCGGCGTCGCCGGCTCCGGAAAGAGCTCCCTCATCCACGCGTCGATCCCGGCCGGCGAGGGCGTCATCTCGATTGACCAGAGCCCGATCCGCGGGTCGCGCCGCAGCAACCCGGCGACGTACACCGCACTGCTCGACCCGATCCGCAAGGCGTTCGCCAAGGCCAACGGCGTGAAGCCCGCGCTGTTCAGCGCCAACTCCGAGGGCGCCTGCCCCACCTGCAACGGCGCGGGCGTCATCTTCACCGACCTGGGCATGATGGCCGGGGTCGCCACTACCTGCGAGGACTGCGAGGGGAAGCGGTTCCAGGCATCGGTGCTCGAATACCACCTCGGCGGCCGCGACATCAGCGAGGTCCTCGCCATGTCCGTCACCGAAGCCGAGGGGTTCTTCGCCGCCGGGGAGGCCCGCATTCCGGCGGCGCACAAGATCCTGGAACGCCTCGCGGACGTGGGCCTGGGCTACCTCAGCCTCGGCCAGCCGCTCACCACTCTGTCCGGCGGCGAGCGGCAGCGGCTGAAGCTGGCCACGCACATGTCGGAGAAGGGCGGCGTCTACGTCCTTGACGAGCCGACCACCGGCCTGCATCTCGCGGACGTCGAGCAGCTCCTGGGCCTGCTCGACCGGCTCGTCGAGTCCGGCAAGTCGGTGATCGTCATCGAGCACCACCAGGCGGTCATGGCGCACGCCGACTGGATCATCGACCTCGGCCCCGGCGCGGGCCACGACGGCGGCCGGGTCGTCTTCGAGGGCACCCCCGCCGACCTGGTCGCCGCCCGCTCCACCCTCACGGGTGAGCATCTGGCGGACTACGTCGGCGGCTGAGGGAAAGCAACTGCGTGAGCCTGCCTCGTTGCGCGTAGCGAGGCAGGCTCACGAGGGCAGCAACCCGTCCTCGACCGGGTCTCGACCGCGCTGGCCGGCTGCCCGGACGCGAGCTCCGACAGTCAGACCGGGCTCACTCGTCGGTGCCAGCCGTGATCATTCTCAGCGCTACATCCTGTACCGCGACTACTCACACCCGGACCTGTGACGCCCACCACGCCCACCACTCCCATGAATCCCGCCGTTCCGCACGTCACCGCGACCTGACAAGGTGACAGCCACGAAGCCGGTCGGAAATCACGCGTGGAGGCGGACGGGCATGCAAGAGCTCGGCAAGGGCGGGAACACGGCCGTGGGCGCGGGGCGCATCACCGCCGAACTGCACACCGTGGGCGACCCGGTCGACCTCAGCGCCCTGCTGATCGGGGCGGACGGCAAGGTCAGGTCCGACGACGACATGGTGTTCTACAACCAGCCCGCCGCCGAGTCCGGCGCGGTCCGCCACCTCGCCGCCGACGCCGACGGCCCGGAACGCGTCGAAGTGGATCCGGCCGCCCTGTCTGCCGACGTGGACCGAGTGGTCCTGGTCGGCAGCTGTGACCCCGACGACCCGGCCCGTACCTTCCGCGCGGTGAAGGACGTGAGAGTACGCGCCGCCCAGGACGGTGCCGAGCCGATCGAGTTCCGCCCCCCGGCCCTCACCGACGGCGAACGCGCCGTGCTCCTGGTCGAGATCTACCGCAGGGGCCCCGCCTGGAAGCTCCGCGCCATCGGCCAGGGTTACGCCGACGGCCTGGCCGGCCTGGCCACCGACTTCGGCGTACGCGTGGAGGAGCCCGAGGAACTCGCCGTAACCGGCCGGCCCGCCCCGTACCCGGGCAGCGCCGAACCCACGCCCGCCCCTCCCGCACCCGCACCCGCACCCGCACCCGCCGCCACCAGCCTGCTCAAGCCTCCACTTGGCAACATCAGCCTCGACAAGGGCGGCCAGGCCTCGATCAGCCTGGAGAAGCAGGACCGCGAGCTGGTGGTCACCGCGACACTGGAGTGGGACGGCGGCAGCGACGCCCGCCGCGCGCGTGGCGCCGACCTCGACCTGTACGCGCTGTTCGTGCCCGCCGCAGAGGCGGTACGCGGCGGCAACGCACCCGGCACCCTCGTCAAGTCCGGCCGCGTACCGCAGGCAACAAGGAGCGACGGCGTCGTCTACTACAAGCGCCTCGGCTCACTGGAGAGCCGCCCCTTCATCCGCCTGAACGCCGATTCACGCGTCCCCGGCTGCGAAACCCTCCACATCGCCCGCCCCGACGAACAGGGTTACGTGCTGCTCTGCGCGTACTCCGCGCTCAGCAACGGCTTCGGCTCCTTCCGCAGTTTCGGCGCGAAGGTCGTCGTCACGGACGGCCGCGGCTCCACCGTCACCGTCCCCCTCTTCGAGAACACGAAGACCCGCTACTGGGTCGCCATCGCCCTCGTCGATTTCACCGGCCCGGACGGGGCGGCCATCCACCACATCGAGGCCTACAGCGGCCGCATGACCGAACGCCGCCCGGTACTCCACTCGGACGGCACGATCGAGATGAACGGCGGCCCGGTGGAGTTCAAGCGCCGCTGACCCCACCGCCGCACAACGCCAAAGAGCCCCTGCCGGGTTTCCCCGGCAGGGGCTCTGAGCTGCGGTGGACCTGTGGGGATTTGAACCCCAGACCCCCTCGATGCGAACTACGGGCGGGACGGTCACTGAGGTCCTGCTGTGCTGGTCAACCGAGGCACTGGGGACGTTACGAGTCGGCGGCGGTCGCGGTGGTTGCTGTACTTCCGTGCTGTACGGACCTGCCGCCGACCGCCGAAAGGGAGTTCACCCCAGGCGCCTGATGCAGTTGCCCGCTTCCGGGACAACAAGGCCGCTCAAGACTGTTCAGCGTCGCAGCTGTTCGTCGTCGTTGATGTCAGTGGAAGATGTCCAGATGACTGAGTCGATCTGGATCAAAGTGATCGGCACTCTTCCGAGTGTCCTCTGGGTGACCTTCGCGACCATCGTGTTCCTCGCATTACGCGGAACCCTTATCCGGACCGTGGTTCCACGGTTAACGGCGATTCGCGCGTTGGGCTTCGAGGTGGAGATGGCTAGTGAGCTGCTTGACCGAGCTGCCGACGAAGCGCATGTAGCTGTCACCCCTGCGGCCAGACGCGGTGCTCTGGGCAGGTTGGAGCATGCTGCGGACGTGTTGCAGGGCGGAAAGCTTCTCTGGGTGGACGACCATCCGGAGAACAATGCCGCGCTGATCCGCCTCTTTCGGTCTGTCGGCATGACCGTCGTCACCGCTCGGTCAACTGCCGATGCTCTCGCTGATCTGCGGCGTCAGTCGTACGACGTCATCCTCAGTGACATCGATCGAGATGGCGACCCGCAGGCCGGCATCACTATGTTGCGGCAACTGGAACGCCACGACATCGATCTACCTGTGTTGATCCATGCTGCAAGCTTTGATCCGGAGCGGGGCGTAGATCGGCGCATCTTCGCGGCTGCCACCTCTCCCGTAGAGATTGTTCACTATGTGATCGATCTTATGGAGCGGGCCAAACTGGGATCCCTGTGACGACGAGGTCGGCGGAGCGGGTTTGGCCGGTGGCCTGCCCGGTTTGGGGTCGAGCATGATCAGGGGGCCGTACGCTGGCTGGCAACTCGGGCAGGCTTTGATCCTGCCCGGAATTTGAACGAGTGGCCCCCTGGTCTTGCTCGACGCGGGACCCGAACTGGGGAGGTGGCTAAAGCCGTGGAGCCGACCGCCCCAACCACAGATGGTTTCTACCCACCCCGTGCCGACCGTTTTCTCTCGGCCTGGCGTCCGCGCTCGGTGCGCCGCCGCCCGGCCGGGGGCAGCCGGGGCGGAGACAGAGGCAGCCCCCGGCCGGGGGCTGCGGCGCGCGCCGCGCTTGCGCGGCGCCTTGAACCCGTAGAGAAGGTTTCTACTCACTCACCGACCGCACGGCTCCACTCATACGCGCGCGTCGTGCCTACCTGCACAGGTGCAGCCGTTCCGTGCTGGCATACGCGTCTCTACTGAATCGATGGGGACTGCTGCAGGGTTGGGGCTGGAAGGTTGCGTCCGAGGCTGCTCTGGAGGTACAGCTACATCGCTGGGAGCACAGGACCACTAGGCCGAGCGAGCGGTACCAGGCTTTGCTGGCAGCGATCTTCCATTCGTCTGCAGAACAGCTGGGCTTCGACGAACAGCGGACCTGCCCTAGCCATGAGAATCTGCTCGTTCGCATCGACGACCTCGAAGGCCAGGTGAGCCGCTTGAAAAGCATGCTCGCGGCCGCTTAGTCGGACCACCGCGCTGACGCCTCGTGCATCAGCCCAGGTGAAGAGGGGTTAACACCTCTGTTAACCCCGGCTCGCCTTGTGCGGCATTGATCTGGAGCGGGGAGGCGGCACTTCGGCAGCTGGGCACCTGGGTGCCCAAGATCAGACGTAGTTGCTGTACTTCGCTGCTGTACGACGCCGAAGAGCCCCAGCCGGATCTCTCCGACTGGGGCTCTGAGCTGCGGTGGACCTGTGGGGATTTGAACCCCAGACCCCCTCGATGCGAACGAGGTGCGCTACCAGACTGCGCCACAGGCCCTTGCAACGAGTGAAACTTTAGCACCTCGATCGGGGTGCTCGGTAATCCGTTCCTTCGCAGGTCACTCGTTGGCCGCGCGCGGTCGGTCGCCTTCCTCGTACTGGTCGAAGAGCGGCGTACGACCGTGTCCGCGGTCGCGCCGCGCGGGGTTCGCGGGGCGGCGGCCCGGGGCCGGGTCGGCGGCGGGCGGGGGTTCGGTGGCGGGGGTCGGCTCGGCGGTGCTGGAGCGGGCCGAGCTCCAGGTGCCCGGGTCGCCGAAGTCGACGCTGCCGGTGGCGCGCGGCGCGACGGGAGCGGTGACGTACGTCGGCAGCGGGACCGGGACCGGGTCCCAGCTCTCGCCGCGGGCCGAGCCGCGCTCACGCTCGCGCTGCTGGTCCACCCACTCCGCGTGGTCGGTCTGCTCCACCAGCGCGCGGCGGCCCGCCTCCTGCGGCGACACCGCGGGCGCCGGCTCGGGTTCGGGGCGTACGACAGGCTCCTCGTCCGGGTCCGCCGAGACCGGCCGGCGGCCCGGGTGCGGGCGGCGCTCGCGCAGCCGCTGCGCCGCCGCTTCCGCCCTGCGCCGGTCCATGGTGAAGGCGAAGCGCCGCCGCTCGGTGGCCCGCAGATGCACGATGTACGTGCTCAGCAGTACGGCGGGGACAGCCGGCGCCCAGAGGAACCGGAGCCCGCCGACCGCCGCGACGATCGCACCGAGGGTGAAGGCGAGGAAGAGGATCACGGTGGTGCGCCGACGGCGCGCGAGGACTTTCGAGCGCCGGGCGCGTTCGGCGGCGGCACTCGCGGTGCGCACACGCCGTTCCTCGCGGACGCTCTCGCGGGCACTCTCGCGCGCGTCCTGCCGTGCGGCCGGGCGCTCCGTTTGCGTCGGGGGCACGGCGAAGGCCCGGACGTCCACGGAACTCAACCGGTCCGTGACGGCGTCCGGGTCCGCGTCGGGCTCCGCCTCATCCGCGGCGCGCTCCCGCAACTCCCTGGCATATCGGCGCTCCATTGCCGCCCGTCCGGACAGCAGCCGGATGGCGGTGCTGAAGCGTTCCGTCGGACGGGCTTCGTTGAGCTCGTCCTGCCTGCGGAGCCACATCGGCACCAAATAGGCGGCCCAGGCCCCGACGATGACTGCGTAAATCAGGCCGCTGCTGCTCACACCCCACACCGTAGAGGGGTTCGCGCAAGCCCATCGGCCAATTGAGCCGGTGTGTCGCACGATCTGGCTGATAACTCGAACTTTTTTGTTGCTGATCGGATCAACGAGCCGCTTTGGGAGTTCGCTTGCGGTCAGCGCGGGCGATTAAATTCGAACACTTATCTTATTTATGCGAGGTGCCGGGTCGTGCCTGGTGCCAGCGGTTCAGCAGCCCCTCGGGCACTTCCTCAGCCGTGAGCGCGTAGACCAGGTGGTCACGCCACCCACCGTCGATGTGGAGGTATCGGGGACGCAGCCCTTCCTCGCGGAATCCGAGCTTTTCCACGACCCTGCGACTGGGCGTGTTCTCGGGGCGAATACAAACCTCGACGCGGTGCAGACCGACCGTACGGAAACAGTGGTCGACGGCGAGCGCGACCGCCGTCGGCATGACGCCGCGGCCCGCCACCTCGCGGTCCACCCAGTAACCGACGTGCCCGGAGCACATCGACCCCCAGGTGATCCCGGCGACCGTCAACTGGCCGACCAGCTGCCCCCGGTACTCGATGACGAAGGGCAGCATCCGGCCGGCGTTCGCCTCCGAGCGCAGGTGGCGGACCATCTGACGGTACGTGGGGCGCTGGGCCACCGGGCCGGCCGGCGCGGGCGGCGGGATCGTCGCCTCCCAGGGGCGCAGCCAGTCGCGGTTACGCCGGTTCACCTCGCGCCAGGCCCGCTGGTCGCGCAGCCTTATCGGGCGGAGGGTGACATCGCCGTCCACCAGCTCGACGGGCCAGGACGAGACGTTCAGCTCGGGCTCCCGGGTCGGGGGGAGCCGGATCCGGAACCGGGGTGGTCGCCGCCCCGGATCTGGTCCACCGCGTGGAGCAGGAGGCGTTCCAGGACCGCGAGTCCGTCCCGTACGCCGCCCGTGGAGCCCGGCAGGTTCACGATCAGCGTCCGGCCCGCGACGCCCGCGAGCCCCCGGGAGAGCGCGGCGGTCGGGACCTTCGCGAGGCCCTCGGCCCGGATCGCCTCCGGAATGCCCGGGATGTCGTAATCGAGGACGCGGCGGGTGGCGTCGGGCGTGCGGTCGGTCGGTGAGATACCGGTGCCGCCGGTGGTGAGGATGACGTCGTACGCGGCGGCGACCCCGGCGCGCAGGGCCTGCTCCACCGGGTCACCGTCGGGCACCACCTGCGGCCCCTCGACCTCGAAGCCCAGGCCGCGCAGGCCCTCGGCGAGGATCGGGCCGCCCCTGTCGGCGTAGACACCGGCGGAGGCACGGTTGGAGGCCGTCACCACCAGGGCGCGGCGCGGCGGCCGGGGTGCGGACGCGTCCGGGGCGGGTGCGGCGGGCCCGGCGGCCGGCTCGTGGCTGTGGCTGTACACCTCTCCGGCGCGGGGACTCATGCCCGGCTCCAGTCGCCGGACTTGCCGCCCGTCTTCTCCTCGACCCGTACGTCGGTGATGACGGCAGCCTTGTCGACCGCCTTCACCATGTCGATCACGGTGAGCGCGGCGACCGTGACGGCGGTCAGCGCCTCCATCTCGACGCCCGTACGGTCCGTCGTACGCACGGTCGCGGCAATCTCGACCGCGTCGTCGGTGACCGTGAGGTCGAGCTTCACGCCGGACAGTGCGAGCGGGTGGCAGAGCGGGATCAGGTCGGGCGTGCGCTTCGCGCCCATGATGCCCGCGATGCGGGCGGTGGCGAGGGCGTCCCCCTTGGGGACCCCCTCGCCGCGCAGCAGCTCGACGACGCGCGGGGCGACGAGGACGCGTCCGGTGGCGCGCGCGGTGCGCGCGGTGACGTCCTTCGCCGAGACGTCGACCATGCGGGCAGCTCCCGCCTCGTCGATGTGCGTGAGCCGTTCGTGCGTACTCATTACGTGTGGCGCTCCCGGTCAGGGCCTGTGAGACCTGACACGGTACTCCCGCCGGGCCCCGGTCAGCCGAGCAGGACCACGTCGACATCGGTGCCGGGCTCGACCTCGGTCGTGTCCTCCGGGACGGTGATGAGGGCGTCGGCGCGGGCGAGGGCCGCGATCAGATGCGATCCGGCGCCGCCCACAGGGGTGACGGTGCCCGACTCCTCGTCGTACGTACCGCGCAGGAACTGGCGCTTCCCGGGAGGGGAGGAAAGGGGCTTGTCGGCGGTCAGGGCGGCGCGGACCTTCGGGCGGTGCACGTCCTTCAGGCCCATCAGCGCGCGGATCGCCGGGCGTACGAAGAGTTCGAAGGAGACGTACGACGAGACCGGGTTGCCCGGGAGGGCGAGCAGCGGGGTGTGCTCGGGGCCGATGGAGCCGAAGCCCTGCGGCTTGCCGGGCTGCATGGCGAGCTTGCGGAAGTCGACGCCGCTGCCGGACTCGTCCTCGCCGCCGACGGAGGACAGTGCTTCCTTGACGACGTCGTACGCGCCGACGCTGACGCCACCGGTGGTGACGATCATGTCGGCACGGATCAGCTGGTCCTCGATGGTGGCGCGGAGCGTTTCGGCGTCGTCGGTGACGGCGCCGACGCGGTAGGCGATGGCTCCGGCGTCGCGGGCGGCGGCGGTCAGCGCGAAGCTGTTGGAGTCGTAGATCTGGCCGGCCGCCAACTGCTCGCCGGGCTGGACCAGTTCGCTGCCGGTCGACAGGACGACGACGCGGGGGCGGGGCCTGACCTTGACGGTGGCGCGGCCGATGGCGGCGAGCAGGCCGATCTGGGGCGGGCCCAGGACCGTACCGGCCTCCAGGGCCAGGTCGCCCGCCTGGACGTCGCTGCCCCGCGCGCGGACATGCGCCCGCGCCTCGACAGGACGGTGGACGCGGACCTCGCCGGACGCGCCCTCGGGGGCACCGCTCGCGGCGCGCATGGTGGCGGCCGGGCCGCCGCCCGTACCCCCGTCGGTCCACTCGACCGGGACGACGGCTTCGGCGCCGGGCGGCAGCGGGGCGCCGGTCATGATGCGGGCGGCCTCGCCGGGGCGGACGGTGAGCGTCTTGCCGCTGCCCGCCGCCACATCACCGATGACAGTGAGGACGGCGGGGAACTCCTCGCTCGCGCCCGCCACATCGCTCGTACGGACCGCGTAACCGTCCATCGAGCTGTTGTCGAAGGGTGGCAGCGCGATCTGGACCGTGATGTCCTCGACGAGGACACAGCCCTGCGCGTCGGGGAGTTGCAGCTCGATGGGCTCGAGCGGGCTCACCGCGGCGAGGATGTCCTCAAGGTGCTCGTCGACAGACCAGATCGTGCTGCTCAAGGTGCCTGCATCTCCTCGGTCACATAACTGCGAAGCCAGGTCCGGAACTCCGGTCCCAGGTCTTCACGTTCGCACGCGAGTCTGACAATGGCACGCAGATAGTCGCCGCGGTCGCCGGTGTCATAGCGGCGGCCCTTGAAGACGACGCCGTGCACGGGGCCGCCCACCTTTTCGTCCTCGGCCAGGTGCTGGAGGGCGTCGGTGAGCTGGATCTCGCCGCCGCGGCCCGGCTCGGTCTTGCGTAGTATGTCGAAAACAGCCGGATCCAGCACATAGCGCCCGATGATGGCGTAATTGCTGGGCGCGTCGGCCGGCTCGGGCTTCTCGACCAGGCCGGTGACCCGTACGACATCGCCTTCGGCGGTCGGCTCGACGGCCGCGGATCCGTACATGTGGATCTGGGCGGGGTCGACCTCCATGAGGGCGATGACGCTGCCGCCGTACTGCCCCTGGATCTCGATCATCCGGGAGAGCAGGGGGTCGCGCGGGTCGATCAGGTCGTCACCGAGGAGTACGGCGAAGGGCTGGTCGCCGACGTGCGGCGCGGCGCACAGGACGGCGTGGCCGAGGCCCTTGGGGTCGCCCTGGCGGACGTAGTGCATGGTGGCGAGGTCACTCGACTCCTGCACCCGGGCCAGCCGTTCGGCGTCACCCTTGCGGCCGAGGGCCGATTCCAGCTCGTAATTGCGGTCGAAATGGTCCTCAAGGGGGCGCTTGTTACGGCCGGTGACCATGAGGACGTCGGAGAGACCCGCGGTCACGGCCTCCTCGACCACGTACTGGATGGCCGGCTTGTCGACGACAGGCAGCATCTCTTTTGGAGTGGCCTTTGTCGCCGGAAGGAACCTGGTGCCGAGGCCGGCGGCAGGGATGACAGCCTTGCTGATCCCGGGGTGCGACTGAGTCATGGGCGAACGATATCCGTTGCGTATGGGCGGAAGATTAGGCTCCGGTCAATAAATTCTCATACGAGGCGTTTTGTGGAGCCGCTGTGTTGTCTGACGAGCCTGACAAGGCCGGGTTGCGAGAAGAACTCCTCGGCATGAGGTCCCGGTTGACCAGGGATGACGTCGAGGAGGCCGGAACGGTTCTGGCCCGCAGGGCACTGGAGCTGCCGGAGTTCGCGGACGCCGGGACAGTCGCCGCGTACGTCTCCATCGGGAGTGAGCCCGGCACCCGCGCGCTGCTGGACGCGCTGCGGGAGCGGGGCGTACGGGTGCTGCTTCCCGTGCTCCTCGCGGACAACGATCTGGACTGGGCCGAGTACGAGGGCGCCGAGCGGCTCGCGCGCGCCCGGCTCGGGCTGCTCGAACCGCAGGGCGCGCGGCTCGGCGTACAGGCCGTCCTGGAGGCCGACGCGGTGCTGCTGCCCGGCCTGGCGGTGGACGGGCGCGGGACGCGGCTCGGGCGGGGCGGCGGCTCGTACGACCGGGTGCTCGCCAGGCTGGAGGCGGCGGGCGCGCGGCCTCACCTGGTGGTGCTCCTGTACGACGAAGAGGTGGTCGCGCGGGTCCCGAGGGAACCGCACGACCACCCCGTGAGCGCCGTGGTGACGCCTGGCGGTGTCAGGCGCTTCATGGCCTGACACCTGCGGTTCTACGGCCTGAGCACCAGTTTGTCGGTGGTGCTCTTCTCGACCGCCTCGTCGCTGAACGACCAGTCGAGCAGCTCGCCCTTCGCCCACTTGTCGGTCTGGTCGGTGTAGTGCGCGCTGTACGCGTGACCCGACGCGCCGGTGAGGTTGATCCAGCGGGACTTGTCGAGGTCGTTGAGGTTCACGACCATGCGCATGGAGGGCACCCAGATGACCTCGTAGCCGCCCGCCGCGTTCCAGCCGGTGGCGTTGACCGCGGCCTCGCCGCCGCCCAGGTTCCAGGGGCCGCGGTTGAGCAGCGACTGGACGAGGCCGGGGCCGTTCGTACCGAGCGTCTGGTTCTTCAGCTCCAGCTGGTGCAGGCGGCCCCAGCTCCAGGAGTCGACGTCCTTGCCGAGCTTGGCGGTCAGCTCCCAGCGGGCGTCCTTCAGGGCGCGGGCGAGCAGCTCGTCACGGGTGCCGGTGGCCTTGTCGAGGCGGGTGCTCGGCGCCTGCCACCACTCGTTCTTCTCGTCCTTGAGCATCTTGCGTACGACCTCGTACCAGCGGTCGCCGCCGTCCGGCTGCGCCGCGTTCTTGGCGCGCTGGCCGCATTCGCGGACCCGCTCGTTGAGGTCGTCGAGCGGCCCCGTGCTGTCGGCGGGCCGGACGGAGAGGCACTGGCCCTTGACCCGCAGCTCCTTGGGCAGCTTGTTGCCGAAGGCGAGCTTGAGGACGTTGCGCCACACCGCGTTGAAGTACGCGGCGGCCGCCGAGTCCGGCTCCTGGGTGTAGTCCCAGCCTTCGAGCAGCTTCTGCGTCTCGCGGACGTTCGGGTCCGACACGTCGATCTTCAGCAGGTGGGGCGTGAGCAGCTTGGCGATCTCGCTGCTGTTGTCCATCTGCATGGTGCGCATGTCGTCGGTGGAGATCTTGCCGCCGTCGGCGATCTTCGACTCGATGAGGTCGTTGATCCGCTGGCTGCGGGCGCCGTAGCTCCAGTCCTCGGTGAGGAGGTAGGGGTACTTCTCCTTGTCGATCACGGCCTGGTTGGCGGTGACGATGTAGCCGCGCTCCGGGTCGTACTCGTACGGCAGCTCGTCCTGCGGGATGAAGCCCTTCCAGCGGTAGCGCGAGTCCCAGCCGGCGGCGGGCGTGGTGCCGTCGCCCGCGTTGCGCACCGGGATGCGGCCGGGGGCCTGGTAGCCGATGTGGCCCTTGGTGTCCGCGTAGATGAGGTTCTGGGACGGGACCTCGAAGTGGGCGGCGGCGGCGCGGAAGCTCTTGAAGTCCGTGGCACGGTTCAGCTCGAACACGGCGTCCATGGACTTGCCGGGCATCAGCGCGGTCCACTTGAGCGAGATCCCGTAGCCGTCACCGCGGTCGGGAGCGGCGTTGGTGACCGGGGCCTTCTCGCCGACCTTGCCGAGTTCGTCGCTGCGGTCGGAGACGAGCGGTCCGTTTCCGGTGGAGCGAACGGTGATCTTCTTCGGCTTGCCGCCGGCGACCTTGATGGTCTCCTCGCGGGTCTTGAAGGGCTTCGTGCTGCCGTCGTAGAGGTAGCCCTCGTCGGAGACCTTCTCCAGGTAGAGGTCGGTGACGTCGGCGCCGAGGTTGGTGAAGCCCCAGGCGATGTCCTGGTTGTGACCGATTATCACGCCGGGCATTCCGGCGAAGGTGTAGCCCGCGGTGTCGTACTTGCAGGTGCTGGAGACCTGCCGGCAGTGCAGGCCCATCTGGTACCAGAGCGACGGCAACTGCGGCGCGAGGTGCGGGTCGTTGGCGAGCAGCGGCTTCTTGGTCGTCGTGTACTGGCCCGAGACCACCCAGGAGTTGGAGCCGATGCCGCTGCCGTTCGGGCCGAAGAGTGCGGGGATCTCGTCGAGGGCGTCGGAGATGCCGGAGAGCTGGGACTGGAGGCCCTGGGTGGCGCCGGCGGCGGAGTTGCCCGCGGTGCCTGCGCCGGTGCCAGTGCCGGTGCCTGTGCCGCTGCCTGTACCCACGCCCGTACCGGTGCCGGACGCGGTGCCGGTGCCGGTCCCCGTGCCGGAGCCTGAGCCGGTGCCGGAGGTGCCGGTGGCCTTCGGGTCGTACTTCTCCGTCGTCTCGTCGACCGCGCCCTCTTCGACGACCGTCTTGTTCCGGTCGTACGGATAGGCCGGGTAGAGGTCCTTGATCTGCTTCGCGCTCAGCCGGCTCGTCATCAGCGAACGGTCGATCTCGCTCTTCATGTTGCCGCGCAGGTCCCAGGCCATCGCCTTGAGCCAGGCCACCGAGTCGACGGGCGTCCACTTCTCGGGCTTGTAGTCGTTCACGAAGCCCAGAGCGGCGTACTCGACGGAGATGTCCCTGCCCTCGCGGCCTGCGAGGTAGGAGTTGACGCCCGCCGCGTACGCCTGGAGGTTCTTCTTCGTCTCCGGCGTCAGCTTGGTGTCGTACTCCTCCTGCGCGACCTGGCGCCAGCCCAGCGTGCGCAGGAACGCGTCGGTGTCGACCTGGTCGGAACCGAACATCTCGGACAGCCGGCCCGACGTCATGTGACGGCGGACGTCCATCTCGTAGAAGCGGTCCTGCGCCTGGACGAATCCCTGGGCGCGGAAGAGGTCTTCGTCGGTGTCCGCGTAGATCTGCGGAATGCCGTAACTGTCGCGCTTGACGTCGACGGGCCCCGAGAGACCGTCGAGCTCGATCGACCCCGTGGTCTGCGGGAAGGAGGCGCGCACCGTGCTGATGCTCCAGTACGTGCCGTAGCCGACACCCGCGACAAGGGCCAACACCAGCACGATCACGATCAGGCGGGCGCGACGCCCCTTCTTCTTGCCGGAAGAGGCGGTGGTGTTGGCGGGCATCGCTGTCCTTCGAGGGGCAGGGTGGTCCTTGAGTGCTGGAGCAACCATAGGCGCAGCGCTCCGGCGGCCTGGACGCGGTGCCTCCAACGGCGATCGTACGGACGATCGGGCGCGTCAAGGAAGCGTTAAAGATTAGGTAAGGTAACGAAGTACCGGCCGCCGGAGGAACGATCCGGCAGGCGTGCGAGGGAAGGAACGGCCGCTGACTGTCCACCAGCTCAATGAACTCCTGCTCATCTGCTCGCTCGTTCTGCTCATCGCCGTCGCGGCGGTACGCATCTCGTCCCGCAGCGGGCTTCCCAGCCTGCTGCTGTACCTCGGGATCGGGATCGCCATAGGGCAGGACGGCTTCTTCGACGTCAAGTTCGACAACGCCGAACTGACGCAGGTGATCGGCTATGCCGCGCTCGTGGTGATCCTGGCCGAGGGCGGCCTGGCCACGAAGTGGAAGGAGGTCAAACCCGCGTTGCCCGCCGCGGTCGTCCTGTCGACGGTCGGTGTCGCGGTGAGCGTGGGCGTCACGGCGGCCGGTGCGCACTATCTCGTCGGTCTCGACTGGCGGCAGTCACTGATCATCGGCGCGGTCGTCTCTTCGACGGACGCCGCCGCGGTCTTCTCCGTACTGCGCAAGGTGCCCCTGCCGTCACGGATCACCGGTGTGCTGGAAGCGGAGTCGGGCTTCAACGACGCCCCTGTCGTGATCCTGGTGGTCGCCTTCTCGACGGTCGGTCCGGTGGACGCGTGGTACGTCCTGGTCGGCACGATCGTGCTGGAACTGGCGATCGGCGCGAGCACCGGTCTCGCGATGGGCTGGCTCGGCGCGTACGCACTGCGGCGTGTGGCGCTTCCCGCGTCCGGTCTGTACCCGATCGCGGTCATGGCCATCGCCGTATCGGCGTACGCCGCGGGAGCCATCGCGCACGGCAGTGGGTTCCTCGCCGTCTATCTGGCCGCGATGGTGCTGGGCAACTCCAAGCTGCCGCACTGGCCGGCCACGCGCGGGTTCGCGGACGGGCTCGGCTGGCTCGCGCAGATCGGCATGTTCGTCCTGCTCGGCCTCCTGGTGACGCCGCACGAGCTGCTGGCCGACTTCTGGCCCGCGGTGATGGTGGGGCTGGTGCTCACGATGGTGGCGCGGCCACTGTCGGCGCTCATCAGCCTGGTGCCCTTCCGGATCCCGTGGCAGGAGCAGGCCCTGATGTCCTGGGCGGGACTGCGCGGCGCGGTGCCCATCATCCTGGCGACCATCCCCCTGGTGTCGGACATCGAGGGCAGCGACCGGGTCTTCAACATCGTCTTCGTCCTCGTCGTCGTCTACACCCTCGTCCAGGGGCCGACGCTGCCCTGGCTGGCGAAGTGGCTGCGGCTCGGCGACGAACCCTCCGAGACCGCCGACCTGGGCATCGAGTCCGCGCCGCTGGAGCGGCTGCGCGGGCATCTGCTGTCCGTCGCGATCCCTGAGAAGTCGAGGATGCACGGCGTGGAGGTGGCCGAGCTGCGGCTGCCGCACGGGGCCGCGGTCACCCTGGTCGTACGGGACAGGACCAGCTTCGTACCGCTGCCGACGACCGTGCTGCAGCGCGGCGACGAGCTCCTCGTGGTGGCGACCGATCCGGTACGGGACGCCGCCGAGCGGCGGCTGCGGGCGGTCGGGCAGGGCGGCAAGCTGGCGGGGTGGCTGGGGATGAACGGGAACGGGTCCCGTCACTGACACCCGCTGACATCCCCTTGATCGGCTTGATCACAGGCGGTGTGACGCAATCCGTACGCAATCACAGGTGCGTCAGCACAGATGCCCTGTAACATGAAGGCCTACTGATCGACCAACTCTGCCTGACGCAGAGCTGGCGCGACCGTACGGCGGCCGGCCCCCTCCAGTGGGTGTCCTGGTATCTACCGCCGGTCCTGCGCAAGAGGACAGCTCTCGACGGCTCCCGCACGCCCACACATCCGCGTGCACAGGGGAGCGTCACCAGGCGGCAGAAAGGCAAGGACCGTGTCCGACACGGTCACCACCACCCGCCCCGGTTACGGCCAGCTGCTCCGCACCCCTGGAGCCTGGACGTACCTGCTGCCCGGGTTCCTGGCACGCCAGCCCTTCGCGATGCTGACCATCGGCATCGTGCTGCTCGTGCAGCACACCACAGGGTCGTACGGAAGCGCGGGCGCCGTAGCGGCCGTCACCGGCGTCTCCATGGCGCTGTTCGCGCCGCAGAGCGGCAAACTGGCCGACCGTTTCGGGCAGAGCGCCGTTCTGATTCCGGGCGTTCTGGTGCACACCGCCTCCGTCGTCACGCTGACGGTGCTCGCGCTCTCGGGAGCGCCCATGTGGGCCCTTTTCGTCGCGGCCGTTCCCACCGGTGCGTCCGTTCCGCAGATCGGCCCGATGGTGCGGGCCCGGTGGGCCGCCAAGCTGGAGGGCTCCCCGCTGATGTCGACCGCCGCGGCCTTCGAGTCCGTGACGGACGAGTTCACCTTCGTCGTGGGGCCCGTTCTCGCGACCGCGCTGTGCACCGGTGTGCACCCGGCGGCCGGTCTGATCGCCGAGGCCGCGCTCACCCTGGTCGGCGGCCTGTTCTTCGCCGTGCAGCGGCGTACACAGCCGCAGGCGGGCCGCCTGTCCATGACCGACGGGCCGCGTGTGTCCGCGCTGTCCATGCCCGGCGTACGGGTGCTCGCGGGTGCCTTCCTCGGTATCGGCGCCGTCTTCGGCGGAATGCAGGTCTCCCTGACCGCGTTCTCCGAGGAGATCGGCAACCCCGGCGTGAACGGACTGCTCTACGGAACGTTCGCCGCGGGCAACATGCTCGCCGGCATCGCGTGTGGCGCGATCGCCTGGAAGGTCGGCCCCCGTCGCCGTCTGATCGTCGGGTACGCCGCGCTGACACTGGCCACCTCCGGGCTGTGGGCCGTGCACTCCGTGCCGCTGCTCGCGGGTCTGGGGCTGCTGGTCGGCCTGTGCATCGCGCCCGCGCTGATCACCGGCTACACGATGGTCGAAACGCTGGTGCCGGCTGCGGCCCGTACCGAGGCCTTCACCTGGCTGACCGGCGCGGTCGCGCTCGGCCAGGCCGCGGGCGTCACCGTCGCGGGACGGCTGGCGGACGCGAACGGCGCGAGCGCCGGATTCCTCGTGCCGCTGGTGGGCACCGCGCTCGCCCTGGCCACCCTGCTGGCACTGCGCTCGCGGCTCGCGCCCAAGGCCCCCGGACGGGTCACCGCACGTGGCGTGAGTCACCGAGTGCCTGTGACGGTGGACTGATCCCGCGGAATACGTCACTATGGAACGTCGTTAGCACTCATTGAGTGAGAGTGCCAGGAGGAGCAAGTGCCGACCTATCAGTACCAGTGCACCGAGTGCGGCGAAGGCCTCGAGGCGGTGCAGAAGTTCACCGATGACGCACTGACCGTGTGCCCCGGCTGTGAGGGACGCCTGAAGAAGGTGTTCTCCGCCGTCGGCATCGTCTTCAAGGGTTCCGGGTTCTACCGGAACGACAGCCGCGGCTCCTCGTCGAGCAGCACGCCGGCCACGTCGTCCTCGAAGGCCGCCGGCACGTCGTCCACGTCGTCGGGTTCCGACTCGAAGCCGGCCGCTTCGTCGTCGAGCGCGTCCTCGTCGTCCTCGGGGTCCAGCAGCTCGTCCAGCTCTTCCAGCAGCACCTCGGCCGCCTAGGACACACCCAGGCCCCACCGCTCCTGTGCGACCCCGCCGTTTCCGACGGCGGGGTCCTCGGCGTTTTCGCGCCCGGCTACTGTGACCGCCATGGCGAACGCGAACGCAGAGATCGGTGTAATAGGCGGCTCCGGCTTCTACTCCTTCCTGGAGGACGTGACCGAAGTCGAGGTGGACACCCCCTACGGGAAGCCCAGCGACTCGCTCTTCCTCGGTGAGATAGCGGGGCGGCGGGTCGCCTTCCTCCCCCGCCACGGGCGCGGCCACCACCTGCCGCCGCACCGCATCAACTACCGCGCCAACATGTGGGCACTGCGTTCCGTCGGTGCGCGCCAGGTGCTCGGGCCGTGCGCGGTGGGCGGGCTGCGGGTCGAGTACGGGCCCGGGACTCTGCTCGTACCGGACCAGCTCGTGGACCGCACGAAGGCGCGCGCGCAGACGTTCTACGACGGTGAGACGCCGGTGGACGGGAAGCTGCCGAACGTCGTGCACATGACCTTCGCCGACCCGTACTGCCCCGACGGACGCAGGGCGGCGCTCGCCGCGGCGCGCGGGCGTGAGTGGGAACCGGTGGACGGCGGGACGCTGGTCGTCATAGAGGGGCCGCGGTTCTCGACGCGGGCGGAGTCGCGGTGGCATGCGGCGGCGGGCTGGTCGGTCGTCGGCATGACGGGACACCCGGAGGCCGTGCTCGCCAGGGAACTGGGTCTTTGCTATACGTCGCTGACGCTGGTGACGGATCTGGACGCCGGGGCGGAGACGGGCGAGGGCGTCTCCCACGAAGAGGTGCTCAAGGTGTTCGGGGCGAATGTGGACCGGCTGCGCGACGTGCTCTTCGACGCGGTGGCGGGGCTGCCGGCGGACGCGGCGCGCGACTGCCTGTGCTCGCACGCGCTGGACGGGATCGACACGGGGATCGCGCTGCCTTAGTGGGGGTTCGCGGGCGGGCGTGACGGTGTGTGTGCGTGACGGTGTGCGGGTGTGCGGGTGTGCGGGTGTGCGGGTGTGCGGGTGTGCGGGTGACCGAGTTATCCACAGTGCGGGGGCAGTCCACAGGGCTCGGCGGGATCCGGGCGGAGCGTGGATCGTGAGGAGCGTTCAGGCGGAACTCCTCGTTGCAGGCGGTGGTCACCGTGTCCCTCTACCCCTACGTCCCCACTCCCCCGGCGCCCGTTCCCGGGCCGGATCCGTGCGGTGTGCCCGAGTTCGCCCCGCTGCGGGTGCGGGGCGGCAGGCACCGGCTCCGGCGCGCGGTGCGCCGCAGGAGGCGGGCGATGGCGGCCGGTCTTGCGATGACGGCCGCCGCGCTGGCCGCTTCGGGGGCGCGTGACGCGGGGCGCGCGGGGGGTGCGGCACACGCGCGGTCGCAGGCACCGGATCAGGCGCGGGCCGACGCGGCAGGGGCGTCGTCGCGGCGCGAGCGGCCGCCGGTCGAGATGGTGTCCGCTCCGGTACGTATCGCGGACGCCGCGACGGTGCGGCTGCTGCGCAGGGGAGACCGGGTCGATGTGATCGCCGCGGCGGGCGGCCCGCCGATGCCGGGCGAAGAGACTCCGGACGCACGGGTGGTGGCCGCGGGTGCGCGCGTGGCCGAGGTGCCGAAGGTGCGCGAGACCTCCGCGGGCGAGGGCGGCGGAGCGCTCGTCGTCCTCTCCGTACCGCGCACCACGGCCGCAGCACTGGCCGGTGTGGGCGCGACGTCCCAACTGGCGGTGACGCTGTGCTGAGTAGCACTGACGAACTGTCATGTCACGAGTACGGGGAGGGCGATTGGACAGGGCCGCCACCCGCTGACGTAGGTTTCGGAACTGTTTGCTCCGCCCCCGGTACATGTGAAAAGAGGCTCATTCGTGAGCGAGGAGAAAAAGCAGAGCGTTCTCGCGGGCTTCAAGGCCTTCTTGATGCGCGGCAACGTGATCGACCTGGCTGTCGCGGTGGTCATCGGCGCCGCGTTCACCAACGTCGTGAACTCGATCGTCAAGGGCGTGATCAACCCGCTGGTCGGTGCGTTCGGCACGCAGGACCTGGAGAAGTACAGCTCCTGCCTGAAGCAGCCGTGCAAGCCGGACGAGAACGGCGTGATGCAGGGCATCCCGATCAACTGGGGCCTGGTCCTCAGCGCGGCCCTCAGCTTCCTGATCACCGCGGCGGTCGTCTACTTCCTCATGGTGCTGCCCATGGCCAAGTACCTGGCGAGGCGGGCGGCACGGGACAAGGCGAAGGAGGCCACCACGGAGGTCATGGAGGTCACCGAGATCGAACTGCTGAAGCAGATCAGGGACGCGCTCGTCGCCCAGCGCGGCTCGGGCCACGACAACACGCCGTAGCCCGTCGCTCAGAGGTGGTGCGGCGGCTTCTCGTCCAGGAACCGGGCGAGATCGGCCGCGCTGCCGCCACTGCCGGGAGGCCGCTCGCCCCACCCTCGGTCCGTGTCGTCCGCTGATTGCTGGTCCAGTGGATCGCCGAAGTCCAGCGCCGGCTTCGGCCGCGGCTCGCGCTCGGCCTTCTGCTCGGTCGTCGGCTCCGGATCGCGCGGTCCGTGGGCGGGGGCGGTGCTCATGACTCCAGGGTACGGCGGACGGCCGGTCCGGATACCTCGGCAGCCTCCGCGCCACCTCGCGCGGCAGCAGGACACTTGCGTGACCCCAGCTCGCGCCCCCAGGAGGACTCTCGCGTGATACGCAGGGCTTCATGGGACAGCAGACGAGGGCTGACGCCCTGACCGATGTGGCCGGACTGCGGGTCGGGCACGCGCGCGTGCCGGGTGAGCGGGCACTCAGCGGCACCACCGTCGTGCTGGCGCCGGTGGGCGGGGCGGTGGCCGCCGTAGATGTACGGGGCGGTGGCCCGGGCACCCGCGAGACGGACGCCCTCGACCCCCGCAACCTGGTGCAGCGCGTCGACGCCGTCGTCCTGACCGGCGGCAGCGCCTACGGTCTCGACGCCGCGTCCGGGGTGATGGCCTGGCTGGAGGAGCACGGCCGGGGCTTCCGGGTCGGGCCCGACCCGGCGCAGGTGGTGCCGGTCGTCCCGGCCGCGTGCCTCTTCGACCTGGGGCGCGGCGGCGACTGGCGGGCCAGGCCGGACGCCGCGACCGGCCGGGCCGCCGTCGAGGATGCCGCCCGTACGGGCCTCGGGGCGCCCGTGACTCAGGGCGGGGTGGGCGCGGGGACGGGTGCGGTCGCCGGTGCGATGAAGGGCGGGGTGGGGACTGCCTCCGTGGTGCTCGACTCGGGTGTCACGGTGGGGGCGCTCGTCGTCGTCAACGCCGCCGGTTCCGTCGTCGATCCGCTGACGGGTGCCCTCTACGGGGGTTACCTCCAGGGGCGGAGCGAATATCCGGCGGCGCAGGTGCACGCGGCGGCGCAGCGCAGGCTGGCCGACGCGCGGGCAGAGACCGAGCGGCGCTCGGCCGGCTCCGCGGGCCCCCCGCTGAACACCACCCTGGCTGTCGTCGCCACCGACGCGGAGCTGACGCGGGCGCAGGCCCAGAAGCTCGCCGGGACTGCGCATGACGGGCTCGCGCGTGCCGTGCGTCCCGTGCATCTGCTCACCGACGGCGACACTGTCTTCGCGCTGTCCACAGGCGCGAAGCCGCTGCCGGCTACAGACTCGCCGGAGCCCGCGTTCGCCGCGCAGGCGGGGGTTGCCGCCCTCAACGAGGTGCTGGGGGCGGGGGCGGACGCGCTGACCCGTGCGGTGGTGAAAGCCGTGCTCGCGGCGGAGGGGGTCGAGGGGCCCGGTGGCGTTTACCCGGCGTACCGGGACCTCTACTGACGTACCGTCGTGGTGCGTTGGCCAGGGGGTGCGGGAACCTTGCCCGGGCCCCCTTCGTTTTGCTCAACCCCGGCGACGTTGTCAGACCCAGGGGCTACGTTGAGCACTCGGCAAGTAACAAGCGGCGACGGCCTGGAGAAACCCTTGAGCGATCCGTACGAGACAACCGAGGAGCACCTCGAGCGACTCCTGGGGCGCGCACTCAACTCGTTCGACCTGCCCGACGCGACGGTGGAGCGGCTCGAATCGGCGCTGGCACACAGCACGTCTCTGCATTCCTCGCACCACAGTGCGGGGCTGCACCGCGAGACGTTCAAGCACGCCTTCCTGCTGTCCGACGGCAGCTCGCTCATCCTGTGGGAGCTGACGCACAACGCGGGACGCGACGGCACCACGCAGCACGAGCTGTACACGGAGGCGGCCGACGTCCGGCTGGCCGCGTCCAGACTGCCGCGCCCGGGCGGCACCGACGCGTTCGGTGCGTCCGGTGGAGATGCGGACGGGCGGGATCCGGAGGGTGAGGACGCGGGGCTCGACGCCGACCTGGAGATCCTCGCCGCGCTCATGGCCACGGGGCCGTCCCCCACGCCGCGCATCTTCATCCCGGACAACTCCGCCGACCACGCCCGCCGGGTGCTCCGCCGCGCCGAGAACGCCGACCGGCCGGGGCGGGATGCGGCGCTGCGCCTGGGCACCGCCGTCGCCCACCAGATCACCCAGGCCTTCGGGCGCCAGTGCAGCGTGGAGGGCCGGGACGCCGGCTTCACGCTGTACGAGCACGCGTTCCTGCTGCGCGACAGCAGCGAGGTCAGCCTCTGGGAGGTCGAGCACACGGCGACGCCGGACGGCCGTCACATGTGCGAGGTGTACGAGACGGAGCGCGCCGCGCGCGAAGCGATGGAGCTTCGCGCGCGGGTGCGGTGAGCGGGGGTGGCGTTGGCCGGGCGGCGTTGTCGTGCGGTGCGGGTCAGGCGGCTACCGCCACCTTGGGCTGCGTGGCCACCGTCGCGTCGGTCGGCTGCGGTGTTTTGCGCAGGCCCTTGAGGAGTACGACCAGGGCTGTGCTGACCGCCGTACCGGCCAGGATGGCGATCAGGTAGAGCAGCGGGTTGCCGATCAGCGGGACCACGAAGATGCCGCCGTGCGGGGCGCGCAGCGTACACTCGAAGGTCATCGACAGCGCGCCCGTGACCGCGCCGCCCGCCATCGCCGCCGGGATCACGCGGAGCGGGTCGGCCGCGGCGAACGGGATCGCGCCCTCGGTGATGAACGAAGCGCCCAGTACCCAGGCCGCCTTGCCGTTCTCGCGCTCGGCCTTGGTGAAGAGCTTGCCGCGCACGGTGGTGGCCAGCGCCATCGCCAGCGGCGGGACCATGCCTGCGGCCATGACGGCTGCCATGACCTTGAGGCTGCCCTCGTTGGGGTTGGCGAGGCCGCCGACCGCGAAGGCGTACGCCACCTTGTTGAGCGGGCCGCCGAGGTCGAAGCACATCATCAGGCCGAGGATGACGCCGAGGATGATCGCGTTGGCCCCGGAGAGGCTGGACAGCCAGTCGGTGAGCGCGCGCTGGAGCTTCGCGATCGGCTCGCCTACCACCAGGAACATCAGGAAGCCGACGACGATGGACGAGATCAGGGGGATCGCCACTACCGGCATGATGCCGCGGAGGGGGGCGGGCACCTTCAGTTTCTGGATCGCCATCACCACCGCGCCCGCGATGAGACCGGCGACCAGGCCGCCGAGGAAGCCGGCGTTGATGGACACGGCGATCGCGCCGCCCACGAAGCCGGGGACCAGTCCTGGCCGGTCCGCCATTCCGTACGCGATGTAACCGGCCAGCACCGGGACCAGGAAGCCGAAGGCCAGTCCGCCGATCTGGAACATCAGGGCGGCCCAGCTCGTGGTGTCCGTCCAGGCGAAGTGCTCTATTACGGAGGGGGCCTTGTTGATCTCGTAGCCGCCGATGGCGAAGCCGAGGGCTATGAGCAGGCCGCCTGCCGCTACGAACGGGACCATGTAGCTGACGCCGGACATGAGCCACTTGCGGAGCTTGGTCCCATACCCTTCGCCCGGTTCTCCGGTCTCGTCCACCGGTGAGCCCTTCGCTGCCGAAGTGACCTCGCCGCGCTCCGACTTGGCGCGTACCTCGGCTATGAGCTCGGCCGGGCGGTTGATGGCCGCCTTCACGCCTACGTCGACCGTCGGCTTGCCGGCGAAGCGGTGCTTGTCGCGTACGGGGACGTCGTGCGCGAAGATCACGCCGTCCGCTGCGGCGATCACGGCGGGGTCCAGGCGGGTGAAGCCGGCGGAGCCCTGGGTCTCGACGGCCAGTTCGATGCCGTCATCGCTTCCGGCCCGTTCCAGTGCCTCCGCGGCCATGTAGGTGTGTGCGATGCCGGTGGGGCAGGACGTTACGGCGACGATCCTGCACGGTGCGGCGGCGGGCCGGGGCGTGCCTTCGGCGGCGGTGCCCGGGGAAGCGGTGGCTTCGGGGGCGGTGCCCGGGGAAGCGGTGGCTTCGGCGGCGGTGCCCGAGGAAGCGGTGGCTTCGGGGGCGGTGCCGCGCTGGGGCGTCTCCTCGGGTGCCGAACGTTCGGCCACGCCGTCTTCTTCGGGCTCGTTGCGTTCGACACCCTGCGGGGAGCGCCCCACCACGTCCCCTCCCGGCACCTCGGTCTGCGATGCGGGGGCGGGCGTCTCCACCGGCGGGGTGTCGCCGCGGATCAAAGCCGCTGTCGATGCCGGGTCCCCGGCCGCGCGCAGTGCGGCGGTGAAGTCCGCGTCCATCAGGTGGCGGGCCAGGCTCGACAGGATCGTCAGGTGCGCGTCGTCCGCGCCCGCCGGGGCCGCGATGAGGAAGATCAGGTCCGCCGGGCCGTCCGGGGCGCCGAAGTCGACGCCCTGTGCGCTGCGCCCGAAGGCGAGCGTCGGCTCGGTGACGTGTTCGCTGCGGCAGTGCGGGATGCCGATGCCGCCGTCCAGGCCGGTCGGCATCTGCGCCTCGCGCGCCGCGACGTCGGCGAGGAAACCGTCGAGGTCGGTCACGCGGCCGAGCGCCACCATGCGCTCGGCGAGCGAACGCGCCGCCTCTTCCTTCGTGTGGGCGGACAGGTCGAGATCGACCAGGTCCGCGGTGATCATCTGGCTCATCGCGGGTTCCTTCGCTCGCAGTGCGGGGGACGAGGTGTGGGGGCCGGCTCCGTCAGGGCGCGGCTCAGTGGGATGTCCGCGGTCACCGTGACTGCTGACAGGTCCAGATCGGTGGGCGTCGGCATGACGCTGCCGGGGAGCTGCACGGCGGCGGCTCCGTGCGCGACCGCTGAGGCCAGGGCGTCCGGGCCCTCGCCTCCCGCCGCCAGGAAGCCGGCCAGGGAAGCGTCGCCCGCCCCTACGTTGCTGCGGATGACGGTGACCTTCGCGGTGGCGTAGTACGTGCCTTCGTCGCTGATGAGGAGTTGTCCGTCGGCTCCCAGGCTGGCGAGCACCGTGCGTGCTCCGGCGTCCCGCAGTTCCTGCGCCGCCTTCAGCGCGTCGCCGACGGTGGTGAGGGGGCGGCCCACGGCCTCGGCGAGTTCATCGGCGTTGGGCTTCACTACGTCGGGGCGTTCTCGGAGTGCCGCGAGGAGGGACGCACCCGAGGTGTCCAGGGCGATACGGGCGCCCGCCCGGTGGGCGCGGGCCACCAGTTCGGCGTACCACGCGGGGGTGAGTCCTGGCGGGAGGCTGCCGCAGCAGGCGATCCAGCGGGCGTTGGCCGACTGGTCCTGTGCCGTGGTGAGGAGCGACTCGGATTCGGCGGCGGAGAGTTCGGGGCCCGGTGCGTTGATCTTGGTGAGGGTGCCGTCCGGCTCGACGATGGAGATGTTCGAGCGGGTGTGGCCGGTTACGGGCACCGGAGCGACATCGATGCCTTCGGCGTTGAGGAGCTCGGCCACCAGTGCTCCCGGCGCCCCTCCCAGCGGCATGACGGCGATGGTGCGGTGGCCGGCCGCCGCTACCGCGCGCGAGACGTTGACGCCCTTGCCGCCCGGGTCCATCCGGTCGGCGGTGGCGCGCAGCACTTCGCCGCGCTCCAGGGCCGGGACTTCGTACGTCCGGTCCAGGCTGGGGTTGGGGGTGATGGTGAGGATCATGTCGTTCCTAAACACACTGCACTTCGGTGCCGGCTGCCTTGATGGCGGCGGCGTCTTCCGGGCTCAGACCGGTGTCGGTGATGAGCAGGTCTACGTCGGCGAGGTCACCGAAGCGGGCGAAATGCTCCTGCCCGTGCTTGGCGGAGTCGGCCAGCAGCACCACCCGGCGGGCGGCCGCGATGAGCGCGCGCTTCACGGCCGCCTCGGCGAGATCGGGGGTGGTGAGGCCGCTGTCGGGCGAGAAGCCGTTGGTGGCGAGGAACACGACGTCGGCGCGGATCTCGGAGTACGCGCGAAGCGCCCATGCGTCCACTGCGGCGCGCGTACGGTGGCGGACCCTGCCCCCGACCAGGTGCAGGTCGATGCCGGGGTGGTCGGCGAGGCGGGCGGCGACGGGCAGCGCGTGGGTGACGACGGTGAGTCCGCACTCCAGCGGTACGTCCGCTGCCAGGCGCCCGACCGTCGAGCCGGCGTCGAGGATGACGCTGCCGGCGTCCGGCAGCTCGGCGAGGGCGGCCCGTGCGATGCGGTCCTTCTCGTCGGCGGCGGTCGACTCGCGCTCGGCCAGGTCCGGCTCGAAGTCCAGGCGGCCGGCGGGGATCGCTCCGCCGTGCACGCGGCGGAGGAGGCCCGCGCGGTCCAGGGCCTTGAGGTCGCGGCGGACGGTCTCGGCGGTGACCCGGAAGGTGTCGGCCAGGGAGAGCACGTCCACTCGTCCGCTCTCGCGTGCCAGGCGGAGGATTTCTTGCTGGCGCTCCGGTGCGTACATGTGGGATTACATCCGTTCGCTGCCCGAACCTGTGGTTTCACTGGGAGACTACGACCAGTTTTCGGCCATGTAAACAGATTCGGGCAACGAAGCGGACGCGTTCGGGCTCAAGCGCCGACGGCGCCCGTGTCGGTGAGACACGGGCGCCGTCGGGCGACGTACACGTCAGGGGGTGAGCACCGGCTCCTTGGCCGGTGCGGTGTCCAGGTCGGCGACCGCGTCGCCCTCGGCCCCCACCCGCGGCCGGGCCGGCAGCGCGAACATCAGGCAGAAGATGGCCACCAGCACCGCCGTCGTCCACCACAGCGCGTTCTTGAACGCGTCCACGAAGGCCAGGCCCACCGCGGTCGGCGCCAGGCCGTCGTCGATGACGCCGAAGAAGACCACCGACACCAGGCCCAGGCCCAGCGCGTTGCCCATCTGCCCCATCGTGTTGATCAGGCCGGACGCCGAACCCGCGTGCTGGCGCGGCACTTCGGACAGCACCACGTCCGTCAGCGGCGCCACGATCAGGCCCATGCCCAGCCCCATCACCACGAGCGGCAGCGCCATCTGCCAGGAGTGGATGGCCATGCCGTACCGGTCGGCCTCCCAGATGTAGAGCAGCAGTCCGGCCGCCATCGTCAGCGCGCCCGCCTGCAGGACCTTCCGGCCGAAGCGCGGGACGAGTTTCTGTACGGAGATGCCTGCCGCCAGCGACACCGCGATGGAGAACGGGATGCCCGTCGTACCGGCGCGCAGCGCACTCCAGCCCAGGCCGATCTGCATGTAGAGCGTCCAGACCAGGAAGAAGATGCCGAGCGCCACACCGAAGGTCAGCTGCACCGCGATGCCCGCCGCGAAGCTCTTCACCTTGAAGAGGGAGAGCTCGACGAGGGGCGAGCCGTCCTTGCGGGTCTTGTAGCGCTCGTACGCGATGAAGACCGCGAAGACCGCCAGGCTGCCGATCATGGAGAGGTGGCCCCACAGCGGCCAGTCCAGCTCCTCGCCGCGGATGAGCGGGTAGATCAGCATGAGCAGGCCGAGCGTCGCGAGTGCTACGCCGACCAGGTCGAGGCGCAGCGCCTTGGGGGCCTTGGACTCGCTGATGAAACGGATGCCCAGGATCAGGCCCGCGATGCCGACCGGCAGATTGATGAGGAAGATCGGCCGCCATTCCAGGCCGAACAGGTTCCACTCGGTGAGCAGCGCGCCCAGCATCGGGCCCGACACGGCGCCGAGGCCGATGATCGCGCCGAAGAGGCCGAAGACCTTGCCGCGCTCGTGCGCGGGGAAGGTGGCGTGGACGATCGACAGGACCTGCGGCACCATCAGGGCCGCCATCGCGCCCTGGAGGATGCGGGAGGCGACGAGGATGTCCGCGTTGCCGGCGAATCCGCAGAGCGCGGAGGCGAGCGTGAAGCCGCCGATGCCGATCAGGAAGAGCCGCTTGCGGCCGTAGATGTCACCGAGCCTGCCGCCCGTGATCAGCCCGGCGGCGAAGGCCAGGGCGTATCCCGCGGTGATCCACTGGATCGCGCCGAAGGTGGCGCCCAGATCCTGCCGGATGCTGGGGATCGCTATGTTGACGATCGTCACGTCGACGAGGTCCATGAAGGCGGCGGTCATCACGATGGCGAGCGCGAACCAACGGCGGCGATCGGGCGGGGCTGTTGAAGTCATACGAGCGAGACTAGGCGGGATGTAGGACAAGTCATGTCCCACTTGGGCGCCATCCTTGAAACATGACAACCGACACCCCGGCCCGGCTGCTGCAACTGCTCTCGCTCCTCCAGACGCCCCGCGAATGGCCGGGCAGTGAGCTCTCCGAGCGGCTGCGCGTCAGCCGCCGGACGGTGCGGCGCGACATCGACCGGCTGCGTGAGCTCGGCTATCCCGTGCAGGCGACGATGGGCGCGGACGGCGGCTACCGGCTCGTCGCGGGCAAGGCCATGCCGCCGCTGGTGCTCGACGACGAGGAGGCCGTCGCCATCGCCGTGGGGCTGCGGGCGGGGGCCGGGCACGCGGTCGAGGGGATCGAGGAGGCGTCCGTACGGGCGCTGGCGAAGCTGGAGCAGGTGTTGCCGTCCAGGCTGCGCCGGCAGGTGTCGACGCTCCAGGCCGCCACCATCCCGCTGACCAGCGGCGACGGCGCGACCATCGACCCGCACACTCTCACCGTGATGGCGGGTGCGGCCACCGGGCAGGAACGGCTGCGTTTCGGTTATCGCTCGGGGGACGGGACCGAGAGCAAGCGTCTGGTGGAGCCGCACCGGCTGGTCAGCACGGGACGGCGCTGGTATCTCGTCGCGTACGACCTGGACCGGGAAGCCTGGCGTACGTTCCGCGTGGACCGGGTCAGCGAGCCGTTCGCCACGGGGGCGCGCTTCACGCCCCGGGGGCTGCCGAGCGGGAACGCCGCCGAGTTCATCCGGCAGTCCCTCAACCGCTTCCAGTCGCAGTACCGGGTGGTGGCGACGTTCGACGCGCCCGCCGAGTTCGTGGCGGCCCGGCTGCCGGGCTCGCTCGGGACACCGGAGCCGGTGGAGGGCGACGGGAGCCGCTGCCGGATCGATGTCACCTCCACCGACTCGATGGAGTGGCTGGGCATCCGGCTCGCCCTGGTGGACTGCGAGTTCACGGTGTCGGAGCCGCCGGAGCTCGTCGGCTTCCTGGCTGAGCTCGGCGGCCGGATCAGCCGCGCGACCACCGGCCGGGAGCAGTAGCAGCCGGGAGCAGTAGCAGCCGGGAGCAATAGCAGGGGGGCGCAAGAGCAGCGGGGAGCCCCGGCGCCGGGGGGAATGCGCCGGGGCTCGGCCCGGGAGGGACACGTAACTCGTCCGGAGCGCTTACGCCGCCGATTCGAAGCCCGTGTCGTGCGCCAGACGCTTCAGCTCCAGCAGAGCGTGCTTCTCGATCTGCCTGATCCGCTCGCGCGTCAGCCCGTGCTGCTTGCCGACCTCGGTCAGCGTCCGCTCGCGGCCGTCCTCGATGCCGTACCTCATGCGGATGATCGAGGCCGTGCGCTCGTCGAGATGACCTATGAGGCTCTCCAGCTCCTCGCTGCGCAGCAGCGAGAGCACCGACTGCTCGGGCGAGACCGCCGAGGTGTCCTCCAGCAGGTCTCCGAACTGCGTCTCGCCGGCGTCGTCGACCGGCATGTTGAGCGAGACGGGGTCGCGCGCCCAGTCCAGGACGTCGCTGATGCGCTGCGGCTTGGCTTCCAGCTCGGCCGCGATCTCCTCGTGCTCGGGATCGCGCCCGTGCATGCGGTTGAACTCGCGCTGCACGCGCCGGATGCGGCCCAGCTCCTCCACGAGGTGGACGGGGAGCCGGATGGTGCGGGACTGGTCGGCTATGGACCGGGTGATGGCCTGCCGAATCCACCAGGTCGCGTACGTCGAGAACTTGAAGCCCTTGGTGTAGTCGAACTTCTCGACCGCGCGCACCAGGCCCGCGTTCCCCTCCTGGATCAGGTCGAGCAGGGGCAGGCCACTGCGCGGATAGCGGCGCGCGACAGCGACGACAAGGCGGAGGTTGGAGCGGATGAAGAGGTCCTTGGCGCGCTCACCCTGGGCGACCAGCGCTTCCAGCTCCTCGCGGGAAGCTCCGTCCGCCCCGTTCTCCTCCGGCGAGGCGACGGCTGATGTCACTTCCTTGTCGAGGATCTGCTGCGCGTACACGCCCGCCTCGATGGTCTGTGAGAGGTCGACTTCCTTGGCGGCGTCGAGCAGCGGCGTCCGTGCGATTTCGTCGAGGTACATGCCGACCAGGTCACGGTCGGCGATCTCCCCGCCTGCGGCGCGAACGCTGCGTACCCCGCCGGATCCGCCGGTGGCGGTCTGACGACGGGCGACGGCACGGGTTGCCATGCGTGCTCCCTTGCGTAAGTAGGTCGCGATTGGTTGGCTGCCGGGCTCCCTACGAGTGCCCCGCCTCCGATGGAAACAACGACCGGAATCCGGACAGAATTCCCATGGAGTGCATGCAATTTCGTGATCTTGCAGTACCCTGTCGGCCGCCGAGGGGAGACGCATGCCGCAGCCGTACGCAGAGGTGCAGGTCAGGCCGGGCACCGAGGCCGACCTCGCCGACCTCACGGACCTCTACAACCACTACGTCCGTGAGACGGCGATCACATTCGACACCACCGTCTTCACGACCGAGCAGCGCCGCCCGTGGCTCCGCTCTCACCCCGAAGACGGCCCGCACCGCCTTCTGGTTGCTCGCGATGTCCGTTCCGACCGCATTCTGGGTTATGCGACGAGCGGCCCGTTCCGCGCGAAGGCGGCCTACGCCACCTCGGTCGAGGTCAGCGTGTACTGCGCTCCCGACGTCGGGGGTCTTGGCATCGGCACGCTCCTTTACAAGGCCCTCTTCGAGGCCCTGGAGGGCGAGGACGTACACCGGGCGTACGCCGGTATCGCCCAGCCCAACGAAGCCTCCGCCCGTCTGCATACCCGCTTCGGCTTCCGCCATGTCGGTACGTACCGGGAGGTCGGCCGGAAGTTCGGCCGCTACTGGGACGTGGCCTGGTACGAGAAGGAGCTGGGCGCCGCGTAAGCCCCATCACGGCCCCCGTCGGCTGCACCGAACTCGTCCTGGACTCCCCCCAGTTCCAGCAGACGGACTGGGCCTCAGTCTCAGCCTCAGCCTCAGCCGAACTGCACCGACCGCTTCGCCAGCCCCATCCAGAAGCCGTCGATCACCTTGCGCTGAGTCCCCAGCTCGCCCTCCGCCGCGCCCAGCGTCACGAACAGCGGCGCGAAGTGCTCCGTGCGCGGGTGGGCGAGCCGGCCGGCCGGGGACTTGTGCTCGAAGTCGAGCAGCGCGTCCACGTCCGCCGCCGCCAGCGCCTCGCGCCCCCACGCGTCGAACTCCGCCGACCAGCCGGGCACTCCCCCGCCCTGGTGCCGCAGAGCGGCCAGGTTGTGGGTGAAGAAGCCGCTGCCGACGATCAGTACACCTTCGTCCCGCAGGGGCGCGAGCTTGCGCCCGACGTCCATCAGCCGCCGCGGGTCGAGGGTGGGCATGGAGATCTGGAGTACGGGGATGTCGGCCGCCGGGAACATCTCGACGAGCGGCACGTACGCCCCGTGGTCGAGCCCGCGGTCCGGGAAGTCCTGGACGGGCGCGCCGGCGCCGCGCAGCAACTTCCGTACGGATTCGGCCAGTCCGGGAGCGCCGGGCGCGGCGTACTCCACGCGGTAGTAGTGCTCGGGGAAGCCCCAGAAGTCGTGGACGAGCGGCACCGTCCGTGTCGCGCCGAGCGCGAGCGGGGCCTCCTCCCAGTGGGCGGAGACCATCAGGATCGCCCGGGGCCGCGGCAGCTCGGCGGACCAGGCGGCGAGCTGGCCGGGCCAGACGGGGTCGTCGGCCAGCGGTGGGGCGCCGTGGCTCAGGTAGAGGGCGGGCATACGCTCCATGACCGAACCTTCCTTGAAGTTTCAAGCTCTGCTCGATACGACCCTAACCACATCTAGTTTAACTTTCAAGAAGTGGGTCGTAGAGTGGTGAGCATGACGACGGCACCCCGCTGGCTCAGCGAACAGGAACAGCGCACGTGGCGCGCCTACCTCCAGGCAACCACGCTTCTGGAGGACCACCTCGACCGCCAGCTCCAGCGCGACGCGGGGATGCCGCACGTCTACTACGGCCTGCTCGTACAGCTCTCCCAGGCGCCGCAGCGGCGGCTGAGGATGACCGAGCTCGCCCGCACCGCGAAGATCACCCGCTCCCGGCTCTCGCACGCCATCGCCCGCCTGGAGCGCAACGGCTGGGTGCGCCGCGAGGACTGCCCGTCCGACCGGCGCGGGCAGAACGCCGTACTGACGGACGAGGGGTACGCGGTCCTGAAGCAGACCGCGCCCGGCCATGTCGCCACGGTCCGCCAGGCGATGTTCGACCGGCTCACGCCCGAGCAGGTGCGGCAGCTCGGCGAGATCATGCAGGTCATGGCCGAAGGACTCCAGCCGAAGGACACACAAGCGGACCTGCCCTGGCTCCGCTGAGGCGGCGCCAGGGCAGGCCGGTTCTTCTGCACCCGAAGGTCACCGAAGGTCACCGAAGGTCACCGAAGGTCACGAAGGCCGGTGAAGGTGACCGGAGGTCAGTGCGCGATGACGGGGATCTTCACCTCGTCCTCGGCTTCCGCGTCCGCACCCCCGCCGGCGATCGTCGTCGTACCGGGACGGCCGGTGTTGATCAGCGTCAGCGCGATCGTCGCGGAGACGGCCAGGATGCCGACCGCCCACCAGATGGCGCTCGCGTAGCCGTGCACCATCGCCTGCGCCTGGAGCAGCTGCTCGTTGGTGGCGCCGGCGGCGTGCGAGGCGATGTACGCCGTGGTGGCGCTGGCGGCGATGGTGTTCAGCAGCGCCGTACCGATCGCGCCGCCCACCTGCTGCGAGGTGTTGACCATCGCCGAGGCCACGCCCGCGTCACGCGGCTCGATGCCGTGCGTCGCCAGCGACATGGCCGGCATGAACGCCGTACCCATGCCCAGACCCAGCAGCAGCTGCGCGGGCAGGATGAGTCCGGCGTACGACGAACCGATCTCCAGCTGCGTCAGCAGCAGCATGCCGAGCGCCGCGACGAGGAAGCCGGGGCCCATCAGCAGGCGCGGCGGGACCCGCGTCATGAGGCGGGCGCCGATCTGGGTCGAGCCCGTGATCATGCCCGCGATCATCGGCAGGAAGGCGAAGCCGGTCATGACGGGCGAGTAGCCCTTCACGATCTGGAGGTAGTAGGTCAGGAAGAGGAAGAGACCGAACATCGCGATGACGGCGAGGCCGAGCGAGGCGTAGACACCGCCGCGGTTGCGCTCCATCAGCACGCGCAGCGGCAGCAGCGGCGACTTGACCTTCGACTCGACGACCACGAAGGCGGCCAGCAGCACGGCCGAGGCGATGAACAGGCCGATCGTCGCACCCGCCGCCCAGCCGTCCGACTCGGCGCGCGTGAAGCCGTACACCAGCGCGACCAGACCCAGCGTGGAGAGCACGACGCCCGGGATGTCGAGCGGCGAGCGGTTGCGGCCGCCGGCGGGCTCGCGGATCACGAAGTACGCGCCCGCGGCGGCGACGATCGCGAAGGGGATGTTGACGAAGAAGGTCCAGCGCCAGTTCAGGTACTCGGTGAGGAAGCCGCCCAGGATCAGGCCGACCGCGCCACCGCCACCCGCTATCGCGCCGAAGATGCCGAAGGCCTTGGCCCGCTCCCGTACGTCGGTGAACGTCACCGCGAGCAGCGAGAGCGCGGCCGGGGCGAGCAGCGCGCCGAAAGCACCCTGGAGGGCACGCGAGCCCAGCATCATCGCCTCGTTGGTGGCGGCGCCGCCGAGCGCGGAGGCGGCGGCGAAGCCGAGCAGGCCGACGACGAAGGTGCGCTTGCGGCCCCACAGGTCGGCGATGCGGCCGCCGAAGAGCAGCAGGCCGCCGAAGGCCAGGGCGTACGCCGTGATGACCCACTGGCGGTTGGCGTCCGAGATCCCCAGGTCCTGCTGGGCCGACGGCAGCGCGATGTTCACGATCGTCGCGTCGAGCACGACCATCAGCTGGGCGAGGGCGATGAACACCAGCGCTTTCCAGCGGTTGGGATCAGGGAGGACGGTGTCGGGCGTTTTTGGCATGGGGGTATCCACCTAAGGGTGCGAAGAGGCGAAAAGGTACGTAATTACGTGGGCAGGGGGCGGGAGTCGGGAGTCGGGAGTCAGGAGAGCGTCACGACTCCCGGCGCAGGTCCTCCAAGGTCGCGGGAGAACCGGGGAGAACGGAGCGCGCCGGTGCCTCCAGGCCGTCGAGGAAAAGTTGCAGGTGGCGGTGTACGAACTGGTCGAAGTTCACGCAGGCGCTGCCGGGCAGCGGCCGGGTGAGCTGGGAGAGCGCCACCATCAGATCGCCGACGGCCACGTCGTCGCGGAGCCGCCCGGCCTGCCGGGCGCGCGTCATGAGGCGGTCGACGGCCTCTTCGAGGCGCCCGCGCTCGGCCAGGAGTTCCGGGTGGTCCTTGTCGAAGCCGCCGGAGAGCATCGGGCACAGCGCGCCGATGCGCTCGTCGGCGGCCGCGTGGACGAAGCGGCGCAGCGCGTCGAACGCGTCGGCCTCTTCGGCGGTCGCCGCTTCCGCCTGGTCCGTGGTGCGGGACATGACGGAGACGACGACGTGGTGGATCAGCTCGTCGCGGTCGGGGAAGTGGCGGTACAGCGTCGCGTTGCCGACGCCCGCACGGCGGGCGATCTCGTCGAGCGGCACCTCGGGGCCGAACTCGACGAACATCTCGCGCGCGGCCGCGACGATCCGCTCCCGGTTGCGCACGGCGTCGGCACGCGGGCGCGTCGTCCGCGTCGTCCGGCCCCGCGCGGTTTCGGTGCGCTGCGCGGTTTCGGTGCGGGTGTCGGTTTCGGTGACCACGGCGCTCCCTCTCGTACGTAATCGAGGACCGAACCGAACCGGGGACCGAGTCCCCGCTTCGGCGAACACAGGCGTAAACGGGGAGACCGTCCCCGGTTATTTCCCGAAGTCGCACTTGTGACCCGGATCACTTCCGCGCCCGGAAATTCCCACGATCGGGCCACCCAGCGGGCGCCCGGACGGCCCCCGGCACAGGGTGATCGAACGAGAGCAGTCAGGGACGGCCGGCTGCCGCGGACCCGAAGGCGAATCTATGCAGCAGACCCGCCCCCGGATACGCAAGCCCCGCCACATAGTGAGCGTGGCCGCCCTCACCGGCCTCGCCTTCACCTCCCTGACCTCCGCTGATTCCCCGCTGGCCGACGGGTCCAAGGCGTCGGCCGGACCGGTGGCCGCCGCCGACCAGGCGGTTTCGGTGGCCGACGAAGCCGCCCTCAAGCCGTGCAGGATCTCGGGCACCATGGGCGTACAGATGTCGGAAGGACTGCCGACGCCGCCCGGATTCGCCCGCTCCACGGGCGACGTACGCGCCCTCACCCTCATGATCGACTTCTCGGACGCGCCGGGGAAGGGCCCGGCGCGCGACCGGTTCGAGGAGTTCTTCCCGCAGACGACGAAGTGGTTCGCGACCGGCTCGTACGGGCGGCTGCGCTACCGGCCCGTCACGCCGTTCACCGACTGGGTGCGGATGCCGATGCCCTTCGCGGCGTACGGGATAGACCGCGGCTCACCGTACGAACCCGGCTACCGCAGTCTCGTCCAGGACATCATCGCGGAGACCGACGACCGGGTGAACTACCGCGCGTACGACCTGGTCAACGTCCTGGTGACGCCCAATGCCGGCCCCTCGGCCCTGGACACCGTCCTGTCCGTCACCTTCTCCGGCAACGACGACGCGCCGCGCGCCGACGGTGTCCCGCTCGCCAACACGTCGTTCGTCTACAGCCGCCAGGACGACGGGTCCGGCTCGTACGGCGAGACCGGCTACCGGGTGCTGCCGCACGAGAACGGCCACGTCTTCGGGCTGCCGGACCTCTACACCGTGGACGGCGGGGGCGCGGTCGGGCACTGGGACATCATGTCGGAGGACTGGGGCGCCAACAACGACCTGCTGGGCTGGCACAAGTGGAAGCTGGGCTGGCTCGACAGCGATCAGATCCGCTGCGCGTCCGCGCCCGGGACCAGTGAGCACATCCTGGCGCCGCTCGCCGCGCGGGGCGGGGGCGACGGCAGGGCGAAGCTGGTGTTCGTACCCCTGACCGAGAAGACGGGATACGCGGTCGAGGTACGCACCCGGGCGGGCAACGACGAGGCCGTCTGCAAGCCGGGCGTCCTGATCTACCGGGTCGACGCCGACGTCGACACGGGCAACGGCCCGGTGACCGTCGCCGACAGTGAGCGCGACAGCGGGGGCTGCACGCGGCGGCCCAATGTGCACGCGGAGCTGTCGGACGCGCCGTTCGGGGAGGGCGAGACGTTCAAGGACCGGCAGTACGGGGTGCGGATCTCGGTGACGGACGAGGACGAGCGCGGCAACTTCCGGGTGCGCGTCACCCGCCGCTGACGAGGAGGCCCGCGGTGGTGCGCAGCTCCCTCTTGAGGACCTTCCCGGTGGCGTTGCGGGGCAGCGGTTCGTCCCGTACGAGCACATGGGCGGGCACCTTGAACGCGGCGAGGTGCTTGCCGACATGTGCGCGCAGCTCGTCCGCACCGGCCGTGGCTCCCGGCCGCACCTGCACGACGGCGGCGACTTCCTCCCCCAGGACGGGGTGCGGGACGCCGAGCACGGCGGCGTCGAGCACGTCCGGATGATCGTGCAGCACGCTCTCCACTTCGACGCAGTACACGTTCTCGCCGCCGCGGATGACCATGTCCTTGATGCGGTCGACGATGCTGACGCGGCCGTCGCGCACGGTCGCGAGGTCCCCGGTCCTGAACCAGCCGCCGTCGGCGAATGCCTGTGAGGTCGCCTCGGGGTCGTTCCAGTACCCCCTGATGAGCGACTGCCCGCGCAGCCACAGCTCACCGACCTCACCCTCGGGGAGCGCCTGCCCCTGCGGCCCGGCGATGCGCACTTCCATGCCGGGTGCGGGCCGGCCGACACTGCCCGGATACGCGCGGTACGCCGCCCCGAAGTTGGCCAGGACTCCGCCGCTGGTCTCGGTGAGCCCGTAGCCGTTGCGCGGCTCGATGCGCTCGCCGTACCGGGCGGTGAGCCGCCCGACGAGCTCGGCGGGCGCGGCGGCCCCGCCGGTGTTGAGCATGGTGAGGCTCGCCAGCTCGTCCCCGGCCGCTTCGGCGGCGTCAAGCAACTGGAGGGCGGTGGCCGGGACACCGGCGTAGTGCGTGACGTGGTGCTCGCGAATCAGCGCGAGCGCCTGCGCGGCGTCCCACTTGCGCATGAGGACGAGGGTGCCGCCGGCCGCCATGACGGAGTACAGGGCGGTGAAGGCGGCGACATGGAAGAAGGGGAACGTCATGAGCGATACGGGGGCGGGCCCCTGCCCCGGAACCTGCCCGCGCCCGAGCGCGGAGAGCGCGGCGTGGAACCGGGGGTGGGTGGCGGCGCCGACCTGGGCGAGGTGGGTGGCGACGGCACCCTTGGGCCGCCCGGTGGTGCCGGACGTATAGATAATCGTCGCGTCGTCCTCGCCCCGTACGTCGACATCGGGCGGCCCGAGGAGCGGATCGGCCACCCGAATCCCTTCGTACGCCTCACCCCACTCCCCACCGCCCCCGTGAAACACAACAACCCGTGGCCGCCCCGGCTGCCCCTCCTGCCACCCCTCCCCCTGCGCACCCCACTGTCCCGCGAGCCACGCCTCAACCCTCGGCAACCGCTCCCCATCTACAAGCACGACGCGCGGCGCACAGTCGTCGAGCGCGTGCGCGAACTCAGCCTCGGTCCACCAGGCATTCAGCGGCACGGCGACGAGCCCGGCCAACTGGGCACCCCAGAAGGCGACTTGCCACTCAGGGTGATTACGCATGGCAATAACGGCGCGATCGCCGGGAACGAGCCCGTACTCCCCGACGAACCGCCGAGCCAGAGCCGAGGCGGCGGCAAAGAACTCGCCGTACGTATAAGCCCCGCTCTCCGCGACGAGAAAGACCTGATCCCCGTACGCCCAGACCGCCTCGACGAACTCCCGCAGCGTCCGCGGCCCACCGGCGTACAACGGGCTCCCGTCCTCCGCACGCACGACTTCGAAGGGCGCCCCGGGGGCGGTCAGCGCGGCTTCGGCGGCGCGCAACGGATCACTGTTCGGCACGGAAGAACCTCTCTAAGCGCTTGCTCAGCCCCCCGGACGCTACGCCCGCCCCCACTCCCGGTCAAGGTCGATGCATCCCCCACCTTTCCCCCGCCACCCCGACGCCACCACACCGCAGAACCCATTCCCACACCGGCCCCCCGACCCGGTACGCTAACCCTCGGCCCACACCACCGGGCCACGCCTCCGTAGCTCAGGGGATAGAGCACCGCTCTCCTAAAGCGGGTGTCGCAGGTTCGAATCCTGCCGGGGGCACAACGCGTTACCGCTCTGACCTGGGGTTTATCCCCCAGGGAGGCGCTCTAGTCGGCCTCGGACTCCTCGTCCGGGGCCGTTTGCGTGAGCGGTGCGTCAGCGGACGGAGAGTTGATCTCCGAAATACCGCCCAACGGATCAGCATCATCCGGCACGGACTCCGGGTCGGGCTTCTCCGCGTCGTCAGGCTCGGACTCCGCTTCGAGAGCGGTGTTCTCGGAGGTGGCACGGGCTCGCGGTACGAGCCGGGCTGCGGCCTCGGCGATCGCCAGGTCCGCTTCGGGGAGCAGGCTCGTGTACGTGTCGGCCGTGATGGTGATCGAGGAGTGGCCGAGCATCTCCTGGATGTCCTTCAGGCCGGCACCGGCCGCGTGAGCCAGGGTCGCGGCACCGTGACGGAGGTCGTGGAGCCGGATCGGCGGAAGACCGATTTCCTCGTACAGCTCGATGAACCGCCGTGTGACGTTGGCGGGGTGGAGCAGTTCTCCGTTCTCGCGGGTGAAAACCCTTCCGGTCTCCACCCAGCCGCGCTCTCCCACTCCTCGCGGTCCTTGTCCTGCTGGGCGCGGTGCCGCTTGAGGGCCTGGACCGTGTCGGAGTCGAGGGCGATGGTGCGCGCTCCGGCGTCGGTCTTGGGATCGTCCTCGTACACCTCCCAGCCGTTCACCACGAGTTGCTTGGCGACCGTGAGGAGCCCGGCGTCCAGGTGCGTGTCGGTCCACCTCTGACCGCATGCCTCACCTCGCCGCAGTCCACGGAAGGCGACCAGGTGGAACAGCACGTACAGGCGGTCCTCGGCGACATGGTCGAGGAAGCGGCCCGTGTGCTCCGGTGTCCAGACCATCACCGGTGAGGGCTTCTCGCCGGTGCGCTTCCAGTGGAGGATGCGCTCCTCGGTCCACACCAGCGCCTTGGGGCGCCTGCCCGCGTCCAACTCGACATGGGCGGCCGGGTTGAAGGTGATCAACTGCTGGGCGATCGCGGCGTTCAAAGCGGCCCGCAGTGTGGAGCGAACGCGTTGGCGCGTGGCCGGACCGACGATGCGGCGGTAGGGATCCATCTCCGCGATGGCCGCTTTCATCGCTTTACGACGCGCACGGGGCTCCCGTCCCTTCCAGGGAATCTGTGCGAGATCCTCAAACGCCTTGCGTCGTGCGGCGTTCCCCTCGGCGATCTCGACATTGGCCTCGGCTATGGCCTCGAACATCTCCGACAGGTGGGTGACCCGAAGGCGGTCCAGCCGTAGGTGTCCGATGCGCGGCTGGAGGTGGACACGAATGTTGCTCTCGTCGCGGCTGATCGCGCTCTGCCGCCCCCTCTTGCCCGCCAGCCAGATATCCAGCCACTCGCCGACCGTGAGACGGCTGGTGAGGTCCAAGCCATGGCTGAGCCGTCGGCGTGTCGACTCGATGTCGTAGTAGAGGGAATCGCCAGGGTAGTTCGGGACACATACAACTCGGGGCGGCGATCTGGAAGGCTCATCGCGGAATCTCGGGAACCGTTCTGAATTCAGGATCATCTTGCTCCCAGGTGGCAGCTGGCCGCCCTCAGGCTGGCAGAGCAGCAGCTCGCCGTCACCTGGCGGGTGGCCCGAGTCTCTTGGGAGCCAGGTAGGCGGGCGGCCGGCGCAACGTTGCTGCGCTAACGGGCGGACTCACGTTCAGGCGGGTGGAATGCGTGAGCGGACTGGGGTACCCCTGCATTGCTTCACCGTCCATCCGGAGGGTGGGCGCTTGCGCGTGGCCTGTCGGACAAGAACCGCGAGCGCCTTGCCAAGTACGTCCACGACATCAACGCGGGCAAACGTCCACAATGCAACCGCTCTCTGACCGGTCGGCCCGCCCAGACCATAACCGATCAGAGATGGCGGAAATCGGTCATCAGTAGACCCCGAAGGTAACCATCCGAGCAATCCAGCATCATTCGTTATCATCTTTCCTTTGGTTTCAGCACTGTGAATATTGTTCCGCCCCATGGGAAAGATGGTTCATCCGCTCGCCTGGTCGTTGCGTACGAGTTCAACGCCCAAGATGTCGGGCTCGGTGTCGGGGTGGGAAAGCCAGCTGCGCAACTTGATCAGCGATCTGCGCAAATCGGCCGATGGCCGGGCTCAGGACTCCACGCTTCCCGTGGAGGACCGATCTCCCAGTCGCATACTGTCGGATCTCGCCCGAGCAGGAGTGCTGAGCAGGGTAGAAGACCGTTTCCTGCCAACCGCGTCAGCTCTACAGTGGCTGGAGAGCGGTGATCCGTGCGATCTGATCGGCATCTTCCACCGGCATGTCCGGTTTATCGGAGAACTGATGGGAGCACTGGCCGAGCAGCCTGCAACACACCAAGAGTTGGTGGACACTGCACGACGCTTCGGACTCCCCTGGGACTCACCTGGTCCTGTCCGCGATCGTACGAACTGGTTGCGGGCCCTCGGTTTGGCCGACCTGTTCGACGGACAGGTACATCTGACCGCAACGGGGCAGCAAATCCGTCCTCTCCTCGTCCCTGGCACTCAGGAGATCGACGACGAGCCGGGCAACCTACCGACACCCCCACCAGCCGTGGCCAGGCTGCTCAAGCGGCTCGATCAGCAAGGATTGCGAGACCGCCCCCACGCTGCAGCACTGTACGTGCCGGGACAGCAGGACAACGATGGTCGGCTGGAGGCGCTGCGACTCCTCACGGAGGCAGCCATTCCCTCGATCACCGACGATGCGTTCACCGCACTGCTCCAAGAGGCGTTCCCAGGCATCAAGACCGCGTCGAGTGCAAAGAGTGCCCGGGAAGCAGCCAAAGCACTGGGCCTGATCCGACGCGATTCGTCCACCAGCTGGACCGCCACCGAGGCGGGCGCCGCTTGGGTGGTCAGCAACGAGCCCCTCGACCTGGTCAGAATCATTCAAGGCCACGTCCTCTACTTCACGGAGATCCTTCACGAACTCGATACCGTGACCACTTCGACCGCCGCTGGCCTCGCCGATCGGGCACTTGCGTATACGCCCCCCGGCGGTCGCCGACTGCACGCCACCGCAATCAAGGCCCGTCTGGACCTGCTGTTGGCCTGCGGCCTGGTGGCCAAGCCTTCGTCTACCACGTATCGCGTCACGGCTCTGGGCCGCGCCATTCTGGCGGCAATCCCGTACATGTCCCCGCTGGACCCAGCGGTGCCCCCAGAGCCCGACACCGCCATTGCGCCCGAGCCGAAAGCAGCTTCTGCGCAAGGTGAAGCGCTTGCTGTGGAAGTGGAGTCGGCAGCATACGAAAGTTCGTCTCCCGAGCGCCTGGAGCGGGCAGTCATCGCGGCCCTCGCCTACCTCGGCATGCCGGGCCATCACATCGGCGGTCAGGAAAACGCCGATGGCGTCGTCCGTATTGGAGTGGGCGTGTACCGTCGCGTCGTCACCGTCGAAGCCAAGACGTCCGCCAAGGGACGCGTCGTCTATCAGTCCCTCTCACGTCTTCCGGTCCATCGTGCCAAGGTCGGTGCCGACCTCACCCTGCTCGTCGGACCTGGCTTCGATCCCCGGCTGCAGCAAGAAGCCGACGATGAACCCTCAATCGCCCTTGTCTATACCGGCACTCTGGCCGAAGCCGTCCGGACGCAGGCGCTCGCCCCTCTCACTCCCGCGTCTCTTCACCCGCTCATCGACCCCGCTTTGCCAGCCGACCAGCGCGACGACCTGCTTCGCCAAGCTCGGCGTGATCAACTGCGTCACGCTCAGCTTGAACGTGTTCTGCTCGACATCCTCCTCATCGAGGCTGATGACCCGCTGCACGAAGGTGCATGGCTGGAAGTAACCGACCTCAGGCGTGAACTTCGTACTCGCGGAGAGCGCGTGGACGCGGACGAGGTGACGAGCGCACTCGCCTTTCTGGCATCAGCACATCTCGCGGTCGTGGAGAGGTCAAACCGCGGATACCGAGCAATCGCCTCCGCGCACACTGCGCTTCAGCGACTGGAAGGGTTGGGACGCCAGTGGCTCCATCTGGGTGCCACACCAACGCAGGGCTGAGCAGTCGGGGAGTTGCAGCCGCGTTGAATGTGCCCACGTGATCTTTTCCGCCTTCACTGGTCCCACTGGGCGGAGCCGCCTGGACAATTCGCCCCGACTGTCTGACCGAGCTGCCATGTCAATCCCCTCGTTTCGTGGAGACCTTCCTATTGATCCGAAACAGTAGGTGTTCTGGGTCGTTGATCTCTGCGTGAGTGAACTAGTGGCGGACGCGCGGCAGTTGTCGCCATCAGCGCAGGAGGCACTGCGGATGCGGGCGGTGGCCGCGTTGGTGGCGGGCCGCGACCGTGAGGATGTCGCTGGGGTGTTCCAGGTCTCGCTCAAGGCGGTGGACAACTGGTGGCCGAAGTGGCTGGTCGGCGGACGCGAGGCGCTCGTGGCCCAGCCGCGTGGGCGCCGGGTTGGCGAACATCAGGCTCTCGGCGCGGTCGAGCAGCAGGCGATCCGGCAGGCCGTGCTGGATCACCGGCCCTGTGACCTGGGGTTGGCGGGGCAGCTGTGGACGCGGGCCGGGGTGGGGGATCTGATCGCGAAGCTGTACCGGGTGCGGCTGACCGAGCAAGGGGTGGGCAAGTACCTGCGCCGGTGGGGCCTGTCGTTCCAGCGCCCGGACAAGCGGGCCGTCGAGCAGGACGCGGAAGCGGTCCGCGTCTGGCGGGAGGAGAAGTGGCCGGCTCCGGGTAAAGACGCGCCCAGTATTCCCCATGCCCTGCCCCGCTTCTCGCGGCCCTTTCCTGCTGGACACGGAGCCGCTTGAGGGCCTGGACCATGTCGGAGCCCAGCGCAGTGGTGCGCGCTGGCGTCGGCCTTGGGCCGGCGTCGGCCTTGGGGTCGCTATTTCTGGCGCGGAGGCGTGGGTTGAGGACACCCCTGCCAGAGGCTGCTCAATCACACGGCAACTTCGCGAGTTCGATTCCCGTCACCCGCTCCGCGAAGAAGGCCCTGGTCGGAGACCAGGGCCTTCTTCGTCGTTTGGTCCTCTGTGGGGTCCCATGCTGTCGCGGCGTGTGGCGCTGCTTCATCCGGACACTCCCGAGGGCCGGACCGTCCGGACAATCCGGATCGCCACGCCCCGAGGACCATCCAAACCCTGCAGGTGATCGGTGCGCCCGGGAGGGCAGTACGCAAGTTTCCGCCATTTGTTCGAGTTCCGCCCTGCGGCTTCCCCCTGTGGCAGACGATCTTTCTGTTTCCAATTGAGGGTGGAGTGAGACATGTTCGGATCCGCGCGTCGCGGGATCGTCTTCGTCCTGGCATCAGCGCTATTGACCACTGTCGGGGTAGCAGATCCCGCCTGGGCCCGGCCAGCGGCCGAACGGGGGGAGCAACGCACGGTACCGGCTGCGCAGATGCGCACAGCGAAGGACCTGCCGAAGCCGCCCAAGGCGATGACCTTGAAAGAGCGCAGGGCACAGGTGGGCAGCTCCCGGGGCGATCACTCGCCGATGCGCGAGTTCGTTCGACCCAGGCCACCGCAACGGTCCGCAAAGCCGGCTGCCAAACCTGACAAGCCGCTGGAACACGGCCCGGCGGCGGCGCCCGCGGCCGGTTCCGGGGCGCGCGCCGCGGCAGGAGTGCCCAACCCGGACTGGGTCACCTCCTACGCGACCGCCTACCCGGCGACACTGTCGATCGGTGGGCACACGAAGTTCTCCTCGGTCTCAGCCTCGTCCGTCTCCGGGCTGTGGCTGTACGTCATGGACGAGCAGCAGAGACCGGTTCACCAGCAGGAGATCAAGCGCTCCACCGACGACCCGTCGGGTAAGTACCTGGAGAACGGGGCCTGGTGCTACGGCTGGTGGGCGTCCGACTCCTACCCCGCCGACCAGTGCTTCTGGTGGAGCTCCAGCCTCCTCGGCGGGCATCTCCAGGACGGCAAGAAGTACTACGCCTGGATCTTCCTGATGGGAGCTGACGGTTCGTCGAGCCCGGGAGGGACGACCTCGCCGCTCGTCGAGGCTTTCTATACCCCGGACATTCCCGGGGCGCAGGCCGGACTCTGCACCTGCTACGGGCAGGCGTACCGCGCGGACCCGGTCAACACCGCGACGGGCATGTTCTACGACCGGAGCACGGACGCCTCGCTGGTGGGTGTCGGCACCCCCTTCTCGCTGGAGCGTACGTACCGCTCCGACTCGGCCACCGTCGGCCTCCTGGGCCGGGGCTGGTCGACTCCCTTCGACTCCACGCTGACGATCGCGGCCGGCACCAGCGCGACGCTGCTGACGGCCGACGGCGCCCGGGTCGTCTTCAGAGAGCAGGCAGGCGGAACCTACAGCGCCCCAGCCGGCTCAGGGCTGAAGCTGGCCAAGGCGGATACGTCGTTCACCGTCACCAGCCCCGACCAGACCCGGCGCTCGTACAGCGCCTCGGGCCGGCTGACCTCCATCACCGACCGCAGCGGCCAGGGACTCACGCTCACCTACACCTCCGGCCGTCTCACGTCCGTGAAGGACGCGGCGGGGCGGACCATCCCGTTCGCCCTCGACGCGGCGGGGCTGCTGACCAAGATGTCGCTGCCTGACGGGACATCAGTCTCGTACGGCTACACCGGCGGCCTGCTGACATCCGCGACGGACCAGGCCGGCAAGACATCGGTCTACACCTACGACACGAACAAGCGGCTGGCCACCGCCACCGGCCGGGGCGGCGGAAAGGTCTCCAACACCTACGACGCGGCAGGGCGGGTCACCTCCCAGACGGACAGCTCGGGCAAGACGACCACCTTCACGCGGGACAACAAACGCGAGTCCCACACGACCGATCCCAATGGCGGCGTCTGGACCGATGTCTACTCCGGCAACGTGCTGCTGGAGAGCATCAACCCGTACGGCAAAAAAGTCTCGTACAGCTACGACCGCCACCTGCGCCCCGTCGCGATCACGGACGCGAACAACAACACCACCGAGATGACGTACGACGCGGCAGGCCGGATGGCCACGCGGAAGTCCCCGTCCTCGGCCGGGCTGACGGAGAGCTGGACGTACGACGCGACGGGGAACCTGACCAGGCATACCGACAGCCGGGGCAAGACCTGGGCGTACACCTACGACGCGGCCAACCGGATCGTATCCAGCACTGATCCCGCCGGCGGCAAGGTCAGCTACACGTACACGGCTCGCGGTGCCCTCAGCAGTGTCACCACACCACGGGGCAAGACCACGTCCTACGCCTATGACGCGGCCGGAAACCGCACCGCGGTGACCACGCCGCTGGGTGAGAAGACGACCCTCCGCTACGACGCTGCCGGCCGGGTCACAGCGCTGACCGACCCGCGCGGCAATGCCGCGGGCGCCGACCCGGACGCCTTCACCACGGCCTACACCTACGAGGGGCGCGGCCTGCTCAGCACCGCGACGGACCCGCTGGGCCGCACGACCACGTACGGCTACGACAACGCGGGCCGTCTCACCTCGGTGAAGGACCCGGCGGACCGCACCACCACCTACGCGTACGACACCTCCGGTCGGCACACCAGGACCACCAACCCGGCCGGCAAGATCGAGACCCGCACCTACGACGCCAACGGCAACCTGGCATCGGTGACGGACGCCCTCGGCAATAAGACCACCCACACCTACGACAAGGCCAACCGGCTGATCAGCACCGTCTCGCCGCGCGGCAACGTGCCCGGGGCGAACGCCGCGGCCTTCACCACCAGCTACGGCTACGACGCCAACGGCAACAGCACCAAGGTGACCGACCCCTCGGGGGCCGTAACCACCACTGGCCACGACGCGCTGGGCCGCGTCACCTCCGTCACCAACGCTCTCGGGCAGATCAGCAAGACCTCGTACGACGGCAACGACAACGTCCTCACCAGCACCGACCCTCGCGGCAAGGTCACCCGCCACACCTATACCGACACGGGCCTGCTCGCGACCTCTACCGATCCGCTCGGCAAGGTCACGTCCTTCGGCCACGACGCCGACGGCAACCGGACGAGCCTGACCACGCCCTTGGGACACAAGACCACCTGGACCTACGACGCCGACGGCCGCCTGGCCACCGAGGTCGACCCCCGGGGCAACGTCACCGGCGCGAACCCGGCGCAGTTCACCACGGCCTACGCCTACGACGTCGCGGGCAACCAGACCAAGGTGACGAACCCGCTGGGCAAGACGACCAGCACCGCCTACGACGCGGCGAACCAGGCCGTGACGGCGACCGACGAACTGGACAGAACGACCAGGACCGACTACGACGCACTCGGCCGGATCACCAAGGTGACCGGACCGGACAACGCCGTCACCGGCTACACGTACAACACGGCCGGTGACCTCGCCACGCGCAAGGACCCTAACGGCCACACCACCACCTACGGGTACGACAGCACGGGACGGCAGACCTCCGTCACCGACCCGCTCGGCCGCACCACGACCGTCGGCTACGACCCCGACGGCAACTCCACCACCGTTACCAACGCCCGCGGCATCACCGCCACTTCCACCGTCGACGCCCGCGGCCTGCCCACCGCCGTCTCCTACAGCGACGCCACGCCCCAGGCTTCAGCCACGTACGACGCCCTGGGCCGGCGCAAGACGGTCACGGACGCCACCGGCACCCGGACCATGACCTACGACGCGGTCGGACGGCCGACCAGCGTCACTCCGGGCACGGGCAAGGGCTCGTACGGCTACACCTACGACGACGCGGGACGTCTGACCTCGCGCAGCATCGACTACACCGCTCCCCGGCAACTGGACTGGAGCGGAGCCGTCCAGACGACGTCCGGGGACCTCAACGCAGACGGATATACGGACGTCGTCCGGACGGATGCCACCAACGGCATCCGCACCTTCCTCGGCCGTTCGGACGGCACCTTCGCCACCGGCACCATCCTCACCGGCTCGGGCAGTGGATTCCAGCAGATCCTCACCATCGAGTACACCGGCGACGGCAAGCTCGACCTGCTGGCGATTGACCGGGCGACGGGCCGCCTCCTGCGCTACACCGGCGACGGGAAGGGCGGCTTCGCCGCCCCCTTCGATCTCGGGACCGGCTGGGGCCCGATGACATTGACGCCGGGCGACTTCGACAAGGACGGCAAGGCCGACTTCCTGGCCATCAGCTCAACCGCCAACCGGCTGTACCTCTACCCCGGAGACGGCGCCGGCGACTTCGAGGCCCGCACCGACCTGGGCTCCGGCTGGGGCGCGTACCGGATCGTGCTCATCGAGTACAACGGCGACGGCAAGCTCGACATCCTCGCCATCAAACCGTCCGACGGCCACCTGTACTTCTACCCCGGAGACGGCACCGGCGGCTTCAACGCCCGCACCGACCTCGGCGGTGGCTGGGGCGCGATGCAGCTCGTGCCAGGCGAGTTCAACAACGACGACAAGGCCGACTTCCTGGCCGTCGACACCACCAACCACAAGCTGCGTTTCTACCCGGGCAACGGCACCGGCGGGTTCGGCACATACATCCTCCAACCGGACGATTGGACGCCGTACAAAATCCCCAGCGTGGGGCGCTTCGGCTCCGCCACACACCAAGACATCATCGCGCCGGACAACGCCAATCGGCTGCGCACGTGGAACGGCGACGGCAAGGGCCACCTGACAGGCGCCGCCATCGCGACCGGCCCCGCCACGGGCAGCAAGGTCACCTACGGCTACGACGCCGACGGGCGCCACACCAGCCAGTCGGGCTCGGCAGGCACCCTCTCCTACGCCTACGACCCCGCGGGCCGACTCACTGCCAGCACGCTCCCGACAGCCAACGGCCACACCGAGAAACGCGCCTACGACAACGCCGGACGCCTGAACACTGTCACCAACAGCAAGAACGGTGACGTTCTCACCGGCCGGCAGCTCACCCTCGACGACGCAGGGCGCACCACCCGGATCGCCGTCACCCGCGCCGGCCAGGCAGCGAGCTACCAGTACTACACCTACGACAGCGCCGACCGGCTCCTCACGGACTGCGCCTCGGGCACCCAGGCCACCTCCTGCCCCGACCTCCCCGGCGCCACCACCTACACCTACGACTCCGTCGGCAACCGCAAGACCCAGACCAAACCCGGTGCCACGACCACCTACACCTACGACGGTGCCGACCAACTCACCGCCACCACCACCGGCTCCAACCACCGCGGTTTCACCTACGACGCCGACGGAAACCAGACCTCGGACGGGGCCAACACCTTCGCCTACGACGCGAAGAACCAACTGACCTCTCTCACCACCGAGTCGGGCACCTACGCCTTCACCTACGACGCAGACGGTCACCGGACCAAGGCCGCCAAGGGCACCACCGTCCTGCGGACCACCTCGTGGGACCTCAACGGCTCTCTCGCCACCATCGGGGCCGAGTACAACCCCAGCGGCACGATGACCGCCGAATACCAGTACAACCCGCTCGGCCAGGTCCAGGCCCAAACCGCCGGCGGCAGCAACTACTACTTCCACCATGACCAGCTCGGCTCCGTCACCGACGTGACCGACGCGGCCGGAACGGCGCGGATCCGCTACGACTACACCGCGTTCGGTGAAGCCACCAGGACCGACGTCGCCGCCAACCCGCCGGCCAACCCCTTCACCTACACGGGCGCCTACACCGAGCCCGCCACCAGCGCGGCCGGCTACTACCTGCGCGCCCGCAACTACGACCCGGCCACCGGACGATTCACCGGCACCGACCCCGCCGTCCTGCCGACCGGCACCCCCTCCATCTCGGCCTACGCCTACGCCAACAACACACCCACCCGGTACACCGACCCGACCGGATGGAGCCCGGACGACCCCACCGACGATCACGTCGAGTCCCTCGGCGAGGGACTCAAGGTCTTCGGCGAAGGCTTCGTCCAGGGCCTCAAACTGCCCTTCGAATTCGTCGGAGACGTCTACAACGCCTTCACCGGCGCGAACGGCGGCGCCGGCGGCTTCCTCGACAAGTACCTCCCCGTCCGACCCGCCTACCGCCTCTACCGGGCCGCCGAGATGTTCCGCGGCCAAGGGTGCGAGGCGCTGTACGACGCCTACAGCAAGGCCGCAGACGAACTCGCGGGGCAGATCGCCCTCACAGGGCTCGGTGGGCTCTCCGGCTGGCAGCGGAATGCTGTGAATCCCACAGTTCGCGGGCATAACGTTCCCACGCACGGCAAGGGTGTAGGTCCTGCGGCGACGCGCATCCCGGGTGGTCGTGCGGATGGACAAGCCGTCATTGCTGGGCATGGTTGGTACGTTCGAGGCACGGGCGACACGCGGATGCCCAGCGGAACCTGGGGATACTTCTACGTAGAGGACGGCATTGGTCTTCGGCAGTCGGTGGGCCTCGCGGTCGAGAAGGGAGAAAAGATCAAACCGTCAGAGATCGTCGGGCCTGGCAAGTCGCTCCCGAACTACACAGTAGCGCCCGGGGATGACCTCAGGATGATGTCTGGATCGATCACGGTGAGCAGAGACACCTTGCTGAGCGAGATCCTCAAGCCCAACATGGGCCCGGTACACCTCGCGATCTGCCGGAAGCACTGCGATCCACGACGCTGAGGAGCAGCAGATGACCTACTATCCTGACCTGTCCCCGTATGCCTACGATCAGTCGCCTCGCGACATGCTCAACGTGGGATGGCTATCTGCGGAGCACAGGTACTCCAAGGGGCTCGTGGACGAACGCGTGGTGAACGCCCTGAAGGTTCTGTGCGTCACGTATGAGAACCAGATGCGTGGCATTCATCACTGCGAGTTCTGTGACGCGGGCAGGCCCTTCGTCTTCGGCGGACCAGTCGGCGATACGAAGGTCCTGCTCGGCTCAGCGGAAATCCGGATAACAGGGGCCGACGGCATCTGCTACGCCGCGCCGAACCTGGTGCTGCACTACATCCTGGAGCACCAGTACTGCCCGCCGGAGGAGTTCTGCCAGGCAGCAGTCCGGGCTGTGGGCCTCGAAGCAACTGACGAGCTGACCCTGGTGGAATAGCGGACGTGGGGGCGGCGGGGCGCTGTGCCGACCGATGGGGAGCCCCTTGTCCTCATCACGCGTGAGCGATGCGTGAGCGGACGGAGCAGCAGGAGCCTTCATACGCCGGACGGAACACCATGCCGCGTGGCACTGACTAGGCAGAACAGCACCGCGCGGCACGGTCTGGAACCGCCCGGCACGGATTCGATCCCACTCCTAAAGCGGGTGTCGCAGGTTCGAATCCTGCCGGGGGCACAGCAGAACACCAGGTCAGAGGCCCTTCCGTCCGGCGGACGGGAGGGCCTCTGCGGTGGCAGCACACATACGGCACCGACGCCGCGGCCACCTACAGTTGCTGCTCCCACGGATTGACCACCAGAGCCCCGGTTCGGGCCATGTGCTTGATGTTGCATGTGGCCACCGTCCAGCCGCTGGCCAGGGCGGTGGCGGCGATCACAGGGCATCCGGTGGGTCGATGCTGGTGCCGGCGGCCTTGAGCGTCTTGTGGATGGTGAGGTAGGCGGCCGCTTCCGGTTCGCCGATCGGTGCGATGCGGTCACGGAATTCGTGCCGTACCGCAGCGAGGGCTTGTGCGTAGCGGGCTTGCCTAACGGGGTCCGGGGCGGCGGCAACGCCAGCCTCGATCTCGGCGACGGTGATCACGCTCAGGAAGCGGTTGGGGCGGGCCGTGGACCGGAACCAGGCCAGGACGCGCGGGTCGGGCTTCGCCCGGGTCGTGAGCTCGGCGACGACATTGGTGTCGAACAGGTAGATCACTCGGCGTCCGTCTGCGCATCGTAGGAGCGGGCGCCGAACTCCAGACCCTCGAAGGGCCGGGAGAGCAGGAATTCCTCGAAGCCGTCGTTGCTCAGCGTCACCCAGCGGTGCAGCATCTCGGGCAGAGCCTCGATCTCCGTGTCGGCGAGCTCCGCGTCGAAGTGCCGACGCTGGTCCTCAGGCAGGGACTCCCGGATGTCACGGATGGTCCGCAGCGGATGCGGCGACGGGCGCGGCGGGTGAGGCACACCGCTCGGAGCTGTGGTCATCGGCATCCCCTCCGCGTGCATCGGGCTGCGTACTGCTGCTGGTCCCAGGTTACGGGTTTCCGCCTGCCCGCTCACAACTTTGGGACGAGGGCGGGGCATCCGTCAGCCTGGCCGCCGAGCGACAGCGGCAGTTCTTACGGCGTGCGCCTGGTCGTCCTCGTCAACAGGTACCGCCCCCAACCAAGTGGCCGGCCGGAACGGATTCGGCACACATGAGGCAGGGAAGCCTCGCGAACACGTGAGAACTGCCGAGTAGAGTTTTCCCAGGCCAGACAGCTAGCAGCAGACATTTGCGCAGGTCACAGCCCCGCCCAGGGAAATCTCCTAAAGCGGGTGTCGCAGGTTCGAATCCTGCCGGGGGCACCAGCGAAAAGACCCCCAGCCGATCATGGCTGGGGGTCTTTGACATCTACGGATGACATCAACGGGCACGGTCACTGCGGGCCGGGACGCCTCTTGAGCAGCCGGTCCATGAAGTTTCCCTACTTCATCAAGTGCTCGCTGCCCGACCAGGTTCGGGCGGCGAGCCGATCGACTGCCAGCCCGCCGCAGCACTGCCCAGCCACACGGGAGGGCTTCCTCCCCTTCGCGCAAGGCGCCGGAGTGGCCCCCGGAAGGCAGCAACAACACCAGGGCACCGGCACCGGGGCACCGCGGTGGAAGCTCGGGAGAACACCACAGTTGACGCTTGAGGCGTCTGCTTTCCCGGCCTCCTGAACAGCGGTGCTGTCTGATGCAGAGATCAGAGGTGCCGCGCACAGCGCGGCGGCGCCGGCCGGGGGTGCGCGAGATCCAGTACCGCAGCAGATCATCGACGGCTGCCTCGCCGGGACCGGCCTGATCCGTCACGAAATCACGAATTTCAAAGTAGGTGAACTCGGGGCTTATCGGGCCATCCCTGGTCACCGATCGGCCGCTGCCCGATAACTTTTTGACCGGTGTACATCAGGCCATCTACATTCCGCGCTGGCTTGTTCTTTCGGACCGGCCCCCACCGCTCGTCCCTGGGGGGACCCATGCACTGGTACATCGACGTCCTCAAGAAGTACGCCGCATTCAGCGGGCGCGCCCGCCGCCAGGAATACTGGATGTTCACGCTCATCAGCTCGATCATCTATATCGCGCTGATGGCCATCGACATCAGCCTCCTTGGCACCGGCGTCATCGCCGTGATCTACGAGCTCGCCGTCCTGCTCCCCAGCCTCGCAGTCAGCGTCCGCCGCCTCCACGACACGGGACGCTCCGGCTGGTGGCTGCTCATCGCCCTGGTCCCGCTGGTGGGAGTTATCGTCCTGCTGGTCTTCCTGGCCAGCGACGGCAAGCCGGAGGAGAATGAGCACGGCCCGAACCCGAAGCTGGCCGCCGCGGCTGCCTGACATTCGCCCGCTCACGGTGGCCCCTCAACCCAGGAGGCTGACGGGCCACCGTTGTTGACCGTTCTCACGAGAGCTCCGTCAACTGCAGTCCGTGCCACAACCGCGCCGGATCGGGCGGGGAGTCACGGGGAGCCCCGGTAACTGGCAGGGACAGCAGCCGACATCCGCCGAAGCCGTCATGCGGCAGGTCACAGCCCAACTGGCCTCACCTCGCTCCTGAAGCGGGTGTCGCAGGTTCGAATCCTGCCGGGGGCACCAACGAAAAGACCACCCCTCAGCGTTGAGGGGTGGTCTTTGACATTCACGTTCGACTCAACGGCATCGGGCAATCACGACCGGGCCGCCTCTTCTGGCTGTGCCCGAGGATCTCCATCACGACACGGGGAGCCACCCCGACCGCGGTGAGCAGCGACGCACAGCCGTGCCGGGCATCACGCAGCCGGATCACGCGGAGGCCGGCGGATTCGGCAACGTGGGTGAAGGAGCGGCACACGTTGCGCGGCTCGACCGGTCGGCCGTTGCGTGTGCCGAAGACGTACCCGCCCTCATCCCAGGACTCCCCCCGCGCGCTGCTTGGCGGCGGTCTGCCGCATCCGGTGCCAGCGAAGCGGCGCTATGCACATCGCCGGCTACGAGGGACCGGAGCAGGAGCTGGTCCCCCGGCGCCGGGGTCTCACGGGTGCGCGCAACCAACGCAGGTGAGCGCCCCCTACCCTCCCCGGAGGGAGAACAGGGGGCCGCGGTCGTCAGGATCGTCGGCGGTCGGCAGGCAGGCCGAGCACGGGCCCTGCGAGATCACCATGTACTTGAAGGCGTTCGAGGAACTGCGGGGCATGGCGGTGTACGGGGCGTCAGCCCGCGCGCTGATAGTGAAAGCCGTCGAAGGGCTGCATTGACCCAGGGCGCGCAAAGGTGCTTGCGCGCCCTGACCAGGGGAGAACGGGGAGCGTTGGCCCACGGCCTTCGGCCGTTGCAGTGCGCGAGTAGCGCTGACCCGGCGTTGTGGTGGCGTGGGTGGGTGTTTACAGTGGGCCGCTCATTCGCTCGCCGTGTCGTGCATCCGGCGGGTGCGTCTTCATACTCTGGGGAGATTCATGCGCAAGCGCGCAATCTTCGCTGTGCTCACCGCTGCCGCCGCACTGGGTGGACTCACCGTCCCTGCGGCGTACGCGGACGAGACCGTCGGCGACATCCAGATCAACGGCGTCGCCGTCAACGGCGGCAAGAACATAGTGGTTGGCACCACCGACACCACGGTCATGGTTTCGGTGACCGCCACCGACCCCTCGGGCATCTGGGACGCCGACTTCCACCTGTGGCGCGGCTCCGATCCCGACAACCCCGACGGCTACATCACGCCCGACCAGAACACCACTCCGGCCGACTGCGTCGCCGCCAGCTCGACCACCTCCACCTGCTCCAAGACGTTCACGTTCGAGCCGAACTGGTGGCTCACCAACGCCGACGCCGGGACGTGGAAGGTCGGTGTCGAGGTGTCGGCCGAGGACGACAGCTGGGCTGTCAGGGACGCCTACACGACCACCCGCGTACAGCGGCACTCCACGCTGACCGTCAACGCGGGTCCGGAGCCGGTGGCCAGCGGGAAGACGCTCACCGTGACCGGCAAGCTGTCCCGCGCGAACTGGGACACCGGCGCTTACGCGGGCTACACCGCCCAGCCGGTCAAGCTTCAGTTCCGCAAGGCCGGCACCAGTACGTACAGCACCGTCAAGACCGTGAACACCTCCAGCACTGGTGGTCTCACAACTACCGTCACCGCATCCACGGACGGTTACTGGCGCTGGAGCTTCGCCGGTACGACGACCACCCCTGCCGTCTCGGCAGCCGGCGACTACGTCGACGTGCAGTAGCAGGAGAAGTCAGTAGGAGGAGAAGTAGGGAACCGGCCCGCCCCTGCGCCCTCGCGCCTTGGCGCTGGGGCGCAGGGGGCTGGAGCGAGTTGGCCAACCGGTCAGGTGTCGGTGGCCGCCCATGGACTGTCAGTGGTGGGTGGCAGGCTTGCGTGCATGAATGCCGACACATTTGGCGGACGTCCGATCCCGCCCATGAACGCCGACGAACGGACCACACTGGAGGGCTGGCTCGAGTTCCAACGGGCCACGCTCGTCATGAAGTGCGAGGGGCTGGACGACCGGCGGTTGCGGGAGGCGTCTGTCGCGCCCTCGTCGTTGACGCTGCTCGGGCTTGTCCAGCACATGGCCGAGGTCGAACGCAACTGGTTCCAGCGGGTGGTCGCGGGTCTGGACGTCCCGGCGGTGTACGGGGAGGACGACGGCGCGGACGGCGATGGGACCGACAGGGGGTTCGGGCTCGTCGAGGGGCGGGGCATCGACGACGCGTTGCGGGTCTGGCGGGACGAGATCGCCCGTGGTCGTGAGATATGTGCCGGGCGGGCACTGACGGAGACGGTGCAGTACCGCGACCAGGAAATGAGCCTCCGCTGGATCTACGTGCACCTGATCGAGGAGTACGCCCGGCACAACGGCCACGCGGACCTCGTGCGGGAGCGCATCGACGGCACGTCGGGGGTCTGAGGCATCAGCTGGGGAGCGGTGGCTGAGGTGGTGGTTGGGTGGTAGTGGGGTAGTGGCTGGAGTTGTTACTCGCGGCAGGTCAGTTTCATCTGGGCCGCCGCGTGGTGGGCGCCGACCAAGTCGGCGTCGCCCCAGTCGCGGCCCCGGTCGAGGAGCTGTACCGCGAGCCTGCCGTCCTTGACCTCGTAGCTTCCGACGGACACCAGGCTGCCCCGGTGGGCGGTCTGGCGTACGGCGAAGGCGGCGTACGACGACTCCTTGTCGTCGGGGTCGGCGAGCAGCCGGTAGAAGGTGGGGTTGCCCGCCACGTCGGTGTCGCGATGGCTCTTGGGTACGTACATGGACAGCGCGCACTCGTCAAAGCTGTCGCCGACCTGCCAGGACCAGGTCGCGGAGTTGTCGCGGTCCTTGTCGGGAGAGCCCGACATGGGGACGGCGGAGAAGCGTCCGTCGCAAGAACGGTCTTCCCACCCGCCGGACTTGACCGTGTACCAGCCCGCGTCACCGTTCTCGAACCTGCCTGACTCCTCGTAGTGGCCGGAGGAGCAGCCGGGTCCCGCCCATGCCGTGTACGAGGGGTGCGGATGCTGGACGGGCGGTGGCTTGGGCGGCTTCTTCTCCGGGGGGCGGGGATTGGCGGGCGGGCTGCTCCGGTCCCGGCTCGGGGTCGGCTTCGCCGGAGTGCCGGGCGGGCCGGTCGGGCCGATCCGGGTCGGTACTCCGCGGGCCAGGTCGTCCGCGTTGCCCGCCGGGCCGCCCGACGTACCGCCGTCGCTGTCGCCGTCCGTGTCGGCCAGCAGCGTGGCCGACGTGACGAGCACCGCCAGTACGACGACAACTGCCGTCGCCAGCAGCGCCTTCCGGGTGCGGGAAAGTGTGGACAGCCGGCCCACCACGGTCTCGCGGGCGACCCAGGACCCGCTCGCCACCCGGCCGTCGCCCGCGACTGTCCCACAGACCGGGCAGCCCATGCCCGGCAGCGCTGCCCTTTGTCCGCCACCGCACCGTTCGCACACCATGAGGACCTTCTCGCGCCCGAGCTAATTGAGCTTGTGGAGCTTGTGGATCACCTGAACAGTCGGCCGGCCAGTAGTTCAAGGCGCCAACTATGCATGAGGTCACGGGTGCTAGACAGGGGTTGCGCGGTATTCAGCGCCGCGCCCCCGCCCCCTCCTCAGTCGTCCTCCGGATCCGTTGCCAACTCGCCGCCCACGTCCACCAAGCCGTCACCGTCCCGGCCCCGTGGCTGCAGTTCCACCTGGATGCGGTGGCTCGTGTCGTTCGCCGTCGTCCTGCCCACGTCCGCCGTGACCACCCCGATGCGCAGGCCGCCCTTGCCGCCGGTCTCGCGGCGGACCTGGACCGTGAATTCCAGGCTCACCTTCTCCACCCGGAAACGCAGCCCGCTCTCCCTGCCCCGGCGCTGAGCCTCCTCCAGATCGGCTCGCACCTGGCTGATCACGTCCGCCAGTTCCACACCCTGCGCCGCGTCGTCCATGTTCAACCTGCTCACATCCCCCGCTGCAGCCGAGGCCCCATTGTCACCTACCGCGACTATGCTGGTACAGCATGGGGGCATCGATCAGTGAGACCAACTTCCGTACTGATCAAGAGAATTGGCGCGTCCGGCTGCGCATGGGCGACCCGCGCGGCCAGGTGCTCGGAGCCGGTGTGCTGCTCGGCGACGGACTCGTGCTGACCTGCGCCCATGTCATCAGGATCGCCGGAACCGACGACCACCAGCCGTTCGTGATCGTCGAGTTCCCCGGCTCCGGCGGCGGTAATCCGGCCGGTCTGCGCGCCACCGTCGTACCGAAACACTGGGTCCCCCGCGCCGACGACCACAGCGGCGATCTCGCACTCCTCCAGCTCGCCGGGCCGCCACCCGTCACCTCGCACGCCACCCTCCACCGGCTGCCGACCATCTGGAACCGCCGGGTCCACTTCGCCGGTTACCCCTCGCGCATCACCGGCGGCAAGTGGGCCGAGGCGCTGATCAAGGGCCCCGGCGGGCCCGGCGACGAGTGGGTGCAGATCGATCCGGTCACGGAAGCCGACACCCTCATGCGGCGCTTCAGCGGCGCCGGAGTCGTCGACAACCGCACCGGCCGCGTCATCGGGATCGTCGTCAGCAAGCTCGACTCCGAACGCGAGGGCGCGCACTACCGGCACGGTTACATGATCCCGACCGGCACGATCGTCAAGCACCTCGACCTCGTGCGCGAACGCTTCGTCAGCGGCCGGCCCCCGGTCCCGCCCACCCTCACGGCCGACCCCGCCACCCTCGCAGCCGGTCCGGCCACCCTCGCCGCCGGTCCCACCGCCCTCGACGGCAGTCTCGACGGCGGCCTCAACGGCGGTCCCGGCCGAGCCGCGGCCCTCACCACCAGCCCCGGCAGCCCCGCCCACCCAGGGCTCACCGACGAAACCCCGCGCCCCGCCCCCCGCCCCTTCCCCGACCGCGGATTCGCGCGCTGGCTCACCCGCTGGCTGGCGGGCGAGGAAGACCTGGCCGACGTGGAGATCACGTTCGTACGGGACGAGGACCAGGACGCCGCCCTCGCGCTGCGCACCACCCTCACCCTCGCCGACCGCGAGCGGTCCCCCCGCACCTCCATCGCGGCCTCCTGCCCCGACGACACCGGCACCGCCCCCCGCGCGGGCAGCCTCGACCTGGCCGTCGACGTCAGCGGCAAGACCCCCGCGCAGATCGCCCAGGAGATCGCCGAGGGCATGGCGCTCGACGGCCCCGGCCTGCTGCCGATGCCCGCGCGCATCGCGGCCGACGCCCTGCCGCTGACCACCGTGGCCCGCGGTGTGGACGACGCCCTGCAGCCGCTGGAGACGGTCGAGCTGCTGCACACGCTAGTACGGCGCGGCGGGCGCCTCCTGCTGGTCTTCCGGCAGCTCGAATCACCCGCCCTGGACCGTACGTACGAACTCCTCCTCGATCCCGCCCGCCCCCAGCGCTGGCTGGAGCGCGTCGGCCGCCGCATCGGCGCTCTCGCCCGTACGGAAGAACTCGCGCGGGAGTTACGCCGGCGAGCGGCCACCTGCGTCACTCCCCTCCCGCCCGTCCCCCGCTACGCCCCGGACCTGGAGCTCAAGGCGGCCCGCCTCGAAGCCGATCCGCGGCAGGGCACGACCGGCTTCCTCGTCAAGCTGTCGTACGTCGAACGGACCGCGGAGACCGCCCTTCTGGAGGCGGAGGCCGCCCACCGGGTGCTGACCCGCCAGCTCGCCCGCCACCAGGACCTGCGCGGCCTCCTCGACGGTCACCAGGCGCGCCTCGCCGCCCACGGCATCACCGAGGCGGCGGCCTCCCTGCACCAGGAGGCGCAGCGGCTGCTGACCGGCGGGCCGTGCGAGCTCAGGGTGGCGGAGGCGGCGGTCGACCGGTTCATACAGGAGGCCCGCAAGGCGCTCGCGACCGGCACGGAGGGGGACGAATGAGACCGTGTCCGCACCCCGGCTGCACCGGACAGGTCACCGAGACCGGGTTCTGCGATCTCACGGGCCTTCCCGTCGACGCCGGGGTGGAGACGGCGGTGGAGGCTGGGGCGGCGCCGCGAAGGGCCGCCGGCAGCGCCCAGTTCGTCCTGTCCGACGCGGGCGACCGCCTCATGGACCTCCCCGTCGTCGAGGTCCCCGACCCCGCCCTCCTCGTCGAGCCCGTCGAGGACCGGTCCTCCTCCCACGTCATGCGGTGCGGTAACCCCGACTGCGGGGAGCTCATCGGCGTCGTGACGTCCGAGGGACACTGCAGCTGCGGTACGCCGTACGCGCTCCAGCCCCAGCTCTCCCGCGACGACGTACTCGCCGACCAGTACCAGGTCGTCGGGCCCATCGCGCACGGCGGCCTCGGCTGGGTCTATCTCGCCGAGGACGCCCAGCTCTACAACCGGCCCGTCGCCCTCAAGGGCCTGCGCAACCCGCACAGTTCACTGGCCCGCGAGGTCGCGCTGCGCGAGCGGCGGCATCTCACCGACCTCAACCACAAGGACATCATCCGGGTCATCAACTACGCGACGCACCGCCCCACCGGCACCGACTACATCGTGATGGAGTTCGCCGGCGGCATGGCGCTGCACCAGATCGCCGAGCGGATCGCGCGCGACGAGGAACCGTTCGCCGGGCCGCGCGTGCACGAGTTCATCGTCAGTTACGGGATCCGGATTCTCGACGCGCTCGGATATCTGCACACGCACGAGCGCAAGGTGTACGGCGACATGAAGCCGGACAACGTCATGCACTGCGGCGACGGCATAAAGATCATCGACGTGGGCGGGGTGCGGGAGTTCGGCGCGCCAGGACCGTACACCGACCCCTACAGGGGCCCCGAGGTCGAGGAGGACGGCCGGGCGTACCCCCAGTCCGACCTCTACAGCGTCGGCAAGACCCTGCGCGAGCTCGCCGACTCCGCGCACCACCCGGCGCCCGGCCTCGGCGCCGAGTCGCTGCACCGCGCGCTCGCCCGCGCCACCGACGACGAGCCGCGCAAGCGGTTCGCCACGGCCGCCGAGATGTCACTCCAGCTGCGCGGTGTCATCCGCGAGCTGCGTTCCCTGCGGCTCGGTACGGAGACCTTCGAGCCGTCCCGTCTCTTCGACCCGGCGTCGGCCGCGCTCGACGGTGGTCTCGGCCAGGCCCCCGCCCTCGACACCTGGGCGTACGGCACCCACCGCCTCCCCCTCAACGCCGCCCGGCCGTCCCCCCACGAGGTCGCGGCGGGCCTGCCCGTGCCGAAGGCCGACCCCGACGACCCCCACGCGGCCTCCCTCGCCCGCATCTCGTACGACGCACCGGGCCTGCTGCAGCTCCTCGCGGACTGGAGGCCGTCGCCGGAGCTGCACCTCCTGCGCTGCCGCCTGCACCTGGGCCTGGCCCGCCGGGAGTTCGCCCGCCGTACCGGGGGGCGCGTCCACCACCACAAGCGGGCTCGCGCCGAACTCGCCCTCGCCACCGACCTGGTCGGCACCATGGCCCCGCACGACTGGCGCCTGCGCTGGCACACCGGGCTGCTGCACCTCGACGACGACCGGATCGCCGACGCCCGCGAGGAGTTCGACCTCGTCTACGACTCGCTCCCCGGCGAGTACGCCCCGAAGCTCGCCCTCGGCTACTGCCACGAACGGCTCGGCGCGCCGGACCGCGCCAGGGACTACTACGAGGCGGTGTGGCTGCGCAACCACTCCCTGGGCAGCGCGGCCTTCGGACTCGCGCGGATCCATCTCGCGCGGGAGGAGCGGGAGAAGGCCCTGGACATCCTGGAGCAGGTGCCCAAGGACTCGCGGCACCGCACCGCCGCGCGGACCGCGATCGTACGGATCCTGGCGGGCAGGCGGCCCCCGGACGGTTCGCCGCCGCCGCTGGATTCCATCGTCACCGCGCTCGCCCGCGTCACGCAGCTGCGGGAGGAGGAAGGGCTGACGGACCGGCACGCGGTACTGCGGCTGGAGACGCACATCAGGGAGGTCGTCCTCGACTGGGTCCGCGGGACGCCCGGCGGCCCGGACGTAGGCGGCAGTGCGCGGCGGCTGGAGCAACTGCGCGAACGCGTCCAGGACCAGGAACTCAGCGAGAACAGGCTGCGCGGACGCCTGGAGGAGGCGTACCGGAGCCTCTCCCAGCAGGCCGGCGACGTGCGGGCGCACGCGCTGCTCGACCTGGCCAACGGGATTCGGCCACTGCGCTGGACACACAAGGAGCACGCATGGCTCAGGACGGCACAGCAGATCCGAAAGACGAGAGACACACGGAAGGCGCCTCAGGAACCTCAGGAGCTTCAGCGGCGGGAACCGTCTCCCTCGAAGTGAGCCAGCAGCCCTACGTCTCGGTGGACCGCGGGGCCGAGGGCGGGACGCGCATGTGCGCGGTGGTGACCGTGACGGTGGACCTGGGCGCCGAACAGGACGGGGCGCCGCCCCCGTCGTCCCCGGCCAGGGCCGAGGTGCTGCTGCTCGACTGCTCCGCCTCCATGGGCTACCCGCGCGAGAAGCTGTGGGCCGCCCAGGACGCGGCGGCGGAGGCGGTACGCGCGCTGCCCGACGGCACGTACTTCGCGATCGTCGCCGGACGCCACACCGCGGAGCCGGTCTACCCCAGGGGCCCCCGCCAGTCGGCGTCTCTCGTACGTGCCGACGCCACCACCCGCAAGGAGGCCCAGGACGCCATCGAACGCCTCGTGCCGGGCGGCGGTACGGCGATCGGCAGCTGGCTCGAACTCGCCCGTGAGCTCTTCGGGCGCCGCCCCGGACCCGCCATCCGGCACGCGCTGCTGCTCAGCGACGGCCGTAACGAACACGAGCAGCCGGACGCGCTCGCCGCGGAACTCACCGCCTGCGCCGGGCGGTTCACCTGTGACGCGATCGGGATCGGCGAGGACTGGGACCCCGACGAGCTCCAGCTCGTCGCCGACCGCCTCGACGGCAGGGCCGACGCCGTACGCGACCTCGACGCGCTGCCCGGCGAGTTCCGCTCCGTCACCGCCGAGTCGGCGGGCCGGTACCTCACCGGCCTGCGGCTGCGCCTCACCCACCGCCCGGGCAGCGCCCCCCTGACCGTCCAGCAGGTCCACCCCACCCGCCGTGACCTGCTGCCCGAGCGCGTGACGGCCGGCGAGCGGTGCCTGGAGTTCCGTACGCCGCCGTGGGGTGACGAGACCCGCGAGTACCTGGTGTGCGTCGCCGCTTCCCGTACGCCGCAGGAGCCCGTCGACCGGGCACTGTGGCTGGCCGACCTGAAGGTGGTCCAGGAGCCGTCGCAGGACGGGGCCGCGCCGTCACCGCGGCTTCCGCCGGCCCGCCCCCTGCTGGTCCACTGGACCCGCCATCGCGACCTCTACAGCGCGTACGACCCCAAGGTGGCGCACTACGCCCACCACGACGCCCTCGTCCGCGGCCTCGAAGAGGGCCGCGCCGCCCAGCGCGCCGGTGACGAGCCGCGCGCCCGCGCCGCCTGGGGCGAGGCCGTGCGCCGGGCTCACGCGATGGGCAACGAGCCCATGCTGCAACGCCTCGGCGACGTCGTGCGGATCATCGACGCGGCGGCCGGTGAGGTGGAGGTACGCCCGGACATCCGGCCGCTCGACATCAAGTCGGCGATGGTGCTGCGCGCCCACAGCACGATGCTGCCGCAGCGGCGCAAGCCTCGGCGCGAGTCCCGGGACCCCGAGCCGCAGGCCACCGAGCCGCAGGCCACCGAGCCCCAGGACCGTGAGCCGCAGGGCCCCGAGTCCCAGGACCGCGAGTCATGAGACACCTGCCGCGCCAGTTCTGGCGTTCCGCCACCGGAGCCGACGGCGTCAGCACCGTCGGGTACCTGCGCCGTCAGCTCGTGTGGCTGGTCGCGCTGACCGTCGTCGGCGGGGGCGCGCTCTTCGGCGCGTACGACGAGGTCCACAGCGACTCGGTGGCGATCCGCGACCGCACCGGGCCCGCCGTCGTCGAACTGGCCAAGGCCCGCGCCTCCCTCCTGAAGGCCCACCTGACCGCCGACGACCACCTGGACTACCGGACCGCGAAGCACAAGCACCAATGGCCGGACATCCTGCCGCGTGGCGAGGAGTACCGGACCCAGGTCGCCGAGGCGAAGAGCAGCCTCGCGCGGGCCGCCGCCACCGGCGCCCTGAACCGCGAGGACCGGCAGACGCTGCGCATCGCGTCCGGGATCGTCGACAGCTACGTCCTGCGCATCGACGGGGCGCTGGCCCAGTCGAACCAGCCGAAGCTGAGCAGCGCCAACCTCGCGTACGCGCGCGGGATGATGTACGCCCGGGAGACCGGCATCCTCGCCCGGATCGCCGCGCTGCAGGCCCGGCAGAGCGCCGCGCTGGACCGCCAGGAGGACTGGGGCGCCGCGCCGCTCCTGGCCTGGCCGGTGGCGGTCGCGGCCTGTGTGCTGCTCGGCGTACGGCTGGTGGGCATCCAGGTGTTCCTGCGGCAGCGCTTCCGGCTGCGGCTGAGCATCCCGCTGGCGGCGGTGACGCTGCTGCTGGCGGCCGTTCCCGTGCTCGCTTTCGGGACGTGGCAGGCGCACGCGAGCCAGACCCGGATGCAGGAGGCGGCCGGCCCGCTGACACCGACCGGTTCCGCCGACGCGCAGGTGAAGGCCATCACCGACGCCGAGTCCGGCATGGAGAAGGCCGTGGGCGAGGGGAACACCGAGGTCTGGGCCCGCGGCACGGTGTTCATTCCGCTCGCGGCCGTGCTGATGGCGGGGGTCATCCTGTGGACGCTCCAGTCGCTGCTCGACGAGTACGCCGTTCCCCGGCGCCGCACGGGAGGCCCCCGGTGAACCGCCCGCGCCGCGCCCGCCGCCGGGCCACCCGGCTGCTGCTGACCCTCAGCCTCCTCGCGGGGCTCGCGCTGACCTCAGCCGCCTGCGCCGAGGAGCCGCCTCCGGTCGTGAGCGTGCTCGGTCCCTGGACCGGCGACGAGGAGGAGAGCTTCGAGAAGGTGCTCGACGAGTTCACGCTGAAGTCCGGGATCACGTACGACTACCAGGGAACGACGTCCTTGAGGGAGACGCTGCTCGCCCAGGTGCAGGCCGGATCGCCGCCCGACATCGCCATTCTGAACAGCCTCGGAGAGCTCACCGAATACGCGCACCAGGGTGTGCTCGTACCGCTTCCCGAGAAGGTCCGCGAGCGTTCCCCGCAGCCGTGGGCTCCCGAACTCACCGTACGCGGCCGCAAGAACACGTACTGGACCCCCGTCAAGGTCGACCTCAAAAGCGTGGTGTGGCACTACCCGGGCCGCTCGGCCCAACGGGGCGACTGGTGCGTCGGCATGGGTTCCGGGGCGACGTCGGGGTGGCCCGGCAGTGACTGGATCGAGGACATCCTGCTCCAGAAGTCCGGCCCGGCGGTCTACGAACAGTGGGCGACCGGCGAACTGCCGTGGGGCAGCCCGGAGGTCCGCGCGGCCTGGGAGACCTGGGGCCGGCTGCTCGGCGGCGGGAGGCAGGCCGACGCCGCTCTCAGCAACGACTACGACGGCAACGACCACAAGGGGCTGCTGAAACGGTCCGGTGACGGATGCCGGCGCGAGCACCAGGGCAGCTTCATCCGGCGGCTGTACGGCAAGGACATCACGTACGTCCCGACCTCGAAGGCCGTCGCCGGGCTCGACAACGAGCGCGGCGCGTACGAGGTCGCGGGCGACATGGCGGCGCTGTTCCGGGACACGGAGGGCGCGCGGGCGCTCCTCACCTTCCTCACCGGGGACCAGGCGCGCGCCACCTGGGCGAAGGCGGTGTCCGAGCGCAACCGGCCGTTCTTCCCCGTCTCCGTCGGGTCATACGGCGACGCCTGGGCGAACCGGGCGGTCAACGAGACGCTGACGGGCGCGAGGCGGCTGTGCGCGGACGCGTCGGACGCGATGCCGCCGGGGATACGGGACGCCTTCCACCGCGCCGTACTGGAGTTCCTCGCGGCGCCGGCGGACAAGAAGCTGCTGTCGGGCCTGCTCCAGCAGCTCGACGACGAGACGCTCCGGCACCGCGAACTGCTCACGCCCCGCGTCCCGTCGGTCTGCGCGGCGCCGCAGGGCGGGCTTTACGGCGCGGTCCAGTAGGGCGGGCGGGGGCGCCTTCCACCCCGTCGCGTGCCTACGTCCAGGACACCGACGGGGCGCGCACCGCCACGCTCACCGGCCCGAGCCGTTCCTTCACCGAGCCCGCGAGCACCAAGTCCCGCGTCGTCACCGACGACTGGGTCCGGCTGATGCCGGAGCCGTGGCGCAAGGGCGCCGAGCGGGAGCAGTGGTTCAAGGACTGGTTCAAGGAGTTCTTCGGCAGCAAGGAGGACGACCTCTTCGCGATCGCCTTCCAGTACGTCGACCAGGCGCCCGTGAAGAAGGACTCCGAGGGCATCGCCTACGCCGGTGACGCCAACTTCGGCCCCATCAACCCCGAAGGCACACCGGGCAACGACTACCGCCTGGAGGAGTCGGACTTCTACGACTACCTGGGCATCCCGTACACCTTCCGCAACGGCACCACGATGCAGCCCGAAGCGATACGCGCCCGTTCCATGGACTGCTCCGGCTTCATCCGTACCGTCCTCGGCTACCGTGCCCGCTTCCCGCTGATGGCGACCGACAAGCTGGGCGACGGCCTGCCGCGCACCGCCAATGGCATGGCCCGCAAGAAGCTCGGTACCGACGTCATCGAGCTGAAGGGGGTCGGCCCCGAGTCCCGGCCCAAGTCCATCGACGTACTGCAGCCCGGCGACCTGGTGTTCTTCAAGCTCGACGGGCGCACCAAGGACCGGATCGACCACGTCGGCATCTTCATGGGCCACGACACCGACGGGCACAAGATCTTCGTGTCGAGCCGCGAAGAGGTCAACGGCCCGACCATCGGCGACAAGGGCGGCACGTCGCGCCTGGACGGCAACGGCTACTACGCGAGCACCCTGCGCAGCGCCAAGCGCATCTAGGGCCTGGACCCCGGACGCCCCTGCGGGGCTCCGGGGTTCGCGGCTCAGCGCAGTTCCTCCGGGCAGGCCGTGCCCCTGGTCAGGCCGTACGGCGCCGCGAGCCGGTACACGCCGGGCCGCGGCGCCAGCAGTTGCGTCCACTCGTCGCCGGCCGCGTCCTCCTCCGCCTTCATCAGGCAGCCGTTCACGTTGGTGAACTCCCGCGTCGCCTCCCCTTCCCCGCGCAGCTTGGACTCGGGGGTCTCGACGGGCGGTTCGACCCGCTCGCCCTCGGCGTCGACCAGGCCGAGCCACGGGGAGTACGGGATACGGATCAGCACCCGGCCCGCGCTCTTCACCCGGATCGTCAGCTCGCCCGCGCCCGCACGGTCCACGGTCGCGGGCGGGTCGGCCAGCGGCGTCGGGTCGTCGACGCGGAAGAGCTGCCAGTTGGCGTCGGACCAGACCCGTTCCAGGTACGGCTGCCCGGCGCGTACGAGCTCGTACTCCTGCGTGGCGCCGGAGTCCGGTGCGCCGCCCGTCGGCAGGACGACGTAGTGCACGGCCCAGCGGTCCAGCCACTCCCGGTACGTGTCGGAGTGGAGCGTGTCGTCGTAGAAGAGCGGGTTGCGCTCCATGTCGGCCTGCCGGTTCCAGCCGCGCGCGAGATTGACGTACGGAGCGAGCGCCGAAGCCTCCCGGTGGCTGCTGGCCGGGACCACCTCGACCCGGCCCTTCTCCGCGCCGACCTCCTGCAACTGGTTGACCAGCGGCGCCAGCTCACGTGTCCAGGACGCCGCCGGAGCGGTACGGATGACGTCGTCGACGGTCTTGAAGCCGATCCAGACGTTGAAGCCGGTGAAGGCCACGACGAGGGCGTACCACTTGGCCGTGCGGGGCACGGCGAACGGCAGCGCGGCCAGGAGCACGACGCCGGCGAACACCATCGGGAGGCGCGACACGTTGCTGCCGATCTGAGAGTCGATCAGCCAGGTAAGCAGCACCCCGACGGAGTAGACGGCGGCTCCCGTGCGGACCGTCTTCCAGTCCCCGGGCACGAGCACGAGGACCAGTACGCCGAACAGGCACGGCAGCGAAGCCGTCGCGAAGGACATCGGCTGCGTACCGGAGAACGGGAACAGCCAGGAGGACAGGGCGACGACGAGGACCGGCGCCAGGCCGAGCGCGTAGGCGCCGGGGCGGCGCTTGTTGAGGAACAGCGCGGCCGCCACGACGCCGAGGAACAGGCCGGCGACCGGACTGCTCGCCGTGGCGAGCCCGGCCAGCGGGGCGGCGACGGCCGCCTTCGCCCACCGGTTGGCCGCCCAGCGGCGCGGCCAGCAGAACACCGCGGCGACCGCGCCGATCGCGAACATCATTCCGAGGCCGAAGGTGACACGGCCGGACAGGGCGTTGCAGAGGAAGGCGAAGACCCCGGCGAGCGCGCACCACATGGGGTTGCGGACCGCCTTGACGCGGACCAGGATCAGCGCGGTCAGGGCCGACGACACGGTGCCGACGATCATCATCGTCGTACGGACACCGAGGACCGACATCAGGTACGGCGAGACCACGCTGTACGACACCGGGTGCATCCCGCCGTACCAGGCGAGGTTGTACGCGGAGTCGGGGTGGCGGCCGACGAACTCGGCCCAGGCGTCCTGCGCGGCGAGGTCGCCGCCGCTGTTCGCGAAGCAGAAGAACCACACGACATGTGCCACCGCGGCGGCGGCCGTCGCGACCGTCACGGGGTGGCGCAGGGCGCGGCGCGGGCGGTCGTCGTCCTGCGCGGGCCGGCTGCCGGCCGACGCGCGCACCTGTGTGCGCGGTGCCTGCTGCGACTGCCGCGGATCTGGCTCCGCACCTGGGCGTATACCGACCTGTATACCGCTCCGCGCACCGGAGGCACGCCCGTTACTGCCGCCCTCGTGCCCGTGCCCGTCCAGGTTTCCGTCCCCGTCCCCGCCCTCGGCGCGCGTGGGCTCAGCGGTGGTCATTACGGCTCTCCCCGTCTCCCCCGGGTACCAACAGCCCCCGACATGCGCAAGGACGCCGTCCCCGCGCCCCGTAGTTGCCCGGACGCTAACACGCGGTACGCGCGGTGCTGCCGCCGGTTCCCGCGTCCGGCGGCAGCACTCCGCTCATCGGCCCAACGCCGGCTCAGCCGACGCGGGTCAGCTTGTCGCCGAAGCCCGGCTCGACCAGGTCCTTCTGGAGCGCGACCGGCGCCTTGACCTGACCCGGTCCCGAGCCGACGGTCACCTGACCGACCTCGTCACCCGCCTTCGCGGCGTGCGGCAGCGGCTTCCCGGCGTCGGAGATCGTCAGCTCCACCTTCAGGCCCGGCCAGCCGACGGCCTTCAGGTCCTTCGTCGCCACGACCGGCGTCTGCCCGCCGAGGCCGTCGTCGACGTAACCGACGACATCGCCCTTCTTCACGACGGTCGCCGACGTGACGTCCCGCTGGGCGGCCTGGATCAGCTTGAGGCTCCTGCTGATCGCGAGCTGCAGCTTGCCGTCGAGCGTCGTGGCGTCCTCCTGGCCCATCACCGCACCGACGATCCGGCGCTCCTTGCCGTCGACGACGGTGTTGGCCGACCACAGCAGGTTGCCCCCGGCGGGGGTGGAGGACCCGGTCTTGATGCCGCTGACTCCCGGCTGCAGCAGGATGTTGTTGTTGTTGTAGATCTTCCCGTCGATGCCGGGGATCTCGACCTCGGGCAGGTTCACGATCTCGCGGAACACGTCGTTCTCCATGACCGCCTTGGCCAGCTTGAGCTGGTCGGTCGCGGTGCTCACCGTGGTGGCCTCAAGGCCGCTCGGGTCGGTGTACGTCGTGTTCTTCATGCCGAGGTCCTTGGCGGCGTCGTTCATCTTCTTGACGAACTCCTCCTCGGACTTGGCATCCCAGCGGGCCAGCAGCCGCGCCGCGTTGTTGCCCGACGGGACCATCAGGAGCTGGAGCATCTGCCGCTCGGTGAACTGCTGCCCCTCCTTGATCGGGGCGATCGACTCCTCCGTGTACTTGGACTCCTTCTCGGCCTGCGCGTCGACCGTGATCTTGGGGCCGGTCTCGTTGTCCTTGAGAGGGTGCCCCTTGAGGATCACGTACGCCGTCATCGTCTTGGCGACGCTCGCGATCGGCGCGGGCTTCTGCTCCCCGTGCGTACCGATGCTGCCGACGCCCTGCACCTCGACAGCCGACTGGCCCTGCTCGGGCCACGGCATGCTGAGGGCGTCACCGCCGAAGGTGTACGTCGGCTTCGCCGTCAGCGCCAGCGTCGGCGAGGGAAGCGGCCGCAGGAACTGCACGACCGCAAAGATGATCACCAGCAGCACCAGCAGCGGCGCCCAGATCTTGATCCGCCGCACGGCGGTCCTGACCGGGGTCTCCGGCGGGGGCGGGGTGTTCGTCAGCTCGGCCAGCAGGTCGAGCGGCGGCTTGGGCGGCAGCGGCTGCTGCCGGGTACGTTCCGCCTCCGGCAGGGCGGCGGACGCGGGAGCCGGCGCCGGTGCGGGTGCGGGCGCCGGTGCGGGCGCCGGTGCGGAGGCTGGGGCTGGGGCTGGAGCAGAGGCGGAGGACGCGGCAGGGGTACTGCGCGGCCTGCCGGCCGGCGGCCTGACATCGTCCCGCTTCAGCGGAACGAATTTGCTGGTGCGCTCGGCGGCGGACTCGGGCTTGCTCACGGCCTTCAGCGCGGTGGTCGGCTCATCCACGGCCTGCCGCGGCCGCACAGCCTTGAACACGGCAGTGGCCTGATCGACCCCGCCCCCGGCCTGCTCAGCACCACGCGACTTCGCGTCCCCGCTCCTCGACGGTTCGTCGCCACCGGCCACGGCGATCTCCGACGACTCATCGCTACCGGGTGCAGTCACCCGGTCACCCTCACGGCCCGCACCCGAACCGTCAGAGCCACCTCGCAGCCCCACGTCACCCTTGGGCGCGCCGTCGGCCTGGGCAGCAGCCCGGTCACCCTCACGGCCCGTACCGGAGCCGTCGGAGTCACTCCGCGCCCCAGCGTCACCCTTGGACGCATCCTCGGCCCGTGCAGCAGCCGGGTCACCCTCACGGCCCGCGCCCGAACCGTCGGTGCCGCCCCGCGGGCCGGTGTCGGGGCCGGGAGTGTCCTCGGCCGCGTCGGGCGAGCTCACCGGCGCCTCGGCGTCGTCACGCCGGGCGTCGCTCAGCGGCTCGGCGGCGGGCTCAGCCGTGTCCGACGTACGCCCGTCGCCTCGCGCTTCGGCGCCGGCAGCCGCACGGCCACCGGCACGGCCCGCGCCCGAAGCGCCGGCGTCGGCGTCGGCCGGCGACGGCTGGTCGGCCTTCTCGTCCGGGTCGGGCGCGCCCGCCGGGCCCTCGGCGGCGTCGGGCCTCTTCTCCGCGGCCGCGGTCGAGTGGCCGTCGTCAGGGCCCGCCTCGGCCGCGGCAGCCGCCCGCGGGCCGTCGCCGCCCGCCTCGGGCGCCCGGTCCTCGCCGGAGCCCTCGTCGTCCGTCGTGGCGACCCATGCCACCACCGCCGCCCGGAGGCGCGCATCGCCCTCAGGGGTCGTCCCCGTGGCCTCCGGCGTCTCCGGGGTCTCCGGGTCCGGCGAGGGCTCTTCCGGGGGCAGCTTGAAGACTGCCGTCGGCTGATCCACGCGGTCGCTGCCTTCCAGCTCCGGCCTCGCGGCCGATTCCCGGAAAACGGCGAGCCGCGGATCGCGTTCGCCCGGGGCCGTCTCCCCCGACGACTTCCGCTGCTCCGACTTGTCGGGGGACTCGCCCGCCACCGATGCCTCCTTCATACGCGCTCGCGCATACGCCCGCTGTCCGCGGTCCGATGTCCGAACCATGTACCAGTGTCCTGTCTGAGACCCCGGCCCCCCTCGCTAGACGAGAACGACATACCTGCCGGTTCCCGTACGAAGCACCCAGGCGCTCTCGACAGATGAATGTGAGAGGGGTCACTCTGTCATTCATCCACGCGGGGAGGCATGGATGGGCAGGAGCCGCAGAACACTTCCGGAGGAGCTTCTGCTGCTCGCTCTGGACCCGACAACGGGTACCACAGCGCAGCCGCAGTCGCTCGACCTCGGCCTGGCCGGGGCACAGCTAGTAGAGCTGGCTCTGGCAGGACGGATAGCCCCAGACGGGGATCGTATCGCCGTGGTGATGGCACGGCCGACAGGAGATCCGACATTGGACTCCGCACTGGAACTGCTGCGCAGGCGCGGCAGCCCGGTCCGGGCGGTCCACTGGATCGGCGGACCCCGACTGGGGCTCCGCCAGACGTATCTCTCGCATCTGGAACGGTGCGGCATGGTGCATGCCGTGGCGGGTCAGATGTGCGGAGTACTGCCGACGACTCGCTACCAGGCGACGGAATCGGTGATCTGCCGGGAAATCAGGTCCCGGCTGGACAACGCGATCCGCACCGGCGTACCGCCGGACCCGCGGACCGCGGCGCTCGCCGCGCTCGCTCACGCAGTGGGGCTCGGCAAGCACCTGTACCCCGGCAACGAGGGGCGCTCATCACGCTCCCGGCTCCGGGACCTGATCAGGCACGACCCCATGGGCGGACTCGTGGCGCATGCCGTGATGGACGTCCAGAACGGTGTGGCCGCACAGCCGCGCCGAGCACCCGCAACGGGTGGCCGGCCCCAGTCGGCCGTACCGATGCAGTCGCAATCGCGGCAGGCACCGTCACGCCGCGACGGCATGGCGCGCGTCGCGGCGCACTGAGCCGCGCCGCCGCGGCACGGACAGCAGCACCGGCAGCACGTGAGCCGCACCTGAGCAACACCTGAGCAGCACTCGTACGACCAACACCGCACCGACGTCCCCAAGACCCGGTTCGGGAGCCGCACCAGAGCGCGCGGGGCAGTGGACCCGGCCCTCCAGGCCATCCTGGACAGGCCGGGCCGCCACCCCGCGCGCTCGCGTCGGCACCCTGTGTGGGCATTTCCCAGCGCGGACATGACCATTGGTGGCAGTCTGCTGCGCAGTAGAGCGTGCTAGCGGCACGTACGCACAACGCATCAGCCGGAGGTGCAGTTCCCGTGGCGTCCAACGTCAACCCAACCGTCAGGCGACGCCGACTCGGCCAAGAGCTCCGCCGGCTCCGCGAGCTCAAGGGCATGACGGCCGAGGAGGTCGCGGAACGCCTGCTGGTCTCCCAGTCGAAGATCAGCCGGCTCGAGAACGGCCGCCGCTCCATCAGCCAGCGCGACGTACGCGACCTGTGCGGCGTGTACGACGTCGAGGACCACCGTATCGTCGACTCGCTGATGCAGATGGCCAAGGACTCCCGCCAGCAGGGCTGGTGGCACGCCTTCGGCGACATCCCGTACAGCGTCTACATCGGTCTGGAGACGGACGCCGCCTCACTGCGCGTGTACGACCCGCAGATCGTCCCCGGCCTGCTCCAGACGCCGCAGTACGCCGAGGCGCTCATCACGGGCGCGCTCCCCGAGACGGCCGTCTCCGACGTCGAGAAACGGGTCAACGTCAGACTGCGCCGGCAGGAACGCATCCTCACGGCCGATCAGCCGCTGCGCCTGTGGGCCGTCATCGACGAGGCCGCGCTGCGCCGTGTCGTCGGCGACAGACAGCTCATGCGGGAGCAACTCGAACATCTGGTGGAGCAGTCCCAGCTGCCGCACGTGACGGTCCAGATACTTCCGTTCGACATGGGCGCGCATCCCGGCATCAGCGGCCACTACGCGATCCTGGAGTTCCCGGACGCGGCCGACTCCAGCGTCGTCTACATCGAGGGCGTGACGAGCGACCTGTACCTGGAGAAGGCGAACGACGTACAGAAGTACAGCGTGATGTACGAGCATCTGCGCGCCCAGGCGCTGAACGTCGAGGCCTCGCGGCACTTCATCGCGAACATCGCGAAGGAATACGCCCGCTGAAGCAGCGCTTCCGCGGAAAAACCGGAACGGTACACCGTGGCCGCCCCGCAGCGGAAGCCCCTTATGGAATATGCCATCCGGTCGGGTGAACGGCCGCTTCACGTGAGGTAGTTCGCGAGTAGCGTCGATCAAGCCAGCAAGAACGTTGGCGTCTCACTCTCCTCGACCAGCAAAAACGGAGTGAACATGGCAATCCATCAGGGCGCTACGGACACCTGGACGAAGTCCTCGTACTCCGGGGGTAACGGCGCATGTGTAGAGGTCAAGTCCCCGGTCGCGCACGCTGTCGCGGTGCGGGACTCGAAGGCGCCCGAGGGCCCTTCGATCACCTTCGCCCCCGGCTCCTGGAGCGCGTTCGTGGGCGGAGTCGGCCAGGGGACGTTCCACCTCGGCTGAGGCGCCGAGCACGACCGCAGTGAGCCCTCTCGACCGGTCCGCCGTCCTGGCCGAGGGGGCTCCGGCGTACCCGCGACTCGGCCGCGACACGGCCGCACCCTCAGCGCAGTTGGCCGACGTAGCGGTCCGTCCCCGGGACCGTCGGGATGAACGGCGCCACCAGCTCGACCCGTCCGAGCCCGGAAGCCGCCACCTCCCTGTCCAGCCCGCCGAAGCGTTCCTCCCACGCCTCGCGCGGGTCGGCCTCCAGGAACCAGAGCAGGGTCAGCCGGGTGTCGACCCCTTCCACCTGCTTCACGTAACTCATCCTGTCGCCCGGCAGCGGCGTCGGCCGGAAGACCGTGACCATCGCGGCCGGTGAGCCGGAGTCCGGCGGCCCCGCCAGCCGCTGCGGCAGATGCGCGCTCCGCAGCCACTCCAGCAGCTCCGCCCGCCGCTCGGGACCCTCGGCGTCGACGACTTCCAGCACCAGCCCCCGGTACGGATGGTCGAGCGCGTGGAAGTCGCGCGGCCCGGCCGCCCCGTCGCGGTAGACGGTCGCCTCGTGGTCCTGGAAGGCCGTGAAGACGTGCGTACGGTCCTGGTACACGCGCCCGTCGCGGTTGAGCCGCCGGTTGATGCCGACGGTCCACTTCATGTGCTCGTCGTAACGCCCCTGCGTCACCCAGTACGTCGAGAGGTAGCAGCCCGCGGTGACGGGCTGCGCGACGGCGGACTTCGCCGGGTAGCGCAGGAGCTGGAGGTCGCGGGTGGCGACCCAGCGGCGCCCGGCGAACATCCAGGGCATGGCCATCGCGCCCGCGATGTAGTGGTCGTCCTCGTACCAGCGGTTGTACGCGTACTCGTGGCCCGGGTGCGGTTCGACCATGGTGATCAGGGCGTGTCCGGGCCGCACCCCGTAGGGCCCCACGCCGGCCAGTTCCGCGTACACCTCACTGCGCGTGTCCTCGTCCATGCCGCTGGCCCCTTCCTTCCGCCGCCGGACCGCCCTACTCTGACGCCTCGTCAGATGGATATCCAGAGCGCGGAGGCGACGGATGGTGCCGCTCATGCCCCTTCAGGGGAAGACCGTCGTCGTGTCGGGCGTCGGCACCGGGCTCGGCCACCGGATCGCCGCGGCCGTCGTACGGGACGGCGGCAACGCGGTGCTCGGCGCCCGCACGGAGGCGAACCTCGTCACGTGCGCCGCCGAGATCGACCCGGCGGGCGGGCACACGGCCCACCTGGCCACCGACATCACGCATGAGGACCAGTGCGAGGCGCTGGCCGCGCTCGCCGTCGAGCGCTTCGGGCGGATCGACGCGGTCGCCCATGTCGCCGCCAGGGACAGTCACTTCGGCGGTGTCGAGGACGCCGACTTCGCCGCCTGGCAGAGCGTGCTCGACGTCAACCTGCTCGGCACGCTGCGGATGACCCGGGCCTGCCTGCCCGCCCTGAAGGTGCGGGGCGGCTCGGTCGTCATCGTCGGTACGCAGTCGGCGATCGCCGCACCGTCCCAGGTGAAGCAGACGGCGTACGCGGCCTCCAAGGGCGCGCTCACCTCGGCGATGTACTCGATGGCACGCGAACTGGGGCCACACCGGATCAGGGTCAACACCGTGCTTCCGGGGTGGATGTGGGGCCCGCCGGTCCAGGCGTACGTCCGGTTCACCGCTCGCACCGAGGGCGTGCCCGAGCCGGAGGTGCTGGGTCGGCTCACCGAGCGCATGGCGCTGCCCGAGCCGGCCACGGACGGCGATGTGGCCGAGGCCGTGACCTTCCTGGCCTCGGACCGGGCCCGCGCGATCACGGGCCAGTCGCTGCTCGTCAACGCGGGCGAGCTGATGCGGTAGAAGTCGCTGCCCTGCCTCCTCCCCTCTCCTCCCCTCTCCTCTCCTCCCCCCTCCTCTCCTCCTTCTTCCGGCCGCACGGGACCCGCATCCCGCGCGGCCGCTGCCGCATGTGAGGCGCCTGACGAAGCGCCCGCCCATCGTGTGGCTGCCGCCACGTTCACGACAACGACCCAGAAGGTCAAGAAAGGGCAAAGAGGTTCTGCTTTCTGACCCGAGTTCACATACTTGACTATAGAAAGCCTTGACCGGCCGCCCCAACAACCGGTTCAATCCCCGAAGTCCCCGCTCCCGCACGGGGGCACCGCCCAATCGGACGTACTGACGAAGCAGGAACCCGTTCACATGGCGGACCCCTGGAGGGGGCATGAACAGTCTCGACTGGGCCGTGCTCATCGGCTACTTCGGAATCATGGTCGCGATCGGCGTCTGGTCGCACAAGCGCGTGGACAACGTCAGCGACTTCTTCACGGCCGGCGGGAAGATGCCGTGGTGGCTCTCCGGCATCTCCCACCACATGTCCGGCTACAGCGCCGTCATGTTCACCGGTTACGCGGGCATCGCGTACAAGTACGGCGTCACATCCTTCGTGACATGGTCCTTCCCGATCGCGATCGGCATCGCGATCGGGTCCAGCCTCTTCGCTCCCAGGCTCAACCGGCTCAGGTCCAAGCTCCATGTCGCCTCGCCGCTGGAGTACCTCAAGAACCGCTACAACCTGCCCACCCAGCAGGCGCTCGCCTGGTCCGGTGTCCTGCTGAAGGTCGTGGACGTGGCGGCCAAGTGGGCGGCGATCGCCACCCTGTTGACCGTCTTCACCGGCATCTCCCTCAACCAGGGCATCCTGATCACCGGTGTCATCACCGGCATCTACTGCACGGTCGGCGGTCTGTGGGCCGACGCCCTCACCGAGCTCGGCCAGTTCGTCATCCAGCTCTTCGCCGGCCTCGCGATGCTCATCGCGGTGATGGGGCAGCTCGGCGGATTCAGCTCGCTGTGGACGGTGTGGGACAAGCTCCCGGAGAGCCACAACGACCCGCTGACCGGCGACTTCACCATGATGTTCCTGCTGGCCTATCTCTTCATCAAGACCTTCGAGTACTCCGGCGGCATGTGGAACCAGGCCCAGCGCTACATGGCCACGGCCAACGCACGCGAGGCGACCCGGTCGGCCCGGCTGTCCGCGGTCCTGTGGCTGGTGTGGCCGCTGGTCCTCTTCTTCCCCATGTGGTGCGCGCCGCTGCTGGTCGACGCGCAGAAGCCGGACGCCTCGGACTCGTACGCGCTGATGACCGAGCAGTTGCTGCCGCACGGCCTGCTGGGTCTGGTCATCGTCGGCTTCTTCTCGCACACCATGGCCATGTGTTCATCGGACGCCAACGCCATCGCCGCCGTCTTCACCCGCGACATCGCGCCCGCCCTCTCCGCGAAGGCGCGCGGCTGGTCGCAGCGGGCCGGTCTGGTGGCCGCCCGACTGTCGACCGTGGCGTTCCTGGCGCTGTCGATGGCGATCGCGACGCAGGTCAACTCGCCGGCGTTCAAGGACATCATCACGATCGTCATCAAGTGGGTCGCGGGCCTGATGGGGCCGATCGCGATCCCGTTCATGCTCGGGCTGCTGCCCCGGTTCCGTAAGTCCGGCCCGACGGCCGCGCTGGTGTCGTGGGCGAGCGGGCTGTTCGCCTTCTGGGTGGTGAACTACGGCATGGACGGCGTGGCGACGCAGTACCAGGTGTCGGTGCCGCTGGTCGTCTCGCTGGTGCTGTTCGTTGTGATCGGCTTCATCAGGCCGGAGGACACTCCGGAGCGCGATGCGGTGCTGGCGCGCATCAACTCGGACGACGACGGGGACAGTGACGGCGGCGGCGACGGCTCATCGGCGGGTGCGGCGATCCCGGCCCCGGCCGGAGAAGGGAAAGGGCGCGCTCAGGCTCTCGGGTAACGGGACAGCCAGCCCGGAGCGTTGATCGCGGGGCCGTGCAGGGCGGGGCCCTGGGTCATCTCCATCGCGAAGTCGTCGGCGAGTTCGAGGACCGTGGCGCGCCCTTCGAGCTCCGCCACCCAGCCCGGCGGCAGCGCGGTCTCGCCGTGCAGGGCGCCGAGCAGGCTGCCGCACAGCGCGCCGGTGGCCTCGGAGGCACCACCGTGGTTGACGGCGAGGCGCAGGCCGTGGCGGATGTCCTCGCCGACGAGGGCGCAGTAGACGGCGACGCCGAGTACGTCCTCGGCGGTGCGGCCGTCGCCGAGGGACTCGACACGGGCCGGGGACGGCATCCCCTGGCGTACGGCGCCGAGTGCGTGCTTGAGCGCGTCGGTGACGGGCTGGTGGCCGACGCGGGCGGCGAGCTGGACGAGGGCGCGCTGGACCGAGGTGTCGACGGTCTCGCCGCGCGCCAGGCCGTGCACGATGACGGCGAAGGCCCCGGCGGAGAGGTACGCGGTGGGGTGGCCGTGGGTCTGGGCGGCGCATTCGACGGCGAGCTGGAAGACGAGCTGGGGCTCCCAGCCGACGAGGAGCCCGAAGGGCGCGGAGCGGGTGACGGCGCCGGAGTCGCGGGCCGTGGGGTTCCTGGGCCGGTCGAGGGTGCCCATGGTCTCGTCGGCGAGGCCGGTCAGGCACTCGCGGGACGGGTCGCGGCGGGCGTACAGCCACTCCTCGCGGGCGAGCCAGCCGTTGTCCTTGCGGCGCTCGTCGGGGCCCCAGTCGCGCTGGGTGACGGCCCATCGCAGGTGGGCGCGGTGTACGTCGGTGGGCGGGTGCCAGGCGCCGGTGTCGCGGCGTACCTGGGCCCGTATGAGGCCGTCGACGGTGAAGAGCGTCAGCTGGGTGCCGGCGGTGACGGCGCCGCGTCTGCCGTAGGCGGGGACGAGGTCGGTGACGGCGTCGATGCCGTGGGCCGCGCGTATCTCGTCCAGGCTCAGGGCGGCCACGCCGGCGCCGAGCGCGTCGCCCACCGCGCCGCCGAGCAGGCAGCCGCGTACCCGGCTGCGGAAGTCCTGCTGCTCGGCACGGCCCCATACGGATGTGAGTGGTGCGCTCACCGCTTCTGCCCTTCGCGTGTGTGCCGGCGTACGAACGAACGACGTGGCGTCTGGCGCAGCACTGTAACCGAAGGGGAACGGGGTGTTCAGGGGACGGGTGTGCGGGCGGCTCCGCTGCGCGGGGCTTTCCCCACCCCGCCCCTTCCCGAACTGGGGGCAAGCCCCCAGAGCCCGGACGCCCTACGGGCGTGTCCTCAAACGCCGGACGGGCTGGGCTGCCGCTTGCGGCAACTCTCAGCCCCTCCGGCGTTTGAGGAGCGGGGTCTGGGGCAGCGCCCCAGGGGCTCAGTCCGTGATCGGGATCTGGCCGTTCGCGTCGGCCGGCGCCGGCTTCGTGCCCCGCTGCGTGATGCCCTTGAGCAGCTCGGCGAGGTCGACCCCGGTGGTGGAGCTGAGCATCTCCATGCCCTGGGCGACGTTGTCGGTGACCGTACGGGACAGCTGGCTCGCGCCGTCCGTGGAGATCACGGTCAGCTTGTCGATGGCGCTCATCGGCTCCGCCGCCTTGGCGACGACCTGCGGCAGCACCTCGACGAGCATCTGGAGGACAGCCGCGTCACCGTACTGCGCGAACGCGTCGGCCTTCTTGCGCATCGCCTCGGCCTCGGCCGAGCCCTTCGCGGCGATGGCGGCGGCCTCCGACTCGCCCTCGATCCGTACGGCCTCGGCGAGCGCCGCGCGGTGCAGCTTCTCGCCCTCACCGGTGAGACGGGAGCGCTCGGCGTCCGCCTCGGCCTCCTTGACCTGCGCGATACGACGGGCCTCGGCCTCCTGCTCCGCCTGGTAGCGGGCGGCGTCGGCCGGCTTGCGGACCTTCGTGTCGAGCTCGCGGTCGGTCAGCGCGGCCTGGCGCTCGGCGACCTTCTCCTGCTCGGCGAGTACTTCCTGCTGGCGTGCGGCGTCGGCGAGCGGGCCCGCGGCGTTGGCCTTGGCGGCGGCGGCCTCGGTCTCGACGCGGATCTCGGCCTGCTTGAGGTAGAAGGTCCGCTCGGCGATGGCGATCTCCTCGGCCGCCTTCAGCCTGGCCTGCTCCGAGGCCCGCTTGGCGATGGCCTCGGCGATGTCCGCCTCCTGGCGGGCGCGGGCGGCCTCGGGGCGGCCCAGGTCCTCCAGGTAGGAGCCCTCGGTGGTGATGTCCTGGATCTGGAAGGCGTCGAGGATCAGGCCCTGCCCGGAGAGGCTCGCCTCGGCCTCCTCGGCGACCTGACCGGCGAAGGCGGCGCGGTCACGGATGATGTCCTCGACCGACATCCGGCCGACGATGGCACGCAGCGCACCGGACAGCACCTCCTGCGTGAAGCCGACGATGCCGTCCTGCTGCTGGAGGAAGCGCTGGGCCGCGGCCCTGATGGCGTCCTCGCTGCCGCCGACCTTGACGATCGCGACGCCTTCGAGGTTGGCCTTCACACCGCGCAGGGTGACGGCGCCGCGCACGGAGATCGGGATGTGCCGGCTGGAGAGGTCGAGGGTGAACTTCTGCTGTACGAACGGCACGACGAAGACGCCGCCGCCGACGACGACCTTCTGGCCGCTGTTGTCGGTGGAGGTATGGCCGGTGACCGGGTCGACGGAGGTCTTTCCGCGGCGGCCGGTGATGATGAAGGCCTCGCTGGGGCCGGCGACCTTGTAGCGCGTGATGACGACAAGGGCCAGCAGGACGAGGAGTACGACGACTCCCACGACAGCGATGATGACTGGACTCATGATGAATTCCCCCCTGCCTTCCCAGGGGATGGCAGCAGTTGGAGTGTTACGTAAGCAGGACTGTTGGGTCGCGTAGGGCTGGTCGGACCGGTGTCAGCGTTCGACGGGGCGCACCGTCACCGAGGTGCTCGACAGTGACGCCTCCACCCAGATCTCGGCGCCCCGTGCGACGGGCACCGCGCTCTTGGCCGCGAGTTTGACCGGCTGGCCGCCGAGCCGCAGCAGCACCTCGCCGTACCCGTCGGCGGGGATCGCGGTGACAACGGACCCGGCGGTGCCGACGAGGTCGGTGCCGCGCGGGGTGGCGTCGGTCTGGTCGCGCATCAGCGCGCGGCTGAACTTCCACGCGAGCCAGCCGGCCGCGACCCCCGCCACCACCCCGACCCCCGTGGCCGCACCGGCTCCCAGACCCGTGGTGCCGAGCATGATGGCGCCGCCGAAGCCGAACATCGACATGAACCCGGCAATGACGGGCAGCGAAAGAAGCCCGTCGAAAAGGCCGTCGAGGACTCCCCCGAAAAGCCCTTCCAGAATCCCGTCGAAGATCAACGAGAGAGCCAGCAGCACGATCCCCGCAATGCCGAGACCGAGAAAAACCGTCATCCCCGCTCGCCTCCCCCGCGTGCGCCGATCTTTTTGACAGAGGGATCGTCTCATGCGCGACTGACAGAAAACATTGCCGGGTTCCGGCAATCTTGACGCGCCCTTAATGCCGCTTCACTCCAGCACCGGCAGCAACTCCGGAAGGTGGCCGTCCGACGCGGCCGCCGCCTGCTGTCGCTCCTGCGGTACGTCGCCGTACAGCGTCGTGCGCGGCTTCGAGGGGCGGCCCGCCGCGTCCGCGATCGCGACGAGGTCCTGGATGGAGCGGTACGAACCGTAACTGGAGCCCGCCATCCGGGAGATGGTCTCCTCCATCAGGGTCCCCCCGAGGTCGTTGGCGCCCGAGCGCAGCATCTCGGCCGCTCCCTCCGCGCCCAGCTTCACCCAGCTGGTCTGGATGTTGGTGATGTGGGGGTGGAGGAGGAGGCGGGCCATGGCGGTGACGGCCCGGTTGTCCCGGTCGGTGGGGCCCGGGCGGGCGATGCCGGCCAGGTAGACGGGCGCGTTGGTGTGGATGAAGGGCAGCGTCACGAACTCGGTGAAGCCGCCCGTCTCCTGTTGGACGCGGGCGAGCGTGCGCAGGTGGCCGAGCCAGTGGCGGGGCTGGTCGACATGCCCGTACATCATGGTCGACGAGGACCTGATGCCGAGTTCGTGCGCGGTCTTCACGACGTCGATCCACGTCGCGGTCGGCAGCTTGCCCTTGGTGAGGATCCAGCGCACCTCGTCGTCGAGGATCTCGGCGGCGGTGCCGGGGATGGAGTCGAGTCCGGCCTCCTTGGCCGCCGTCAGCCACTCGCGGATCGACATGCCGGTGCGGGTCGCGCCGTTGACGATCTCCATCGGTGAGAAGGCGTGGACGTGCATGCCCGGGACGCGCTCCTTCACGGCGCGCGCGATGTCGAAGTACGCCGTGCCGGGGAGGTCGGGGTGGATGCCGCCCTGCATGCAGACCTCGACCGCGCCGACGTCCCACGCCTGCTCGGCGCGGTCGGCGACCTGGGAGAGGGAGAGGGTGTAGGCGTCGGCGTCGGTGCGGCGCTGCGCGAAGGCGCAGAAACGGCAGCCGGTGTAGCAGACGTTGGTGAAGTTGATGTTGCGCGTGACGATGTACGTGACGTCGTCGCCGACGACGTCACGGCGCAGCTCGTCGGCGATGCGGGCGAGGGCGTCCAGGGCGGGGCCGTCGGCGTGGAGGAGCGCGAGGGCCTCGTCGTCGGTGAGCTTGGCCGGGTCGTCGGCGGCCTGTGCGAGGGCCTGGCGTACGTCGGTGTCGATGCGCTGGGGCACCATGCCGGGGGCGGCGGCCTCGCGCAGCGCGTCCCAGTCGCCGTACACGTCGTCGAAGTCGTCGCGGCGGTCACCGGTGCGTCCGGTGGTGTCGATGGTGCGGTGGAGGTCGGTGCGTCCGGTCGCTGTTCCGGTGAAACCCTCGTCGGGCTCCTGCCACGGAAGGCCCGTCGGCCGTACGTCCTCGCGCGCCAGCCCCGTCTCCGGATCGGCGAGCGCCCGTACGTGCGGCAGCAGCCGGGGGTCGAGCCAGGGCTCGCCGCGCTGGATGAACTCCGGGTAGATGGTGAGCCGTTCGCGCAGCTCGAAGCCCGCGGAGGCGGTCTTCGCGGCGAGCTCGTCGATGTGCGGCCAGGGGCGCTCGGGGTTGACGTGGTCGGGGGTGAGCGGCGAGACGCCGCCCCAGTCGTCGATGCCGGCGCCGATGAGGAGGGCGTACTCCGAGTCGACGAGGTTGGGCGGGGCCTGGATGCGGGCGCTCGGTCCGAGGATGTGGCGGGCCACGGCGATGGCGGCGGCCAGCTCCTCCAGCTCGGCGTCGGGCATGCCGCGCATGGCGGTGTCCGGCTTGGCGCGGAAGTTCTGGACGATGACTTCCTGGATGCCGTGGTAGGCGCGGGCGGTCTTACGGAGCTCGAAGAGGGAGTCGGCGCGCTCCTCGTACGTCTCGCCGATGCCGATGAGCAGACCGGTGGTGAAGGGGACGTTGGAGCGGCCGGCGTCTTCGAGGACCCGCAGGCGTACGGCGGGCTCCTTGTCGGGGGAGCCGTGGTGCGGGCCGCCGGGCTCGGACCACAGGCGCGTCGCGGTCGTCTCCAGCATCATGCCCATGGAGGGGGCGACGGGCTTGAGCCGCTGGAGATCGGTCCATGACATGACGCCGGGGTTGAGGTGGGGCAGCAGCCCCGTCTCCTCGAGCACGCGGATGGCCATGGCGCGGACGTACGCGAGGGTGTCGTCGTACCCCTCGGCCTCCAGCCACTCACGCGCTTCGGGCCAGCGTTCCTCGGGGCGGTCGCCGAGCGTGAACAGCGCTTCCTTGCAGCCCATCGCGGCGCCGCGACGGGCAATGTCCAGTACCTCGTCGGGCGAGAGGAACATGCCGTGGCCGTCACGGCGGAGCTTCCCGGGAACGGTCACGAAGGTGCAGTAGTGGCACTTGTCGCGGCACAGGCGGGTCAGCGGGATGAAGACCTTGCGCGAGTACGTGATGACGCCGGGACGCCCGGCGGCGTCCAGCCCGGCGTCGCGTACGCGCGCGGCGGAGGCGGCGAGGTCGAGGAGGTCGTCACCGCGTGCCTGGAGGAGTACGGCGGCCTCGGCGACGTCGAGTGCGACCCCGTCCCGCGCACGTTTCAGGGCGCGCCGCATGCTGTTGGGGGTAGGGGCGTGGCTGTGGGGTGTTGAGGTGGCGGCTCCGGTGGTTTCCTGCCCGCTCCCGGAAGCGGAAACGGAATCGGAGCCGGACCTCGGTCCGTCCCCGTTTCCGTCCCCGTTCCCGTTTCCCCGCGGTGCGCTCGCGCTCGTCGTCATGCGTCCGAGCATACGAGCGACGCGGACAGGCACTCCGTCCCGTGGTGGTCCGGCCCAGCCCTGCCCCGGTGAGCGGTGATGCCCGGCCGGGGCTCAGGGCCTCACGGCGTCGACATCGAGCTGAAGACCAGGAACCCCAGCACCATGCCGAGGGCCAGGCCGGCTCCCGCGACGATCAGGCCCGTAACCGCGAGAGGCTCGTCCTTGGACTTGGCGATCCCGCCGAATACCAGGCCGAGGACGCCGAAGAGCGGCGGGCAGAAGAACAGTGCGACCACGCCGAAAATGATCGCGACAATGCTGAACGGGCTTTTCTGCACGTGCGTTCCCTCTCCCCCGAGGTCCGGCCGGGGCGGCCGGGCGCTGTCCATGCCGAAAGGCCAAGGTAGCGGCGCCCGGGCGCCCGGCACAGAGGGACGGACCGTACTGGCCACATAAACGTCAGATAAACCTCGCGTACTCATCCAGTACGCGAAGAACCTCCGCCTCGCCCGCGGGCGGCAGTTGCAGCACCAGCTCCTCGATGCCCAGCTCCGCGTAGTGCGCCACCTTGCCCGGGCTCGGCTTCACCGCGTACGGGACCACTTGCAGCGACTGGGGATCGCGGCCCGCTTCCTCCCAGGCCGTACGCAGCACCGGCACCGACTCCGTCAGGCCCCGGCCGCCGATCGGCAGCCATCCGTCCGCGTGCTCCACGATGTGCGAGAACAGCTTCGGACCCGCCGCCCCGCCCACCAGCGTGCGCGGCCCCGTCACCGGGCCGCGTGGCTTCTGCACCGGCTTGGGAGGGGCGTACGACGCTCGTACCGCACCGAACTCGCCCTCGTACGCCGTCGGTTCCTCGGACCACAGCGCCCGCATCAGCGCCATCCGGTCCCGCGTCCGCTCACGGCGGGTCGTCCACTCCACGCCGTGGTCCGCGGCCTCCTCCTTGTTCCAGCCGTAGCCCACACCGAGCGTGAAGCGACCGCCGGAGAGATGGTCCAGCGTCGCCACCTGCTTCGCCAGGTCGATCGGGTCGTGCTGCGCCACGAGCGTGATGCCGGTGCCGAGACCGAGCCGTTCGGTGACCGCGGCGGCCTGGGCGAGGGCGACGAAGGGGTCGAGCGTGCGGCCGTACTCACGCGGGAGTTCACCGCCCGCCGGGTACACCGACTCGCGCGACACCGGGATGTGGGTGTGCTCGGGCAGGTACAGGCCGGCGAAACCTCGCTGCTCCAGCTCGCGTGCGAGCCGTACCGGCGTGATCGTCTCGTCGGTGAGAAAGATCGTGGTGGCAATCCGCATGCGGAGCTCCTCATCATGATCGTCGTGACCGGCTGAGCGACAAAACTACGTCGTGCCGAACCCTTCCGTTACAGGGGAGTTCACTGCTCAATACCAGGGTCTCCGTACGCACGCACGACGCACCACCGATGGAGTTCCGTCCCCCTGCCCCTCTCGACGCTCCGCCCTGGGAGATGCCGACATGACTGGACCGACGAGTGGATCCGACCGATCCATCGGCCGGCGCGGACTGTTCGTGACCGGCGCCGCCGCCGCCCTTACCTTGGGCAGCGTGAGCTTCGCGAATGCCGCGCCCCCCGGCGGCGAGGAGACCCGGACCGTACGCGGCACCCTCCCGCCGGGGTCCCCCGACTACGTCTACCTGCCCGTGGAAGTGCCGCGCGGAGTACGGGAGATCGCCGTCTCGTACGCGTACGAGAGAATTCCCGTACCCCCCGGCACCCAGGGCAACGCCCTCGACATCGGCATCTTCGACGAGCGCGGCACCGGCCTGGGCGGCCGAGGCTTCCGCGGCTGGTCCGGCGGGGCGCGGTCGGAGTTCTTCATCCGCGCGGACGCGGCGACGCCCGGGTACATCCCGGGCCCCGTCCGGGCGGGGACCTGGAACATCGCGCTGGGCCCGTACACGACCGCCCCCGAGGGACTGCCGTACGCCGTGACCATCACGCTCCGGTACGGCGCCCCGGGCAAGACCCCCGCCGCCGTCCATCCGCCCGAGCGCGCCAAGGGGCGGGGGCGCGCCTGGTACCGGGGCGACTGCCACCTGCACTCCGTGTTCTCCGACGGAAAGCGCACGCCGGCCGAGATCGCCGCCGCCGCCCGCGCCGCCGGGCTCGACTTCATCAACACCAGCGAGCACAACACCCACGCCGCGCACAGCGCCTGGCAGGGCCTGTGGGGTGACGACCTGCTCATCCTCACCGGCGAGGAAGTCACCACCCGTAACGGTCATGTCGTCGCCGTCGGCACCGACCCGGGCACCTTCGTCGACTGGCGCTACCGCGCCCGCGAGAACCGCTTCGGGCACTACGCCCGCGAGATCCGCCGCGCGGGCGGCCTCGTCGTACCCGCGCATCCGCACGCCACCTGCATCGGGTGCAACTGGAAGTTCGGGTTCGGGGACGCCGACGCGGTGGAGGTGTGGAACGGGCCGTACACCCCCGAGGACGAGATCGCACTCGCGTCCTGGGACAACACGCTCACCGGCGGCCGCGGCTGGACCCCGGCCATGGGCAGCAGCGACGCCCACCGCGAGCCGCAGCTCGTCGGCATGCCGCAGACGGTCGTACGGGCCGACGACCTCACCCGTGAGGCGATCCTCGACGGCATCCGCGCCGGCCACTCCTACATGACCGAGTCCTCCGCCGTGTCCCTCACCTTCGGCGCCTCGGGCGGCCGGGCCCGCCACGCGGGCATCGGGGACCGGCTGGACGTCGACGCCGGCACCCCCGTCACCGTCCGCCTGGAGGTCACCGGCGCACCCGGCTGCACCGCCCACTTCGTCACCGACCAGGGCACGCTGCACACCGCGCCGCTGCCGGAGTCCGGGGCGGGCACGGTGGAATGGCGTACGACGCCGCAATACGCGTCGTACGTACGCGCGGAGGTCCGCCATGCGCCGAAGGTGCCCGGCCTGCCGGGAGCCCTGGCGGCGCTTACCAACCCGGTGTTCCTGGGCGGCGGCGGCCGTGGCTGAAGGGGTCAGGGTGCGATGTTGTGGTTTATGCGGAACACGTTCTCGGGGTCGTACTGGCGCTTGACCGCACGCAGGCGGTCGTAGTTCTGCCGGTAGTTGGCGCGCACCCGGGCCTGGTCGTCGGCGTCCATGAAGTTGATGTAGCCGGCTTCCTCGGTGTGCGGGCGCAGGGCCGCGTCGTACGCGCGGGTCCAGGCGACGTTGTGTCCGGTGTCGGCGGGGTCCTTGTAACTGGCGCCGAAGGCGGCGGAGTAGGAGGCGTCGCGGTAGGCGAACGCGGTGTCCTCTCCGCCGACGCGGTGGCAGGCGCCGTCGATGGGGAAGATGACGGTGTCGCTCTCCATCGAGGGAATGGTCGCGCCGTACTTCATGTGGACATCGATGGCTCCGTCGGTCAGTTCGCGGCTGAAGTTGCCCTTCCAGTAGTGGTAGAGGCCCGGCGGCAGGTCCTCGTCGAACAGGGTGTTGATCACGGGGTACGGCATGCGGTCGAGGTACTGGCCGATGACCGGGCCGAGCGCGCCGAGGCGGGCGCGGACTGTGTCGTCCTTGTCGGCGAGGCCGCTGAAGCAGGTCAGTACGGCGCAGACGGGGCGGCCGTGCCAGCGTTCGGGGAGGAACGGCACCTGCGGTCCGAGCAGCACGGCGAAGAGGGTGTTGAGCTCCTCGGGGGCCTCGGCGTTCTGTGCAGCCAGCCGGCGGCCGCGGCGGGGCGCCCCAGGCTGGGGAGCCGAGGGCGAGACCCCGGCGCCGAGCCCGGCACGTACAGCTCAGTCGACCACTTGCGGATCACGGAAGTAGTACACGACCGTCACGCCCATGCCGGGGGTATGCGTGTAAACCACGGTGACCGCTTCGGCCGAATCACGCGCCATCGGCGTGGTGTACGTGTACTCCACGGACGGTGGGCGCCAGCCGGGAATCTCCCGCCCGGCCGCAGGATGCCGCCTGATGACTTCGAGCGCGACCCGGGCTACTTCCCGCTCCCCCTCCGTGAGGTCGGCGAATGCCTTCTTGGCAAAGTCGGCCTCTTCCAGCGGGACCTCGCTCATGAGCCACTGCCCTCGGACCGTGCGTCTTCGAGAGCCGCCATGATCTCGGACGAATTCCTGATCCGGACCCGGTGACGGTACGCCCGTACGACGGCGGCCGCGCCCTCGAAGTCGTTGGTGGGCGATGCCCCTATGGCGGCTGACAGCTCGGCTTCGAACTTCTCCCGGTCGCCGGGGAAGCCGTAGCGATCGAGCGCACTGCGCAGGTCGTCCACGGTCCGGATCTCCGGCAGGGGCATCGCTCCCCAGCGGTGCTCGGGCTGTGCGCTCATGGTTCGCTCCAGTCGGACGTGGCTCCCACCCCCCAGTATGGCGCCGGACGACGCGGAAGACGGACAGAGCGCGCCTTCCGCAGCCGACAGCGCGGGCAGCCTCACCACGTCTCGCGGGCCTTACGACCGCACTCGGCCCACAGCAGCTTTCCTCCACCCGGCCGCCCGGGGTAGTACGCACTGCCGAACGCGTAACCGCCCCACCTGTCCGCGCACGCCTGAACGAGGTGGAGACCCCGGCCCTCTTCGGCGGTGTCGTCGGCGAGAGCCGCCATCTCGCTGGACGCCGTCCCCGTGAAGGATGGAGGGAGGAACGGGTCCGCATCCCATACGGCGAGGCGCAGACGGTCGGGACCGACCGGGCGAAGGCGGAAGGAGTACGGGCTGTCTGTGTGCCGCTGGGCGTTGGTGACCAGCTCCGACGCCAACAGCTCGGCGGTGTCGGTGAGTTCGCCCAGCTCGTACGTCGCGAGTACGGCACGCAGGGTCGCGCGGGCGATTCCGGGAGCGCGGGGATCGTGCGGAAGGTGGAGGGTGTAGGCCCAGGACGGGTTTACGGTGGCCATGGAAGTCTCCGATCGCTGTGGGGAGTTGAACCGTGACGCATGGATGGTGCGGCGCGGCGCGATGCAGTGCGGTGCGGTGCCCGTTGACGTTGCCGCTCCGTCGAGCGGTGTACTTCCGGGCGAGTGGCCTGAGTCACAAGCTAGCGAGCTTCCGGCATAAAGTGTTTGCGGATCCGGCAATTACGTGAGCATTTCCCTCTTGTGAGTGACGGACTGAATACCCTCGGACGAAAAGGGAGTTGAGGAATGGCCGCGAGGGTTACTCCAACGGCACGGCGCCTACGCCTGGGCACGGAGCTGCGGCGGCTCCGCGAGCGAGCAGGGCTGTCGGCCACCGAGGGTGCCGGACTGCTCGGCATCAGCCAGGCCCAGCTCAGCAATATCGAGGCCGGCCGGTTCGGCGTCAGCCCAGAGCGTCTGCACGCGATGGCACGCAACTACCGCTGCTCCGACGACGCCTATATTGAGGCCCTCGTCGCGTTGGCCACCGAGCGCAAGAGTGGCTGGTGGGAGACGTTCCGGGAGGTACTCCCGACGCCACTGCTGGACCTTGCCGAGCTGGAACACCACGCGACCCGGCTGCAGTCCGCCACCACGTCGCACATTCCGGGTCTGCTGCAAATCACCGATCACGCCCGCGAAATCTTCCGGCAGGTCGTCCCAGAGTTCTCGCGCGCCGAGGTTGAGCACCGCGTGAACCACCGGCTCCAGCGACAGGCGCTGCTTGACCGAACAGATCCGACACCGTTCCACGCGGTCATCCACGAAGCCGCTCTTCGCATGCCCGTCGGCGGCTCGTCTGTCGCCAAGCGGCAGCTGGAGCACTTGCTCGACCAGAGCGAACGGGAGCACATCACCATCCAGGTGATCCCGTTCACCATCGGCGCCTACCCGGGCTCCGGGCAGACGATCTTGTACGCACACGGACCCGTGCCCCAGCTCGACACCGTGTCGCTGGATCAGTCGCACGGTCCGGCGCTTGTTGACGCCGAGGCCCAGTTGGAGATGTACCGGGTGCTGCTGGCACGCATGGAGGCCGTAGCCCTGGGGCCCTCCGCGTCACGCGACCTCATCCACAATCTGACCCACGACTTGTGAAGGGGAACTGATGCAAACCGCTGAGTGGCAGAAGTCTTCGTTCTGCGGACAAGGCGAGTCCTGCCTGCACGTCGCCGCCAACGGCCGCACCGTCCTCCTCACCGAGAGCGCGGACCCCGCCCACGCCGTACTCAGCACAACCCCCACCACCTGGCAGGCCCTGATCCAAAGCCTCACGCCAGGCGGCGCGCGGCGCGGGCCGGCCGGTTGAGCATGAGGTCCGACGGCAGAGGGCCGGGGAAGCCGTTCGGCTTCCCCGGCCCTCTCGTGACTCAGGTATGTCGCGGGGTTCGGACGGGTCAGTCCTCGACGACCAGCGCCGGGGTGTCCGTCGTCAGCACCTCGCCGCGGAAGAACGCCGGGCTGCGGCGCTGCATGACGATCATGATCACTGCGCCGAGCAGCAGCAGGCCCACGCCGATCACGAAGACCGAACCGACTCCGAAGAGCGAGCTGCCGCTGCCGTATGCCGGGTCCCACATGTCGTACAGGGTCTGGCCGAAGACCGCGGTGAGCATCAGCGCGCCGACGCCGGGGAAGATCCCCTTGATCATCAGGTTGCGCAGGGAGTGGCGCAGTTCCCCACGGAAGTACCAGACGCAGGCGAAGGCGGTGATCGCGTAGTAGAAGCAGATCATCAGGCCCAGCGCGTAGATCGTGTCGACGAGGACGTTCTCGCTGACAAGCGTCATCACCGAGTAGAAGACGCCGGTCGCGACGCCCGCGACGACCGTGGCACGGCCAGGGGTCTTGAAGCGCGGGTGGACCTTGGCGAAGGAGGCCGGCATGGCCTGGTAGGTGCTCATCGCCAGGGCGGTGCGCGCCACCGGGATGAAGGTGGTCTGCAGGCTCGCGGCGGCGGAGGCGACCACGGCGACGAAGAGCAGGATGCCCATACCCGAGCCCATGATCGGCTCGGCGAGGACGGCGAAGACGTTGTCCGAGGTCTCCGGGTTGCCGAGGCCGGTGCCCTTCTCGCCGACGCCGGCGTACATCTGGGCGGCGATGGCGACCATCAGGTACGACACGACGATCACGACCATGGCGAGCATCGCGGCGCGGCCGGGCGTCTTGGCGCTTCCGGTGCTCTCCTCGTTGACCGACAGGCAGGCGTCCCAGCCCCAGTAGATGAAGATCGAGAGGGAGAGGCCCGCGGTGAAGGCGGCGAAGGACTCGACGCCGAACGGGTTCATCCAGGACCAGGAGAAGTCGATCGAGTTGGCGACCTCGTCGGACTTGGTGAGTGCCATGTAGACGAACATCACGAGCACGGCGAGCTGGAGGCCGACCAGGGCGTACTGGACCCACTTGGTGGCGGTGATGCCCCGGTAGCTGATCGCGGTGGCGACGGCGATGAAGGCCAGCGTGGTGAGGATGTGGACGAACTTGTTGTCGTCCAGCGCGGCGAGGCCGGCGCCGCCGGGCAGTTCTCCGAGAAGCAGGTAGAAGAAGGAGGTGGCCACGCCGGCGAGGTTGGAGAGCACCACGATGGTGGCGACCAGCAGGCCCCAGCCGCACATCCAGCCGACGCGGGGGCCGAAGGCCTTCACCGACCAGGTGAAGGACGTGCCGCAGTCGGGTACGGCCTTGTTCAGCTCGCGGTACGCGAAGGCCACCAGCAGCATGGGCAGGAACCCCGCGAGGAAGATCGCGGGCATCTGCAGCCCGACCTCACCGACCGTGGGGCCCAGCGTGGCCGTGAGGCAGTAAACGGGTGCGACGGTGGAGATGCCGATGACGGCGTTGCCCACGAGCCCGACGGAATTCCCGCCAAGGCCCTTCTCGCGTACGCCACTCTCCACCGAGGAGGCGCCGCTTACCGTGTCTCCGGCCTGGGGCCGCATGTCTACCTGAGTCATAAGCGGGACGTTAGCCCGTGCGTTTTCCACATCCGGAGGCAAACGCTCCGCTCAGAGATCCTTGAATTTCGCGGGTCGAGCGCCTCAATGGTTGCGGATTGAAGGTTCCCATTGAACCAAGGGCGGCCATTGCCAGGCTGCACACCAATACTTCCGAGGTGCGGAAATCGCAACGCTGTCCGCTTTGCCCGTTTCCAAAGTTTCCCAAACGTTTTCTGGAGGGCTCATCCGGTCCACACGATCGCCTGAGTCTCGCTGTACGCATGCAGGGCGTACGAGCCGACGTCCCGGCCCACTCCGCTCTTCTTGAACCCGCCGAACGGCGCCTCCATGTTGCGCCCGACGGTGTTCACCCCGACGCCGCCCGCGCGCAGTCGCCGCGCGACCCGGAAGGCCTTGGCCGCATCCCCCGACCAGACGTAGTCGATGAGCCCGTAGTCGCTGTCGTTGGCGAGCGCGATGCCTTCTTCCTCGTCACCGTCGAAGGGGACGACCACGACGACCGGGCCGAAGATCTCCTCCCGGACGACGCGCATGTCGTTCGTACAGTCGGCGAAGAGGGTGGGGGCGACGTAGAAGCCCTTCTCGTACGAGGGCCTGTCGCCGCCCGCGACCAGCCGGGCGCCCTCCTTCCGGCCCAGGTCGATGTACGACTCGACGCGGTCGCGGTGGGCGGCGGAGATCACCGGGCCGACGACCGTGTCCGGGGCGCCGGGGTCGCCGACCTTCAGGACACGCAGGTAGCCCGTCAGCTTCTCGACGAGCCGGTCGTAGATCCCGCGCTGGGCGATCACGCGCGTCGGCGCCGTACAGATCTGCCCGCTGTAGAAGGAGAACGTCGTACCGATGCCCAGGACGGCGGAGTCGAGGTCGGCGTCGTCGAAGACGACCGCCGCGCCCTTCCCGCCCAGCTCCATGAGCTGACGCTTCATGCCGCGCCCGCAGACCTCCGCGATGCGCTGCCCCACCGCCGTCGACCCGGTGAAGCTGACCATGTCGACGTCCGGCGAGTCGACGGCGGCCTCACCGGCGGCGGGCCCGGAGCCGGTGACGACGTTCACGACCCCGGGCGGTACGCCGGCCTCCGCCAGCGCCGCCGCCATGCGGTAGACGGACAGCGGGTCCTGGGGGGCGGGCTTCACGACGACGGTGTTGCCCATGGCGAGCGCGGGCGCGACCTTGCCGGCCGCGTTGGCCCAGGGGTTGTTGTACGACGTGACGCAGGTGACGACGCCCACCGGCTGGCGTACGGCCACGGCCCCGAACACCCCCGCCTTCCCCATCGCCCCCGCCGGATTGACCTGCGGCGGCAGCTCCGTCTCGACCGGCTCCAGCGCCCCCCGCGCGTACCGCCGGAAGCGGGCGGCGCCGACGGCGACCTGCATGCCGAGCGCGGTCGCGGCGGTGGAGCCGGTCTCGGCGCGGGCGAGTCCGGCGTACGCGGCGCAGTCGCGCTGGATCAGGTCTGCCGCGCGGTCGAGGAGCGCGGCGCGTTCCTCGGGAGCGGTGCGGGACCAGGCCGGGAAGGCGTCCCGCGCGGCGGAAGCGGCGGCGTACACCTGCTCGCGGCTCGCCTCGGGGGCGAGCCCCACCACTTCTTCCGTGGCCGGGTCGATGACCTCGTAGTGGCCGCCGTCGGGCTCGGTCCACGCGCCGCCGATGAACAGCCGCTCGGCGCCGCAATGGCTCACCGGGTTCCCCCGAGGATGCCCCGACCCTCAGGCCGGGGAGGAATCTGACTCCTGCGGGGCGTGGCAGAAAGAGGTGAATCGCTGTCAGGACGATTCGCCGTCTGCCAAGGGAGAGCCGCGCTCGACCTCCAGGCGGTGCACGATCTCGGAGTTGAGGGACCGTCGGGCGGACTTGGCCTGAGCGGCCAGCCACGCGTGGAGGTCTGCGGGGAGTCTGAGCGTGATGCGTACTTCATGGTCCATGCGTCCAATCGTAGTGGCAGGATGGTGTCATAGCGACACCACAGGAAGTGGAGGAGGTCGGGTACGCCCGGTACACCTACCGGCTTCGCGTGTCGTCGACCGCACTCGCCAAGCTGTTGGGAGAGTGGGACCGGTGCCGGTGGATCTGGAACGAATGCTGCGCCCGGTCTACGAAAGCTCACCGGGACGAGGAAAAGTGCGGTCCGGCGCGGCTGGACAAGATGCTGACCGAAGCTCGCAGCAGTCTGGTGTGGCTTCGCGAGGGCAGCAGCGTTCCGCAGCAGCAGTGCATACGTGATTTCGGAAAGTCCCGGGCCAAGGCCCTCAAGGACATCAACGCGCGGCTGCCCATGCGGCAGCGGGCCGGGATGCCGAAGTGTAAGAAGAAGGACAAGGCGGACCCAAGCCTGAACTACACGCGGCGCGGTTTCCGCATCAACGACGGGAAGCTGCGTCTCGCCGGCGGAATCGCCTTGACGGTGGTGTGGTCGCGGGAACTGCCTGTCGACCCGACGTCCGTGCGGGTCTACCGGGACAGCCTCGGGCACTGGTATGCCTCGTTCGTCGTGCCCACCGAAGTCCAACCGCTTCCCGAGACGGGCAACGTGCTGGGCATCGACTGGGGCGTGAAGGAGACCGCGACCACCACCAGCGACGCCCACGACCTTCCACATGCCGAGCACGGCAAGCAAGCCGCCGCGAAGCTCGCGCACCACCAGCGGATGATGGCCCGCAGGAAACCCCCCAAAGGCAAGGCGGCATCGAAGGGCTACCGTGCCGCGCAGAAGTTGACGGCGAAGCTGCACAAGAAGGTGGCCCTGCAGCGCCAGGACACCGCCCGCAAATGGGCCAAGGCAGTCAACCGCGACTTCGACCAGATCGCCGTGGAGGACTTCCGTCCGAAGTTCCTCGCCAAGTCCACCATGGCGCGCAAGGCGGCCGACGCGGCAATCTCCGCGACGAAGCGCGAGCTGATCAGCATGGCGCGCAAACACCGGCGCATCGTGCATCTTGTGCACCCCGCGCACACCACCATGGACTGTGCGCAGTGCGGAGCGAGAACCAAGCACGCACTACCTCTTTCGGAACGTACCTACGCCTGCACCGCGTGCGGAGCCATCTCGCCCAGAGACAAGAACTCTGCCCGCGTGATGCTGGTCCGGGCTGGTCTCAACCCGGCTGGTGCTGATCGTGCAAGACCTGACGGACCGCCGGTCCGCAGGCGACGTGAGCCAGGAATCCCCCTCCATTAGGAGGGGGAGGAGTCAATTGGTCGCCACCGTCCTCGTGTCCCGGCCGGAGCGCAACACCGTGCCCGGCACCGCACCCGTGACCTGGTCGTCGCGTATCACCTCGACGCCGTTGACGCGTACGGACACGACGCCGATCGCCTTCGAGTCGAGGCGCGGACTGTCGCCGGGCAGGTCGTGCACGAGCGTCGCCGGGCCCGCCGCGATCCGCTCCGGGTCGAACAGGACGAGGTCCGCGTGGAAGCCCTCCGCTATACGTCCGCGCTCGCGCAGCCCGAAGAGCTGGGCGGGGTCGTCGGTCAGCATCTTCACGGCCTGCTCCAGCGGCATCAGCTCGCGGCCGCGCAGGCAGTCGCCGATGAAGCGCGTGGTGTACGGCGCCCCGCACATCCGGTCCAGGTGCGCCCCGGCGTCCGAACCGCCGAGCAGGACGTCCTCGTGCTGCCAGGTGCGCTGCCGCAGTGCCCAGCTCGCCGGGTCGTTGTCGGCGGGCATCGGCCACAGGACGGTGCGGAGCCGGTCGGCGGCGCAGATTTCGACGAGGCAGTGGAAGGGGTCCTGGCCGCGTTCGGCGGCGATGTCGCGCACGACACGGCCGCTCAGGCCCTCGTTGGCGTCCGAGTACGTGTCGCCGATGACGTACCGCTCGAAGTTGGCGAGGCGCCGGAAGACGCCGGCCTCCTTGCTGTCGGCGCGGCGGAGCATTTCCTTCCGTACGTCCGGGTCGCGCAGCTTCTCGATGCGGGACGAGACGGGGAGGGAGAGGATGTCGCCCCAGCCGGGGATGAGGTTGAGGGCGCAGAACGTACCGAGGGACATGTTCATGGGGGTCAGGATCGGCATGGTGAGGGCGACGATCCGGCCGCCGGCCTGCCGGGCCCTCTCGCTTGCTGCCAGCTGACGGGGGACGCGTTCGGGCACGGCCGCGTCGATGGTGAGCACGTTCCAGTTGAGGGGCCGGCCGGCGGTGGTGGTCATGTCGACGAGGAGGTCGATCTCGTCGTCCGTGAACTGGTCGAGGCAGCCGGCGACGATCGCCTCCAGCTGGGTGCCCTCGTGTTCGCCGACGGCGCGGGAGAGGGCGATGAGTTCGGCGGGCGTGGCGTGGCGGGAGGCGACGGGCTGACCGTCGCCGTCGGAGTGGGTGGACGACTGGGTGGTGGACAGCCCCCACGCGCCGGCGTCCATCGCGTCGTGGAGGAGCTGCACCATGCGCGCCATCTGCGGCTCGGTGGGGTGCCCGCCGACGGCCGCCTCGTCCATGACGTGGCGGCGCAGCGCGCAGTGGCCGACCATGAAGCCGGCGTTGACGGCGATGCGGCCTTCGAGGGCGTCGAGGTACTCGCCGAAGCTGTGCCAGTTCCAGGGGGCGCCTTCTTCGAGGGCGACGAGGGACATGCCCTCGACCTTCGACATCATGCGGCGCGTGTAGTCGGCGTCCTCGGGGCGGTCGGGGTGCAGCGGCGCGAGGGTGAAGCCGCAGTTGCCGCCGGCGACGGTGGTGACGCCGTGGTTGAGGGACGGGGTGGCGTACGGGTCCCAGAAGAGCTGGGCGTCGTAGTGGGTGTGGGGGTCGACGAAACCGGGGGCGAGTACGAAGCCTTCGGCGTTCTCGGCGGTACGGGCCGGCTCCTCGACGCTGCCGGGCGCGGCGATCACGGCGATCCGGCCGCCCCGGATGCCGACGTCGGCGACGTGGGCGGGGGCACCGGTGCCGTCCACGACGGTGGCTCCGCGGATGAGGTGGTCGAGCATGCGAGTCCCTTCGGGGTAGCGGGGGGGAAGTGGGGGGTGGGTGGCCTTGCGGGCGGTGCGGGTGCGGGTGGGTGCGGGTGCGGGTGGGTGCGGGTGGGTGCGGGTGCGGGTGGGTGCGGGTGCCGCTGCGCGGGGCTTTCCCCGACCCGCCCCTTCCCGGACCCGGGACGCGCCCCTCCCGCAGCGACCCACCGCGGCGCTCAGCCACGCGTCGCTTGGCGGAACCGGGTCGTCCGGTGGACCGGGTCCGTGTCGATCTTCGGGATGACGTGCTCTCCGATCAGCTTGATCGTCGTCATCGTGTCCTCCGGCGACACCCCGATCGGCAACCCGAACGAAAGCTGGTCCGCCCCCGCCTGCTCCCACCGCTTGCACTGCCGCAGCACCTCGTCCGGATCCCCGCAGATCATCAGCTCCTCCGCGATGAGCAGCTCGATGATCTCCGCCGAGTACTCCGGCAGCAGCTCCGGCCACTCCGGAATCCCCTCCGGCCGCGGGAACGTGTCGTGGTAGCGGAAGAGCAGCGACTGCAGGTAGTTCAGCCCGCCGCCCACCGCGATCCCGACCGCCTTCTCGTGCGTCTCGGCGCAGATCGCCGTCGACGTCACCATCACGTTGTCGTTGACGAAGCCGCCGATCGGCTCCGCCTCCTTCACCGCGTTCTTGTACGACTCGACGACCCACTCCATGTCGGAGACCTTCTGGACGCTGAAGCCCAGCACCCCGAGCCCCTTCTTCCCGGCCATGGCGTACGACGAGGGCGACCCGGCGGCGTACCACATGGCCGGGTGGGACTTCCCGTACGGCTTGGGAAGGATCTTGCGCGGCGGCAGCGACCAGTGCTTGCCCTGAAAGCCGGCGTACTCGTCCTGGAGCCACATCTTCGGGAACTCGGAGATCGTCTCTTCCCAGATCTCCTTGGTGTGGTTCATGTCGGTGATGCCCGGCATGAAGCCGAGGATCTCGTGGCTGCCGGCCCCGCGCCCCGAGCCGAACTCGAAGCGCCCCTCCGACAAGTGGTCCAGCATCGCGACCTTCTCCGCGACCTTCACCGGATGGTTCACCGGCACCAGCGGGTTGAAGATGCCCGACCCGAGGTGGATCCGGTCCGTGGCGTGCGCGAGGTATCCGAGGAAGACGTCGTTCGCGGAGAGGTGCGAGTACTCCTCCAGGAAGTGGTGCTCGGAGGCCCAGGCGTACTTGAAGCCGGACTTGTCCGCCTGGATGACGTACTCGGTCTCCTCGATCAGCGCCTTGTGCTCCGCCTCGGGGTCGGCCTTGGCACGCGCGGCCGGCACGTACCCCTGTACAAAGAGCCCGAATTCCAAGGTACTTCTCCTTCGGAGAAACTGACACACCGTCAGTTATGGATGCCCACGACTGTTCCACCGCCACTACGGGCCGTCAATCCCCGATGCACCGTCAGAAAAGGCTGACGCCCGCCAGCCACCCGCCGTCGATGACGAACGGCTGCCCCGTGATGTACGACGAGTCGTCGCCGGTCAGGAACAGCGCCAGCGCCGCCACCTCCTCCGGCTGCCCCATCCGCCCCATCGGCACGAGCTTCCGGTAGAGCTCGTCCACGGCGGCCCTGGACTCCACCGGGTCGGCCGCCGGATCGAGCGCCGCCGGGTTCGTCATCGGCGTGTCCACAGCCCCCGGACACACGGCGTTGACCCGGATCTTCTTCGCCGCCAGTTCCACGGCCGCGACCCGCGTCAGCCCGAGGACGGCGTGTTTGGTGGCGGCGTACGCGCCCACGAAGGCCATGCCCGTCAGAGCCGTGTACGACGCCGTGTTGACGATCGTCCCGCCGCCCGCCGCCTCGATCTCGGGCGCCACGTTCCTGATCCCCAGGAACGTGCCGATCTGGTTGACTTGCACCACCTGCTGGAACTCCTCCAGCGGCGTGTTCACCAGCTCGTTGAACCTCAGGATCCCCGCGTTGTTGACCAGCCCGTCGATCTTCCCGAAGGCCTCCTTCGCGGCGGTCACCGCCGCGACCCAGTCGGCCTCCTGGCTCACATCGAGATGGACGTACGCCGCTGCGCTCTCCCCCAGTTCCCCGGCGAGCGCCTTGCCCTGCTCGTCCAGCACGTCGGCGAGGACCACCTTCGCGCCTTCCGCCACGAAGAGCCGCGCCTCCTGCTCGCCCTGCCCGCGCGCCGCGCCCGTAATGACGACGACACGCCCGTCCAGCTTTCCCATGCCGTACTCCCAGACTGGATCCGGATCTAGCTGTCGAGGTGCGGGGCCACTTCGGCGGCGAACGCCGCCATCTGGTCGGTCAGCTCCGTGCGGCCGCGGCTGCGGAAGCGCACCTGGATCTGGTCCACACCCATCGCGCCGTACGCGCGCAGCGACTCGGCGATCGCCTCCGGCTTGCCTGCCACCGTGCGCCGCCCGACGTTCCAGGCCGCGTCGCCGACGTACAGCGGCTCGGTGATGGCGCCGACGGTGAGGGGGGCCACGATCCCCGCCTCCTCACGGAGCGCCCTCAGCCGGGTGATCTGCCGCGGCAGCCGGTCGCGCGGATCGCCCTGCGGCAGCCAGCCGTCGCCGCGCAGGGCAGCCCTGCGCACGGCGGCGGGCGACGATCCCCCGACCCACACGGGCACGCGCTCCTGCGCGGGGCGAGGCCGCTGCCCGAGCCCGCTGAAGGCGTACCGCTCCCCCGCGAACTCGGGGTACTCGTCCGGCCCCAGTGCCGCCCTGAGCGCGTCGATCGTCTCGTCGAGTACGCCCCCACGCCCGTCGAAGTCCGCCCCGAGCGCGTCGAACTCCTCCCGTACGTGCCCGGCGCCGACACCGAGGACCAGCCGGCCGCCGGAGAGGTGGTCGAGCGTCGCGTACTGCTTGGCGGACACGAGCGGATGGCGCAGGCCGACCACGGCGACGTGGCTCAGCAGCCGGACGCGCTCGGTGGCGGCGGCGAGGAAGGAGAGGGTGGCGACGGGGTCGTACCAGACGGTGCTCATCGCGTCGGCGAGGCGGCGCGGGATCGCAACGTGGTCGCAGCTCGCGATGTAGGCGAAACCGGAGCGGTCGGCGGCCCTGGCCACCTCGACGAGTCCCTCGGGGCCGGCTTCGGCCTCCCAGGTCTCGGCGTAGAGGGTGCTCTGCGACTGGACCGGGAGCTGCATCCCGTACATCACCATGGGAACACCGCCTCATCTGACGGATCGTCACTGACCGGGGTGGCCATCGTCGTTCCTGACGATCCATCAGACAAGGGGTGGAGGTGGGTCGGCTCACGTGGGTCGGCTCACGTACGAGGTACCGCCCGGCAGTGGCGCCGCCTCAGCCCGACAGCCGCCCGAACGGCTTCCGCCGCTGGCGGAGCGCCGCACGAACGGCTGCGGGGCGGGCCGCAGGACCAGCCCGATTGTTGCCGGCCCGATTGCTGCCATCCCGATTGTTGCTAGTGCCGCATCAGGCAACGTTCGCCCTGTCGTGATGTGACGCGCCGCTCGATTCCGTTCTGAGCGACGCGTGACCGTCATTCTGTGTAGGTGGCAGAACGAGTACGTGTGCGTGAAATCGACGATGCCGAGGGCAAACGACTGCTGCGGATCATCCGCAGGGGCACCGGATCGGTGGTGACCTGGCGGCGGGCCCAGATGGTGCTGCTGTCCGCACAGGGCATGCCGGTAGCGAAGATCGCTGAGGTTTCGTTCACCAGCGCCGACCGGGTACGGGACGTGATCCACAACTTCAATGTCGACGGCTTCGACTCGCTGTACCCGAAGTACAAGGGCGGCCGGCCCAGGACTTTCACGCTACCCGAGCGCCGCGAGATCAAGAAGATCGCGAAGTCCAAGCCGACCGAGCACGACTTGCCGTTCTCCACCTGGAGCCTGACCAAGCTGGCGGACTTCCTGGTCGCAGAGGGGGTGGTCGACGACATCAGCCACGAGGGCCTGCGCATCCTGCTCCGCGAGGAGGGCGTCTCCTTTCAACGCCTGAAGACCTGGAAAACCTCCCGTGATCCGGACTACGCGACCAAGAAGGCCCGCATCGAGCACCTCTATGCGATCGCTGACGGCGAGGTCATACCCGAGCAGGGCGAGCCCGAAATCATCTTCTGCCTGGACGAGTTCGGGCCGCTCAACCTAATCCCCCACCCCGGGCGGCAGTGGGCCGACCGCGGCGGCAGGCACAAGGACCCCGACCGTGACCCACGCAGACGGCGCAGGGCGACCTACCACCGATACGGCGGAGTACGGCACCTGTTCGCCGCCCTGGGCCTGGCCAAGGACAAGCTCTACGGCCACATCAAGCCGGTCAAGAAGCGCACTCAATTCCTGGAGTTCTGCCGCTACCTGCGCACGCTTTACCCAACGGCGGTGCGGATCGCCATCGTCTGTGACAATTTCTCCCCGCACCTGACCACGAAGAAGTGCCAGCGGGTCGGCACCTGGGCGGCGGCGAACAACGTCGAAGTCGCCTACACCCCGACGAACTCCTCCTGGTTGAACCGGATCGAGGCCCAGTTCACGGCCCTGCGCTACTTCACGCTCGACGGCACGGACCACGCTGACCACAAGGAACAGGGCAGCATGATCCGCCGCTACGTCATCTGGCGAAACCGCCACGCCGACGACCGGCGCCTACGCGCCGTCGTCGACCGGGCCAACACTGCCTGATCCGGAAGCGCTATACGCCGGTGGTGCCGTCGATGCGTTCCCGGAGCAGGTCGGCATGGCCGTTGTGGCGGGCGTACTCCTCGATCATGTGGACGTAGATCCAGCGGAGGCTGACGTCCTGCTCCATGAAGCGGCCGGTGTCGGTCAGAGCGCGGTCGGCGCAGTGCTCGCGGGCGCGGGCGATCTCCGCGTGCCAGGTGGCCAGAGCGTCGCGCAGGGTGGCGCCCTCGGCCAGCTCGAAGCCGCCGTCGGGGCCATCGGGGTCGGCCTGCGGGTCGTAGATGGGCGGGGCCTGTTCTCCGGCGAACACTCGGCGGAACCAGTTCCGCTCCACCTCCGCCATGTGCTGGACGAGGCCGGTCAGTGTGAAGCCGGACGGCGGCACGGATGCGACGGCGGCCTTCTCATCGTCCAGGCCCTCGCACTTCATGGCGAGGGTGGTGCGATGAAAGTCGAGCCAGCTTTCGAGCGTGGTGCGCTCGTCGGCGTTCAGGGGCGGCATAGGGCGTTCGATGATGGCCGTCGGTCGATTATCGCCAGCGGCCGAATCCGTCGACAGGCAGGACCTCACAACGGGGCGAACGTTGCCTGATGCGGCACTAGACAGAGAGCGGTACGGGGTGGATCTCGGCGGCCGGGTGACCGGTTCGCTCGTGGACACGCTTCACCGCATCCGCGGAGGGCGCTTCGGAGAGGCAGTACACGACGCCCGCGTCGGGGTCGGCCCACGCCCGCTCGAAGCGCACTCCCTCCTCCGCCTCGATCGCCAGATCTGCCCGGTGTGCCGCCGAGAGTTGCTCGGCCGTGATGCCCTTCATGTCGTGGTGGACATCCATGAATGTGGTCATCGCCCGCCACCTCCGGTTTTTTCGTCGGCTCATGGCTTCGGCACAGGTGACCGGGCATGGGCCGTGGCCTGGCGCCGAAGCCCTCCTCCCACCATCGTGCGCCCGCCGCCGACCGGAGGCCAGCGCACGCACGGTGATCCGACGAGCACGCAGGATGAACAGCCCACGCCGGCCGGGACCGGTCAGCCCGCCCACAGCCCCTCTCCCGTCAGCCCCAGCAGCTCGATCGCGTTGCGCCGTACGATCCGGTCCACCACGTCCGCGTCCAGGTGGCCCATCTGCTGCTCGCCGACCTCCCGCGACTTGGGCCAGGTGGAGTCGGAGTGCGGGTAGTCGGTCTCGTACAGGACGTTGCCCACGCCGATCGCGTCGAGGTTCCGCAGCCCGAAGGCGTCGTCGAAGAAGCAGCCGTAGACGTGCTCGGTGAAGAGCTCCGACGGCGGCCGGAGCACCTTCTCCGCCACCCCGCCCCAGCCCCGGTTCTCCTCCCAGACCACGTCCGCGCGCTCCAGGATGTACGGGATCCATCCGATCTGCCCCTCGGCGTACATGACCTTCAGGTTCGGGAAGCGCTCGAACTTGCCGCTCATCAGCCAGTCGACCATCGAGAAGCAGCAGTTGGCGAAGGTGATGGTCGAGCCCACCGCCGGCGGGGCGTCGGCCGAGGTCGACGGCATCTTGCTGGAGGAGCCGATGTGCATCGCGACGACCGTTCCGGTCTCGTCGCACGCGCGCAGGAACGGGTCCCACTCGTCGGTGTGGATGGACGGCAGGCCCAGATGCGGGGGTATTTCGGAGAACGCGACCGCGCGCACGCCGCGGTCCGCGTTCCTGCGGACTTCGGCGGCGGCGAGTCCGGCGTCCCAGAGCGGGATGAGCGTGAGGGGTATGAGGCGGCCGTGGGCATCGGGACCGCACCACTCCTCCACCATCCAGTCGTTGTACGCCCGGACGCCGAGCAGCCCCAGCTCGCGGTCCTTGGCCTCGGTGAACGTCTGGCCGCAGAAGCGCGGGAAGGTGGGGAAGCAGAGGGCAGACTGGACGTGGTTGACGTCCATGTCGGCGAGGCGGTCGGGCACGGAGTACGACCCGGGCCGCATCTGCTCGTACGTGATGACTTCGAGTCTGATCTCGTCCCTGTCGTAACCGACCGCCGTGTCCAGCCTGGTCAGGGGGCGGTGCAGGTCCTCGTACACCCACCAGTCGCCGACCGGCCCGTCGTCACCCTTCGCACCCATCACCGGAGCGAACTTCCCTCCCAGGAAGCTCATTTCCTTCAGGGGGGCGCGGACGACGCGGGGACCGGAGTCCCGGTACTTGGACGGGAGCCGGTCCCGCCAGACGTTGGGGGGCTCAACCGTGTGGTCGTCCACCGAGATGATCTTCGGGAAGGTCTCCATGCCATCCAAGGTAGCGCCGATCTGACGATCCGTCAGCTGTGCGGAGGTGGGTGGGAAATGGGGAGGCGCCTTCCGGTGCTGACGCATTCGCCATGGACAAGGCAAACTGGCTCCTGCGACTGGGCGACTGGGCGGTAGGGCTGACCGCACACGGCAGCAGAGGCAGTAGGGGGAGTGCGATGGACGGCGTACCTCGGGTACCGGAGCAGCGGACTCCGGCTTCCGGTCCGCAGCCCGACGGGGACACCCGGCACGACAACCAGCAGGGAAAGAGCCGGCAGCACCGGCACCACGAACCGGAGGCCGCACCGGAGCCCCAGACCGCACCCGAGCCCGCACCCGAGCCCGAGGCCGTGCGCTTCACCGTGCTCGGGCCCGTCCGCGCCTGGCGCGGCGGGGAGTCCCTCAACACCGGGTCGCCGCAGCAACGTGCCCTGCTGGCCGCCCTCCTCCTCCGCGACGGCCGCACCGCGACCGCGTCCGAGCTGATCGACGCGATCTGGGGCGAGGAGCCGCCGTCGCAGGCGCTGGCGGCGGTACGGACGTACGCCTCCCGGCTGCGCAAGGCACTGAACCCGGGGGTGCTGGTCAGCGAGTCCGGCGGGTACGCGATAAGGGCGGGCGCCGACACCCTGGACCTCACCGTCGCGCAGGACCTGGCCGCCCACGCCGAAAAGGCCCGCGCCTCCGGCGACCGCTGCCAGGCCCGCACCCTGATCAACGAGGCGCTCGGCCTGTGGGACGGCGAACCGCTGGCGTCGGTTCCCGGCCCGTACGCCGAGAACCAGCGGACGCGGCTGGAGGAATGGCGGCTCCAGCTCACCGAGACCCGCCTCGACCTGGACCTGGAGGTCGGCTGCCACGCGGAGGCGATCGCGGAGCTGACGGCCCTGACGGCCGCCCACCCCCTGCGCGAACGCCTGCGCGAACTCCTCATGCTCGCCCTCTACCGCAGCGGCCGCCAGGCCGAAGCCCTCGCCGTGTACGCCGATACGCGCCGCCTCCTGGCCGACGAGCTGGGCGTGGACCCACGCCCCGAGCTCTCGCACCTCCAGCAGCGCATCCTGGAGGCCGACGCGGACCTGGCCCGCCCGGTGGAACCGGCGCCGTCGGCGGCCCCGGCGGTCGTACGGCCCGCCCAACTTCCGGCCACAGTCCCCGACTTCACGGGCCGCGCGTCTTTCGTACGCGAACTGGGTGACCGCCTGGCCACGGCGGAGGCCGGTGTCATGGCCGTCTCGGCGCTGGCGGGCATCGGGGGCGTGGGCAAGACGACCCTCGCGGTGCACGTGGCGCACGCGGCCCGCTCCCACTTCCCGGACGGCCAGCTGTACGTGGACCTGCAGGGCGCGGGCTCGCGCGCGGCGGAACCGGAGACGGTCCTGGGGGCGTTCCTGCGAGCCCTGGGCACTCCCGACACCGCCATCCCCGACACGCTGGACGAGCGGGCGGCCCTCTACCGCTCGACCCTCGACGGCCGCCGCATCCTGGTCCTGCTGGACAACGCCCGGGACGCGTCGCAGATCCGCCCGCTGCTCCCCGGCACGACGGGCTGCGCGGCGCTGGTGACGAGCCGGGCGCGGATGGTGGACCTGGCGGGGGCGCACCTGGTGGACCTGGACGTCATGTCCCCCGAGGAGGCTCTCCAGTTCTTCACGAAGATCGTGGGCGCCGAGCGGGTCGGTTCCGAACGCGAGGCGGCGCTGGACGTCGTGGGCGCGTGCGGCTTCCTCCCCCTGGCCATCCGCATCGCGGCCTCCCGCCTGGCGGCCCGCCGCACGTGGACGGTCTCGGTCCTGGCGGCGAAGCTGGCGGACGAACGCCGCCGCCTCGACGAACTCCAGGCCGGCGACCTGGCGGTCAAGGCCACGTTCGAGCTCGGCTACGGCCAGCTGGAGCCGCAACAGGCCCGCGCCTTCCGTCTCCTCGGCCTGGCGGACGGCCCGGACATCTCCCTGGCGGCGGCAGCGGCCGTACTGAACCAGCCCGTCCAGGACACCGAAGACCTCCTGGAATCCCTGGTCGACGCCTCCCTCCTCGAATCGGCGGCCCCCGGCCGCTACCGCTACCACGACCTGGTCCGCCTCTACGCCCGCGCCTGCGCGGAACGCGACGAACAACCGCCGGTGGAACGGGAGCGGGCTCTGTCGCGACTGCTGGACTTCTACCTGGCCACGGCGGCGGCGGTGTACGCACTGGAGCGGCCGGGGGACCGGCTGGTGGACCACTTGGAGCCCGCGCGGTACCCGGGTCTGCGGTTCACCGACCGCCATGACGCCCAGGACTGGCTCTACGCGGAGGCGGACGCCCTGCTGGCCTGCGTACGCCAATCGTCCGGGCCGGACAGCCTGCGCCGGGCGATCGATCTGTTGTGGGCCGTCCACGACCTGGCGGAGTCGGGGGCCAATTCCAAGCAGTACGAAGCGACGGCCATCACGATGCGCGACGCGGCACGGGAGTGCGGTGACACGCGCGCCGAGGGCCGTGGGCTCATGTCACTGGCCAACGTTCATCAGGTGGCCGGTCGCTTCGACCAGGCCGACCGCGAGGCCGAAGAGGCCATGCGGTTCGCCGAGGCTTCGCAGGACTTGCTGCCGATGTGCTGGGCTCGCAATGCCCGCGGCATCATCGCGATCTACCAGAACCGCCACGCGGACGGCGAGGGGCACCTGACCCGGGCCATCGAGGACTTCCGCGCCGACGGGAACCGCCCGGGGGAGGCAAGCGCCCTGTGCAACCTCTCCCGTGTCCGGCTCGCGATGGGGCGCACTGCGAGCGCGGTCACTCTGGCGCAGCAGGGCATCACCATCTACGACGACATGGGGCACTCCCTGCGGGGTGCGAACGGCCGGTACGCCCTGGGGCTGGCGCTCACGCAGAGCAGGCAGCTCGATGCCGCGGCGGAGAGCCTGCGGGAAGCGCTGGACATCTTCCGGGACAGTCGCCAGCGCCTCTGGGAAGGCATGACGCTCTTCCGGCTCGCGGAGGTCGACCTCGCCGACCGCCGGCCCGCGCTGGCGGCGTCCAAGGCCGAGCAGGCCTTGACCGTGCTCCGGGGCATCGGGGGCGAATGGCGGCGCGGCAACGTCCTCACCGTTCTCGGCCACGCCCTGCACGGGATCGGCCAGCTCGGCCGGGCGCAGGTCTGCTGGCGCGAAGCCGTGGCCATATACGAGGAAATGGGTTCGGCTGAAGCAAACGAAGTACGGGCTCTGCTGGCGCCGGTAGCGGCCGCGTAGTACCCCACGCAGGGCGTTCATTGAACGTTTATCGCTGCCCGGCATGCTCATGCCTGTCGATCCGCCGCGTCGGGGGGCTAGCGGATCAACGGCAAAGGCCGGGCACTAAGGTGAACGGCCCTGAGACGCCCGTCCGGCAGTCCACGGGGGAACAGCCGGGCGGGCATCGCCGATCAATGCAGGCTGAGACAGCCAGACAGGGGAATTCACGATCATGGGCGACGCGAAGAGCAACGAGCCGATCCTCAAGCCGCAGGACCAGCACGCCACGGGCACTGAGACCGGCACAGCGACGACGCAGGACCAGCACGCCACGGGCGGCGACGCAACGACCCAGGACCAGCACGCCACGACAGAGCCTGCCTGACCGACTGAGACCTTACTGACGGGGAACGCGGCCGCGGTGGCCCGGAGGGGGAGCCACCGCGGCCGCCGCATGTCCGGGGGCGGGGGCGGGGGTGGGGCTTCGGCAACCCCACCCCCCGCCGCGTGCCCTCCGGCGCCGCTACAGTCGCCGGGCCCGCAGCTCGCTCTTCAGGACCTTGCCGCTCGCATTCCTGGGCAGCTCGCCGACGAACTCGACCTGCCTCGGGACCTTGTAGTTCGCCATTTCGCGGCGCGACCAGGCGATCAGGTCGTCCGAGGTGAGCGTGGAGCCGGGGCGGCGGACCGTGTACGCCTTGCCCACCTCGCCCAGCCTCGCGTCCGGAACGCCGATCACCGCCACGTCCGCCACGTCCGGGTGCAGGCCCAGCAGCTGCTCGATTTCCGCCGGATAGGCGTTGAAGCCGCCGACTATGAACATGTCCTTGACCCGGTCCGTGATGCGGAGGTTGCCGGCCTCGTCCAGTACGCCCACATCGCCCGTATGCAGCCAGCCGTCCGGCGTGATGGCCGCAGCCGTCCCGGCCGGGTCCTCGTAGTAGCCGCGCATGACGTTGAAGCCCCGGACCAGGATCTCGCCCGGCGTGCCGGGCTCGGCCGCCAGGACGCGGACCTCCGTGCCGGGGATCGCGCGTCCCGATGTCGACGCGATCGTCTGCGGCGGGTCGCCCCGGCGGCACATCGTCACGATGCCGGACGCCTCGGAGAGGCCGTACGCCGTGAGGACCGTGGAGATGTGGAGTTCGCTGCGCAGGCGTTCCACCAGCCGGAGGGGGACCACCGCCGCGCCCGTCACCACCAGGCGCAGGGCGGAGAGGTCGTGAGCGTCTCGGGACGGGTGGTCCAGGAGTGACTGGTGGAGCGTGGGCGGGCCCGGCAGGACCGAGATGCGTTCGGCCGCGATGTTCGCCAGGACCGTGTCCACGTTGAAGACCGGCTGCGGGACCATCGTCACGCCGCGCATCAGGCAGGCGATGATGCCCGCCTTGTAGCCGAAGGTGTGGAAGAAGGGGTTCACGATCAGATAGCGGTCGCCCTCGCGCAGGCCGGCCAGCTCGGACCAGATGGCGTAGCCCCGCAGCGTCTGCGCGTGCGTGATCACCGCGCCCTTGGGGCGGCCGGTCGTCCCCGACGTGAAGATGATGTCCGAAGGCGAAGACCCCGTGACCGACGCCGCACGAGCGCGGACGTCCGCCGAGGACACCACCTCGCCGGACGCCAGGAAGTCCTTCCACGTGCGGTACGTGGGGTACTCGTCGGGCGCCGCGTCGGCCAGCACCACCACCCGCTCCAGGTGCGGGAGGTCCACGTCCGCCCGGCGCAGGGACGCCACGTACGACGTACCGAGGAACGTGCCGGTGATGAAGAGGAGCTTCGCCCGGCTGCGGGAGAGGACGTACGCCGCCTCGGTGCCCTTGAAGCGCGTGTTCAGCGGGACCAGGACCGCGCCCGCCGTCACCGCGCCGAGCGCGGACACGATCCAGTCGAGGGTGTTGGGCGCCCAGACCGCCACCCGGTCACCGGGCTCGACTCCGGAGGCCATGCAGGCCGCCGCCGCCCGCTCGACGCGCTCGCCCAGTCCGGCGTACGAGACACGGGTCCGGCCCTCGACCACGGCCTCCCGCTCGCCGTACCGCTCCGCCGCACTCCGCACCAGCTCCGGGATGCTGCTCCACTCGACGTTCGCTACATCCCCGACGTCCCCGAAATCCCCGACGTCCCCGCCATCGCCGCCGTCCCCGACGAACCCGCCGCCCGCTGCGCTCATGGCAAGCCCTCCCACACCACTAGCTGACTAACCGTCAGATTAGCGGTAGCCTGACGCGCTGTCAGCAGTAGGAGACGGCAGTCACGACCATCGCGGAGGTGCCCCGACGTGGCGACGCTCAAGGACGCGACAGCGATAGTCGGTACGGGACAGACCCCCTTCGCCAAGCAACTCCCCGAATCCGAGAAGACCTTGGCCTGCCGCGCCGTCCTCGCCGCCCTCGACGACGCGGGTATCGCCCCGTCCGAGGTCGACGGACTCGCCTCGTACACCATGGAGGAGACCGACGAAGTCGAGGTGGCGAAGTCCATCGGCGCCGGCGACATCACCTTCTTCTCCAAGGTCGGGTTCGGCGGCGGCGGGTCCTGCGCCACCGTCGCCCACCTCGCCGCCGCCATCGCCACCGGCCAGGCGAGCGTCGGCGTCGCGTGGCGCTCGCGCAAGCGCGGGTCGGGGCCGCGGCCCTGGAGGAACACCACCGCGCAGCTCCCCACGCCCGCCCAGTGGACCCGCCCCTTCGGCCTCCTGCGCCCCGCCGACGAGATCGGCATGCTCGCCCGCCGGTACATGCACGAGTACGGCGCCACCCGCGACCACCTCTTCAACGTCGCCCTGGCCTGCCGGAACCGGGCGAATCAGAACCCGGCCGCGATCATGTACGAACGACCCCTGACCCGCGACATGTACATGAACTCGCGCTGGATCAGCGAGCCGCTCTGCCTCTTCGACAACTGCCTGGAGACGGACGGGGCACTGGCGTGCGTGATCGTCAGCGCCGAGCGCGCCCGCGACTGCCGGCAGAAGCCCGTGTACGTCCACTCCGCCGCCCAGGGCCTGCCCGCCCAGCACCACGGCATGGTCAACTACTGGAACGACGACCCCCTCACCGGCCCGGCCTGGACCGCCGCCCGCCAGCTCTGGAAGCAGGCCGACTTCGGCCCGGACGATGTCGACGTCGCCCAGATCTACGACGCCTTCACACCGCTGATTCCGCTGTCCCTGGAGGGCTACGGCTTCTGCGGGCGGGGAGAAGGAGCGGCGTTCACCGAAGGCGGCGCCCTGGAGAGCGGCGGGCGGCTGCCGATCAACACCGGGGGTGGCGGGCTCAGCGAGGCGTACGTCCATGGCTTCAACCTCATCACCGAAGGCGTCAAGCAACTGCGCGGCACCAGCACCGCCCAGGTACCGGACGCCGCCACCTGCCTGGTCACGGCGGGCGAGGGTGTCCCGACGTCGGCCCTGCTGCTGAGGAGTTGAGAGATGCGCGACAGTCGCAGTGAGAGCGACAGTGACAGTTACCGTGACCGTGACCGTGACAGCCTGCTGGTTCCCGTTGTCGACGACGACGGCGCCCCCTTCTGGGAGTACGCCGCCCAGGGCGAGCTCCGCGTCCAGGCCTGCGCCGCCAACGGCTGCGGCGAGCTGCGCTTTCCGCCCCGGCCCTGCTGCCCGCACTGCCAGTCGTTCGAGAGCGAATGGCGGCGGATGAGCGGCAGGGGAAGGATCTGGTCGTACGTCATGCCTCATCCGCCACTTCTGCCCGCGTACGCCGCCCAGGCCCCGTACAACGCGGTCGTCGTGGAACTGGCCGACGCCACGCACATCCGGCTCGTGGGAAATGTGGTCGCCGAGCCCGGCGCCGCACTCGACTCCGTCGATCCGGCGCGGCTGCGCATCGGCGCGAAAGTGCAGGTCGCGTTCACGAAGGGCGCGGGTGCGAGCGGCGTGACGGTACCTCAGTGGCTGCTGGAACGGTCGTGAGCGGCGTCCGCGTCGAGCGGGACAAGGACACGGGCGTCGCGGTCGTCACTCTCGACCGGCCGGAGCGGCACAACGCCATTGACCTGGCCGCCGCCCGTCAACTGGGAGCGATTTGGCGCGAGTTCCGGTTCGACGAGAGCGTACGGGCCGTCGTGCTCACCGGAGCGGGAGGCACGGCCTTCTGCAGCGGAATCGACCGGGGGGTGGACGTCCCTCAGCCCCCGTCGCCGTACTCCATCGACGATCCGCTCCTCTCCATCGGGCCGAAGGCGAACGACCTGTGGAAGCCGGTGATCGCGGCGGTGCGGGGGATGGCGTGCGGCGGGGCGTTCTATCTGCTGGGGGAGGCCGAGTTCATCGTCGCCGCCGAGGACGCGGCCTTCTTCGATCCGCACACGACGTACGGGATGGTCAGCGCGTACGAGACGATCCACATGGCGCAGCGGATGCCGTTCGGGGAGGTCGCCCGGATGGCGCTGATGGGGACGGGCGAACGGGTGTCCGCGCGGCGCGCGTACGAGACGGGGCTGGTGTCGGAAGTCGTCCCGAGCGGGGAGGAAGTGGCGGCGGCCGTGCGCGCGGCCGAGGTGATCGCGTCGTACCCGACGGAGGCTGTGCAGGGCACGGTGCGGGCGGTGTGGGCGGCGACGGAGGGGGCGCGCGGTCAGGCTCTCGCGCAGGCGCCGCACCTGGTGGCGCTCGGCAATCTGCCGTCGGACCGGCAGGCGGAACTCTTCACCGCCCGCCGGTCCGGATTCCGTACGCGCTAGGACCGGACAGGACCTAGGCGTGCCGCGTCAGCCGGAGATGCGCCGCACGTTGCTGAGCGTGCACTTGCCGCCGGAGGTCTCGCCCGCCTGGGCGACGTACGGGGTGGCGACATCGAGCCTGTCGGTCTGGCCCGCGAGCACCATGGACGTGCTGGGGTGGCGCGTCGCGATGGTCGCACCGCTCGGGTCGGTGAACCTGACCGTGAAGGTGTAGGTGTAGTTCTCCGACGAGCTGCTGTTGGTGGCGCTGACAGCGGCGACGATGCCGCGGGAGGGGTCGTACAGGCAGGAGTCGATCCGTACGTCCGTGATGTTCGTGTTGCCGCGGCTGCCGGAGGTCGATCCCGTGGTGGTGGACGAGCCGGTGGTGTAACCACTGGTCGTGCTGCTGCCGGTGCTGCTCGTGCTGCCACTGGTGGTGCTGCTGCCGGTCGTGGTGTCGCCGCTGGTGTAGCCGCCCGACGTGTAGCCGTCGTCGTAGCTCGAACCGCCGCTGCTGCTACGGCGCTCTTGATTGACGCGCGCACGTCACCCTAGTGGGGCGCCGGACGCGCCTGCAAACGCGTGTCGGCGGGGCGCCGGTGCGCTTGCGGCGACCCGTCCCGCGACTGGCAGCCGCCGCCGCGTGGGCGTAGCGTCGTCACCGAGAGCCACCAAAAGGAGGCGGCGATGTTCCGCAGCGTCCTCGGCTGGATCCTCGCTCTCGTCGGAGCGACGGCCGCCGTGCTCAGCCCCTTCCGTACCTGGTACGACGGTCGTCTCGGGCGCGACTACCGCATCGGCGACCTGTTCGGCGGCATTACGGACAGTGAGGCCGGGATCGCAGGATCGATCCTGCTGCCGTTCGCCTTCGCCGCCCTGCTGACCCTGGCCGGGCTGCTGCTGCGGTCCCGGCTGATGGTCGTCCTCGCCGGGGTCGTCGTGCTCGGCTTCACCGTGCTGTGGATGGTCCGCGTCGGCCAGGCGCGAGGCGGCCTCACGGTCGACAGTGAGGGCACCGGCCTGGACATCGGCGTCGCGCTCGCGTTCGGCGGCGGCGTACTCCTCCTGCTGGCCGCTGCCGTGATGCTCGGACGCGGGCAACGGCGTCGGCGCGTGGACGGCGACAAACACCGGCGCCGCGAGCCCGAGCACGACTACGAACACGAGCACGGCTACGACCGCGACTACCCGCCGCACGAGCGCGCACCGGAGGAAGGGGCCGAGCAGCCCTTCCCCTGGCGTCCGGGGCGCGGCGGACCCGGCGGACCGGGCGGACCGGGTGGACCCGACGACCGGCCACCCCCGCCGGATCACCGCTACCGGTAGCGGCAGCGGTCGCCCCTACCGCCGGCCACCCCGCCTCAGGCGCGCGTCCCCGACGCCCGGCCCGTCGCCGTGCCCTTCACCGCGTCCAGCGCGTACACGCACCGGTCCTTGCTGCACGCGTACACCACACCACCCCGTGCCACCGGTGACCCGGTGATCTCACCGCCGGTCGCGAGCTTCCAGCGCAGCTGGCCGCCGCTCGCGTCCAGCGTGTAGAGGCAGTGGTCGGCCGAACCGAAGTGGACGCGGCCGTCGGAGACCACGGGCGCGCCGATGACGTCGCCGCCCGCCGCGAAGCGCCACTTCGGGGTGCCGGTCACCGCGTCCAGGGTGTAGAGCGCGCTGCCGCTGCCCACATGGATGTTGCCCGCCGCGACCAGCACCGGCTCGATGGACTGGCGGGACTCCGTGGCGATACGCCACCGGTCCTTGCCGGTGGAGGCGTCCAGGGCGTACACCGTGCCGAGGTAGTCGGCCAGGTAGACGCCACCGCCCGTGACCGCCGGACCCGGCGCGAAGGCGGGCGGGCTGAGGAAGACCGCGGGGGCCTCGAAGTGCCACCGCACATGGCCGCTGAGGGCCTCGATGGCGAGGACGCGCGGGCCGGCGGCGACGTACACATAGCCGTCCGGCGCCGACGTCAGCCGCAGCGGGACTCCGCCGCAGGACGCCGCGTCGCCGATCGGGTACGACCAGCGCTCGATGCCGGTACGGGAGTCAAGGGCGCGCAGCCTCGCGTCCTGCCACACGTACACCGTGTCGTCGTGTACGGCGGGACCCGCCTCCGGGGTCTCGAAGTCACTCTGGGCGCCGGTGAGTTCCCACAGCTTCTGGCCGTTGGACGCCTCCCAGGCCTGGACGCCGCCGCCACGCGTGCCGGTCACCACCGTGCCGCGGTCGGCCTTGAGGGAGTACACCCACGCGTCGGTCTGGAGCCGCCACCGCTCCTGGCCGTCGGCGGCGTCGAGGGCGTACAGCGTCGGGCCGTCGGAGGCGTGGATACGGCCGCCCGCGACCGCCATCGCCCAGGCGACGTCCCGCGTCTTGAACTTTCGCCGGCCGCTCGCCACATCGAGGGCGTGCACCTCGAAGGAGGTGACGTAGACCAGGTCGCCCGCGACGGCCGGTGTGCCCCACACGTCGTTGGACATGCGGAACCGCCACGGCCGCCATCCCCCGGAAGGCCCCGCGCCGTCGGCCGACTGCGCGGGCGGCAAAATGGCCGGGGGCGGCGGGGCGGAAACGGGCGGAGGTACGACGCCGGTGGCGGCGTCCGCACGGTTCGGGGAGGCGGTCACCCCGGCCGGGGGCCTGATCCAGCCCGTGGCGTGCTCGCCCGGCGCGGGACCCGCCCCGGCGCGGCCGTCGGCCGCGCGGGGGCCCGGGCCGATCGGCACTTTGGAGCCGGGCAGCCGTACAGCGGCATGCTGCGGGGCGTGGGGGGCGTGGGCAGCGGCATGCGCACCCTGGGCACCGTGCGGCCCCTGCGCCTCTTGCGCCGCGGGGCCGGCGTGCGCGCCCTGCGGCGCGCGCCCGTCCACGTACGACGCAGCGGCGGGAGCGGAGGCCGAAGCCGGCGCCTCGGACCGGGACGCCACCGGGGCGAACGGCGGCGGGCCCGGCGGTCTCGGCGGTGTGGAGTGCGCCCGGGACGGCGGCGTACTCGGCGCGCTCGGCAGTGCGGGACGCCCGCCCCGCCGCTGTTCGATCATCGCGGTCGCCCTTGCGGGCAGCCACGCGGACGCCGTACCGCTGTCGTCCTCGCCGGAGGCGAAGAGGTGCGGCGAGAGCTGCGCCTGGAGGTCGGCCGGGCTGGGCCGCCGTACCGCTTCCATCTGCATGCACGACTCGATCAGCGGGCGCAGCTCGTCGGGCAGACCCTCGACGTCCGGGCCCTCGCGCAGCAGCATGAAGACCGTCTCGACCGGGTTCACGCCGTGGAACGGGGCGTGCCCGGTCGCCGCGAAGACCAGCGTCGAGCCGAGCGAGAAGATGTCGCTGGCACCCGTCACGCTGCGCGAGTCGCGCGCCTGCTCGGGTGACATGTAGGCGGGCGTACCGACGGCGACGTTGGTCATGGTCAGCCGCGTGTTGGAGACGCCGGAGGCGATGCCGAAGTCGATGACGCGCGGTCCGTCCTCCACCACCAGGACGTTCGACGGCTTGAGGTCGCGGTGGACCAGGCCCGCCCCGTGGATGGACTGGAGCGCCTCGGCGATACCCGCCGCCAGCCAGCGCACCGCCTGGGCCGGCATCGGCCCGCATTCATTCACTATTTCTTCGAGGGAGGGCGCGGGTACGTACGCCGTGGCCAGCCACGGCACCGCCGCCCGCGGATCGGCGTCCACGACGGCGGCCGTGTAGAAGCCGCTGACGGCCCGCGCCGCCTCCACCTCGCGCGTGAAGCGGACGCGGAACAGCTGGTCCTCGGCGAGCTCGGTCCTTACCGTCTTGATCGCCACGCGCCGGCCGGACGCCGACCGCGCGAGATAGACCAGCCCCATGCCGCCGGCCCCAAGCCGGGCCAGTACCTCGAACGGGCCGATCCGCCGCGGGTCATGCTGCGTCAGCTGCTCCATAACTTGCCTGCCACCTCCCCGTACGAGGCCGCAAACACAGCCCCGTGAAGCGTCTCACCACTGGGCACCACCCAGCGGTGCGCAACCCTGATTCTTCCTGTCTGAGGCGGTGGTGGCGAACCCGGGGGCGGACCGGGGTGTCTCACCCGGATTCGGACAGGGCGCGCGGGAGAAAAATGTCGGTGATGGTCTGCTACGTCTCGTTTTTCCGGGGCCCGTCAGGTCCGAGGCGTTCGTCGACCTCGTCACTTTCGGCCAGGCTTGCGGGCTTCGCAGATTCGGACGGTTCGGCCGACTCGGCAGGTTCGGCGGGGCCGGCTGGTTCGGAAGGTTCCGAAGGCTCAGCGCGTTCGGCAGGGGCAGCCTGTTCGGCCGACTCGGCAGGTCCAGCCTCTTCAGCCGGGGCCGCCGCCTCAGCCGGTCCAGCCGCCTCAGCCGGTCCAGCCGCCTCAGTCGGCTCAGCCAGTTCCGCCAGTTCCGCCAGTACGGCGAAAGTGGCCCCCTGATTGTCGGTGAGCACCGCGACCCGGCCGTACGGCGTGTCGAACGGCTGCGCCTGGACGCGCCCGCCGAGCTCGACGGCCTTTGACGCCGCCCCGTCGCAGTCTTCGACCACGAAATAGATCATGAAGTGGTCCGGCATCTCGACCGGGAAGGCGTCGCCCATGAGACTGCGGCCACCGATGGCCGTGTCGGGGCCGGGATCGGCGCCCGCCGGGGACCACGTCCTGAAGTCCTCGCCCTCTTCGTCGAGGTCGACGCCCTGGAAGCCGAAGACGGTCTCGTAGAAGGGATCGGTCCGGCCCTTGTCGCGCGCGTAGACCTCGGTCCAGCAGAAGGAGCCCGACTGGTCCCGCTTCTCGAAACCGGCATGGCTGCCCGCCTGCCAGAGCCCGAAGACCGCGCCGCCCGGGTCGGCGGCCACAGCCATCGTGCCGAGCGGAGATACGGGCAGCGGGTCCGTCACCATCTGGCCGCCCGCCTCCCGGATCCTCCGGGCGAGCGCCGCCGCGTCGTCGGTGGCGAAGTAGACACCCCAGGCGGTGGGCATCCGCCCGTCCCGCTTGGGGGCGAGGGCGGCGACCTTCTTGCCGCCGCTGAGGGCATTGACGAACGCGGCCTGCCCTGCCCTGCCCGACCAGCCCGTTTTTGCCCGCTCGTCGATGCCGGGGTCCTCAAATGTCCAGCCGAAGAGCCCACCGTAGAAACGCTTGCCCGCTTCGACGTCGTCCAGCGTCACATCGACCCAGCACGGGATGCCTTCCGCATATACGGCCATGGGCCCGGGTCCTTCCGTCACGCAGGGCAGAACGATGTGTGGCGCCCGTCACATCCAAAGTTAACGGGCCGCCGCACCTCACGCAGGGGAGAAAATCGAACAAGTGGCCCACTATCGGGGCATCACGCCATGGCACACATGGGTTGACCACCAAAGTTGTCCACAGGCTGTTGATAAGACTATTCGGGTCAGGGGTGGCTGGAGGCGGTCAGCGGGCCACCGACGGGCGACTGGCAGGCGACTGGCAGCCCGGCGACGGTCGAGTGGCGGGCCGGGGCGGCTGGCCGGTTCCCCATTTGCAGTCGGCCGAATCGCGCTCCGATCACCCCTCGGTAAGCTGACGGCATGACAGGACAAGTACGCACCGTCGACGGCCGCGTGGCCGGACGACGCGGTCAGGCGACGCGGCAGAAGCTGCTCGACTGCCTCAGCGAGATGCTCAGCTCCTCGCCCTACCGCGACGTCAAAGTCATCGATGTGGCCCGGAAGGCGGGGACTTCACCCGCGACGTTCTACCAGTACTTCCCTGATGTGGAGGGCGCTGTCCTCGAAATCGCGGAAGAAATGGCCAAGGAGGGTGCCGGGTTGACCGAACTCGTCTCCGGCCGCTCCTGGGTCGGCAAGGCGGGCTGGGCGACCTCCGAAGAACTCGTCGAGGGCTTCCTCGACTTCTGGCGCAAAAACGACGCCATCCTCCGGGTCGTCGACCTCGGCGCCGCGGAGGGCGACAAGCGGTTCTACAAGATCCGCATGAAGATCCTGAACTCGGTCACCAACTCCCTTACGGACACGGTGAAAGAGCTCCAGTCCAAGGGCAAGGTCGACAAGGACATCAGCCCCGCCGCCATGGCCGGTTCGCTCGTCGCGATGCTCGCTGCGGTCGCCTCGCACCAGAAGGGCTTCCAGACCTGGGGTGTGAAGCAGAGCGAACTGCGGCCCAACCTCGCCCTGTTGGTGCACCTGGGCATCACCGGCAAGAAGCCGACGAAGTAGCCACCGAGCAGCCGACGAAGCGGGCCGCAACGCAGGCCACGACGCAGGCCCTCGACCCGCGCCCCTCCGGAGCCAGTGCCCCAGTCCTGTCTACGCAGCGGCGGCCCCCGGGCCGGTCCGCCGCTGCGGCACTTTCAGCGGCTTCGCCGCTCCTCCAACCGGAAGAGCCGGATCTCCCGCTCCACCCTCGCCTGGTACGTCGCGTACGGCGGCCAGAACTTCAGCACCGCCTGCCACACCGCCTCCCGCTCGACGCCCTCCAGCAACCGCGCCCCGACCTCGATGTCCCGGCCACGCCAGCTGATACGGGCGTCCGGGTGCTTCATGAGGTTGGCCGTCCAGGCGGGATGCCCGGGCCGGCCGAAGTTGCTGCCGATCACAATCCAGCTGCGGCACTCCCGGCAACCGCCACCACAGCCACCGCCACCGCTACCAGCGCCACCACCCCCACCGCCGCTCGACTCCGGCATGCACGCCAGGGGCGTCGTGCGGGGCAGGCCGCTCCTGGCCCCCTTCGCCGTGAGGATCACACCCGGCAGCATCTGGGCGCTCAGCATCACCTTGCCAACCCTGCCCGTCCCCACAGCAACTGCCGGTGCACCCCCCGCTGTTAGGGCAGGATGACCACCGCATGGGGGCGGTCTTCCCTCGCCGATGCCGAGCTGGATCACCCAGTCCGGAGGCGGCGCGGGGCCGGCGGGCAGCGAGCGCCTGGTCTGGTCGAGCTGCTGGAGCTGGACACGCCCCAGGAAAGCCGATCAGGACCCGGGCACGTGGATCCGTCCACCGGCGAAGTCCACTGCCAGTACGCCGCAGAATGCACCGCAACCAAGCTCCGCTGGAACCTGGCCGTCGATCCACAGGAACAGGCGGAGCTGCTCATTCTTGCTGAGAAGTGCCCAACCACCGAAGTCCACTGCGAACCCGCCCTGTAGGCGAACGGCGGTGCCCCTGCTGGCTGACTCCAGACCGAAATCCAGTAGGGGGCGGGGCACCAGAACACCTGACATCAGCCTCACGCGACCGACTCACTCCAGCCCGGGTCCGCAGGGCAGTTCGGAACTTCCACGCAACTATGCTCTGCCCCCCACAGCATCGAACGCCACAGCCCGGGCCCGGACTCCCACCTGAGACAGCCGAAGTCGCTGTGGTCCATGCTCAGAGGGACCTGTGGTGTTGGCTTTCTGTCATGCCCGTTGCCATGTGATAGCGGCCAAAGCCAACCTCCTTGAGGAACGGTCCCTCGAGAACCCAGGGGCGGTGGGATCTCGAGGCGTGGGCCATGCGAAGCTTTTCACGTGAGTCTTAGCCGTACACCCCAAGTTGCCCTGCTGACCACGCTGGTCACCGCAGGAGTGCTTTCCCTTGCCTCCTGCGGTGACGGAGAAGGCGCGAAGTCCGAGGGCGGCGATCGGATGAGGTCCGTCGCAGGCGATCTCTCCCCTGTTCCCAAGCGTGAGCGGCAGCTCCCTAACGAACTCAAGGGCGAGACTCTCGACGGCAAGCAACTTGATATCGCCGACTTTAAAGGGAAAGTCGTGGTGATAAACGTCTGGGGCTCGTGGTGTCCCCCCTGCCGCGCCGAGGCTCCGAGTTTCGCAAAAGTCGCCAAGGACACCAAGGCCAAGGGAGCCGTATTCGTCGGGATTAACACCCGCGACCACAGCAGAGAACCAGCCATCGCGTTTGAGAAAGACTACGGCGTAGAATACGACAGCCTGTATGACCCGATTGGAAAACTAGTCTTGAACGGATTTCCTAAGGGTAGCCTCAACCCGCAAGCCATCCCCTCGACGATAGCCCTTGACCGGGACGGGAGGATTGCGGCCCGCGCGCTACGGCCGCTCAGTGGCGGCGATCTGCGCAAGATGATCGACCCGCTGATTACGGAGAAGTGACGCGGTGGAAGTCCTTGCCTCAGTCTTCGGGCAGAACGAAACGGTGATTAGCGGAGCACTCTCCCTCGCCTTGCCCATCTCCGTTCTCGCTGGCCTTGTGTCCTTCTTCTCGCCGTGCGTTCTACCTCTCGTTCCGGGTTATCTTTCATACGTAACCGGGATAGCTGGCACCGACCTGGCACACGCTCGCCGCGGTCGGATGATGGTCGGCGCCTCCCTCTTTGTAGTTGGTTTCACCGCCGTTTTCGTCTCCGGGGGAGCGCTATTCGGGTATTTTGGCTCCACGCTTCAAGGACACCAGGAAATCCTGACCAGGGTCCTCGGTGTGCTGATGGTCCTGCTGGGCGTGTTCTTCATGGGGTTCATGCCGTGGCTGACGCAGCGTGAGATTCGCATTCACAAGCGACCTGTGTCAGGCCTCATGGGGGCTCCAATACTCGGTGCTCTGTTCGGTATTGGCTGGACACCTTGCCTCGGCCCCACGCTCTCCTCGGTGACGTTCCTGGCAGCGAACGAGGCCAGCGCCGGCCGCGGGGCGCTGCTGACAGGGGCGTACTGTCTAGGACTCGGAGTGCCCTTCGTCTTGACGGCGATGGCGTTCCGTAAGGCGCTCGGGGCGTTCGCTTGGATTAAGCAGCGATACGAGTGGGTGATGCGGATCGGAGGGGGCATGATGATCCTGACTGGTCTGCTGTTGCTCACCGGGGTCTGGGGCAGCATGGTCCAGTACATGCAGGTCTGGTCGCAGGGCTTCGCCGTAGGAATCTGACCGTGGACCAACTCGTGCGAATGTAGCGGTCTGCGGGTGGGCGAGCCTGAGCTGGGCACAGACAGCAATTACCAGCCTTGTCCGCCGACCGGGCTTTGGACGACGGTTGCAACGGAGCAGCATGCGCCGATGCTTGGCCGCATCCGATCTACGCAGACGGGCTGGCGCTGCGGCCCAAAACTTTGAACAGGCCTCCTCCGGGGCGGGACACCGGCACAAGGAAGGCCGTCAGGGCGGCCTTATCAGGCGGCTCGTTATGCGTACCGCGGTGGCGCTGCATTCGCCGGACCCTGGGCAGTATCAGACTGCCATATCGTCAACACTCCGCCAGAGCCCTCCATCTCAGTCTCTAAGCGCTGCTGCGAACCAGACGGACACTTCCCTCTCGTGGCACCGCCCCTTGCGAAGAGAACAGATCAATCGAACTGACCTGATGTTGTCCGAAAATGACTCGCACTCGCATTCGAGTTCAGCTATGATCTTGAACGACCAGCAAGTGACAAACCAGGGGGAAAAATGAGCATCTCCATGCGCAAGCGTGCCGCAACTGTGCTTACGACTGCTGCCATTGTGGTGGGGGGCACTATGACGGTAGGTGCAGGCACTGCCGCCGCAGCTAGCGCTCCGCCGAATGCCAAGTTCTACTACAATAACCTGGGTGGCGGAATGTACAGCATAATCGGGTACAGCGGTAACAAGGTTGTCGGCTCAGGATACTGGCACGCCAATGGTGACCGTCTCGAGGCGGTAGACCCCAGCCCGGACGGCTACGGCTTCGCTGCCTATCTGGGCACCAGCCCTGTGCGCGAAGCGAGCACTTACGGGCACAATGCCCCGCACACAGTCAGTAAGTCCGGAAACCTGCCCGAGGGCAAGAAGTACCGCTTTTGGGTCTGCATGGGTGGTAGCGGTGGACAGGTGTGCTCCGACACGATGACTGTTGCGGCGTAGCGACAGGAACACTACCTGCGAAATCGTGTGCTGAACCTAATCCACTCAGGCGGATCGTAGACTGAAACGGCCAATCGTTTGCGGTTGGCGTGGGAAAAGCACCGGTGTCACGCATATCAGGCCCCCACCACCTGCACTCTCGCAGCGGTCGGGGCCTGACGCGTGCTCAGGTACTGGCGAGGCCCGTGTGCCATGTGCCCCGCTACCCGCCTGCACCACTCCGAGAGGGCGTTTCACGAGCCTTTGAGTGATTCTGTCGTCTGATGGTGTGGGTGCGGGCGGAATCCGCTGGTCGGCAGCCGGTGGTCTGTTGGGGTGGCGGGGTGAGTGAACGCAAGCCGTACCCGAGCGACTTATCGGACGAGCAGTGGTCGTTGATCGAGCCGGTGATCACGGCGTGGAAGGACCGGCATCGCTCGGTGAGCGGCCACCAGGGCGCCTACCCGATGCGGGAGATCGTGAACGCGATCCTCTACCAGAGCCGGACCGGCTGCCAGCCGAGGTCCCGGTCGGGATTGCACACCGGACACGGGGTAATGCGGTCGGCGAGCGCCCGCAGCGCCTGCACCCGGTCGATCGCGTGAACGCAGCAGCTACGGGGGCGCGCGCATGGGGACGCCCTGCTGTACGGTCAGGTCCTGATGCCGGGTGATCAAGCTTGGTCACCTGACAGGAGACCTCATGATCTAGCGTCACCACCAGGGCGGCTGGGTTGTGTCGCCTTCTGTTCGGCCTCGTCAGCGTGGTTCCGGCGCAAAGAACGACCGGCCCGGCTCCGCCTTGCGGGGCGGGCCGGGCCGGGCCGGGCCGAACGTATCAGCGCGGGCTTGCGGGTGGCAGGCTCGCAGCAAGCACGCCGGAGCCTATGACGTCTTCGGGCCTACTTCAGACCCCACTCCTGCTTGATGCGCTTGCTGTTGCTCTCGTTGTACTTGGTGATGGTCAGCTTCCTGCCGCTGCTACTGGTCTCGGCGGTGAGGGCCTTTCCCGACCACTTATTGATGATCTTGCTGCCCTGCAGCGCCCACCGCTGCTTCGTAGACGAAGAGCTGCAGCCGTATTGCTTGACCTGTGTGCCCGACGCCTTGGAAGTCACGCCCATGCACTTGGCGGACTTCTTGTTCTTGATCGTGTAGAGACCCCTGCTGTCGCCCTTCAGTGTCCAGCGCTGCTCCGCGCCGCTACCACACCGCCGAATTACCAGAACGGCACCACTGTTCTTCTTGCCATCGTTGGAGATGCACACGTCCTTGCCGGGAGGAGTCCCCCACACCTTGGCCAGGCGGACGTTGGTGTAGCTTCCGGTAGTCCCTGTCTCCGCGGCTACGGCCGGAGTTACTCCGCCACCGAGGATCGCGGTGGCCGATGCGGCCAGAACGAGCGTACGGGCTGTCTTCTTCACGAGAGGTTCCCTTCTGTGGTGCGTATGTCCCGGACGCGGATCGCTGTTGTCGCGACGGCGATCGGTGCCCTATTGGTTGGTTTGCTGGTGGCGCGGCATATAAGTGCGCCTGGATACGGCATCGCGTCAGCCCCGCGAGCAGAGCGGCCTGAGTGCGAGCAGGCCGCTACCCGCTACCCCGACCGCCTCGCCGGGCAGAAGCTGAGCTTCGCCGGACGCCCTGGAGTCGCGGTGTGGGGCGACAACGCGGTCGTGCTGCGATGCGGACTCACGCCGCCTGCCCCGACCGTCGATCCGTGCGCTACCGTCAACGGCGTGGACTGGGTCTTCCGCGAAGGCCGTTCCGAAGATGGCAAGAAAGTGATCATCACGTACGGCCGCACGCCGGCTGTGGAAGCCGTGGTCTCCGACGAGGTCACCGCCATCGACACTGTCCTGGTCGACCTGTCCAAGCTGGTTGAGCCGATCAAGAAGTACACGAAATGCCTGAACGCTGATGACGTGTGACCTCCACCTCTTGCGCGGGCACCAAGCCCGCACTGTTGATGTTCGAACTTAGGTGCGAGGGTGCCGTGCCCGCGACGGCCTAAAGGGCAGTGGCCCACCAATCGATCGCGAAGGGCTGGAGCGACGCCTCCCGCAAGTGGTCCTGAACTTGCGTCTCATGTCGGAGCATCGGCGTTTCCGCAAGCGAGAAAAGGCACCCGGCAACGGCGCGCGCAAGAGAAGACCGGCAAGGTCGTCGTATGACCAGGAGATTGCGCGCCTGAAAGCGCCTCAGGGATGTCTGTCGACGGGCTCTCAGACCGGGCGCTGGGATGTGGCTGGCTCTCGGTCCCGGCCCCACCCCGCGGAGCAGTTCAAGCAGTCACCGAGCTGACGAAGGGTCGAGCATCTCCTCCGCAGATGACCGTTCGCCATCCATGCGACAGGTGGCGGATCAGCGGTTAGCGAGCTTGGCCTTCCAGGTGCGGGCGTCGGCGGTGATCTCCTGGACCTTGTCCACGCCCTTGCCGAAGGACTTCACTCGGGGGACGGCCTTCCAGACCGTGGAGGCGGTGGCCACGCCGGTGTGGCCGGTGCGGCGGACCTTGCTTTTGTGGAGGGCGATGGCGGCGTTGACGTTCTTGATCTCGCTGTTGGCGTTCGGAGTGCCGGTGACCTTGCCCTTGAAGACCTGGTAGCGCAGGCTGAGCGTCTCGCTGGTGACCGGGATTCCGAAGATCGTCTCGGTCACGGTGAAGGAGATCTGCTTGGTGCTCTTGCCCTTGAGGGTCTTGGCGGTGACCTCGGTGACGAACTTGACGTCAGCGTTGTAGGGGTCGACGACCCTGAGCTTGCGGTCGAGGTTGCCCTTGGCCTGGTCGATGAGGGCCTTGCAGATGTCCCGGTTCTGGAGGTACTTGACGAACTTGGCCTGCTTGCCGGCCGGGAGCTTGGTGAACGCGTTGAGGGTCTTCTTGGCTTCGGACGTCTTCTGCTGCTTGAGGTAGGTGGTGTAGCTCTTGACGGTGAGCCGGGCGGCCGGCTTCGCCTCGGCCTGAGCGACGGTCTGGGTGTCGTGGGGGCGGTGGGCGTTGGCTTCCATGGCGGACGCGGTCGGGGCAAGGACCGCGAGAGCGGCGGTGCCGGCGACGGCGGAGGCTGCGAGGCGGCGCGTGAGTATGCGGCTGTGCATGGTGTCTCCCGGTGGTTGCGGTGTTCGCGACTGCGCAGAACGACACTACGAGCACGCCGGGTTGGCCGAAATTGTCTCTTGGGGCACTGCCCTTGAGGGACCCCGCGATTTCGGCGTGCCCCTGTCAGTGGTGCGGGATAGGTTGGGTCGTGATCGCCGCCGCACCCAGGGCACGGGGCTCTGCTGGGAACAGCGGCATCAGGAAGGACCAGCATGTCCAAACGGTCCGATGCGGCAGATGTGGCTTGCGCCTACCGGCGAACCGGAATCACTCCGGCGAGTGGGATCGGGAGGCTCAAGGAGCTGACGGGCCGGGAGAAGGAAGTCCTTCTCCTGCTGGGTACGGGGTTGGGCAATCGGCAGCTGGCGCGTGAGCTTGGCATAGCGGAGCGGACAGTGAAGGCGCATATCGCTCGCATAGTGGAGAAACTCGGGCAGGAGACTCGGCTGCAGGTTGCAGTGCTGTCCGTGCTCGCCCACGGCGCGCTCTGCGTCGATTCATCCTGCCCATGCCGGCACTCCGCGCTGCCGCCTGGCATCCGGAATGCGTTTGCCGCGTAAGTTCGGGTCGCGCCCGTCTCCTGACCCGGGGCCGGGCGCGGCCTCCCGGAAGGTGCCCTGTGTGGACACTGCCTGTCGGGTGCACCTCGCTCTCAGGTTTCCCAGCGGGCGCGCCCTCAGATGCGCATGTGCACCTGAGGCATCCTGGCAACAGCCTTCACAGTGGAATAGTTGAGAATTGCACGTGGGAAGCGTGCACGGCCCTGGCGGCAGCGGTCACCCTGGGGATGTCCGGTGAGGCCTTCGCGTGGCAGAGCACGTGGAAGACCACGGGTAAGACCCAGATCACCAAGGCGCACAGCGTCAAGAAGGGCAAGCACTTCCTGCACTTCGGGATCTATGGCAACGGCCGGACCGCTTTCACGGCGAAGGCCTACAAGCGCGTCAAGGGCAAGGATCCGCTGATCCAGACGATCAAGGGGAAGGACAACGGCGCGTCCTGGATGGCCGACTGGAAGAAGTATGGGAAGGGCGACTACTACGTCGTCTTCAACTACAAGCTGAAGAACAAGAAGGCCTTTGGCAGAATCCAGTAAGCATCTCAGGTGCCCGTCGTGCCGTGTGCTCGGCGGGCGCCGCCGGTGGAGGGCCCGGTTGACGGTGAGGGCAGGTATCCGACTCCGGCCCGCCGCAGAAGCGCTGGGATACTAGACGATCATGAAGATGATTTTTCGCGGCGCCCTGTGGGCGGCTGTGACCGCCCTTGCTCTGGCCGGGCGCCCTCCCCCGATACCCTTCCAACAGAACAGCCGCTGAAGGAACAGCCGCTGTTCAACCGCATCCCCGCCGCCGAACAGCCTGAGGCTCCCGACTTCTCCGCCAAGTCTTTGGACGGGGAGCTCACCCGCTTGTCTGATTACCGGGGGCAAGATTGTCATCGTGAACGCATGGGCTTCCTGGTGTGGCCCCTGCCGCCTCGAATCTCCCGCTCTGGACCGCACCCAGCGGAAAATTCAAGGATCAGGGAGTGCAGGTACTGGGTGTGGCGTTTCAGCGCGATTACAAGTTGTCCTATCCGAGCCTGCACGACCCGGCCGGCAAGCAGTTCCTCAAACTGCCCCGCGGTGTCGTGAACGCCCAGGTGCTCCCCTTCAGCCTGTTCGTCGACCGCTCCGGGAAGATCGCAGGGATGATCCGCAGCGCAGTGTCCGAGGAAGACCTGCGGAGCATCGTTGACCTGATCTTGAAGGAGGACAAGCGGACCTCGTCGGCTAAGTATCGGCTGCCTGAAGCAGTCCTTCTGCAGGTGCGGCTGTCAGGCGCGTGCAGGCCTCGGGGAAGCTTCATGGCTCGATTCATGATCTTGAGTGAGGTCCCGAACGGCTGTCTCGAACCGGTTCGGCGACGGCCTGGGGCGCAGCGGCGTTGCCGTTGGCAGTGGTGCTGTATTCGGTAATGGCAGCCACTCCGGTCGACTGGGCCTCGAGGCGTCCGCCGGCGACGGAAACGCCCGGGAAGATAGCAGCAGCATGCCTATGCGTGACCTTGATCTCATAGGTGCCCCTACGTGAGGTGCCAGATCCGGGAGCTCGCCGGAAAAGTGCCATGATGGGGCATGCAGGATTCTCAGACCTGCGTGTCGATGACGCCGACACCCAACAGCGAGGAACCAGACATGGCCACCGGATCCGCAGACAGCCCCGCCACCCTCTACGGGCCTGTCTCACTCGTCCTTGGAACCGTTGCTCTGATCGCCGCAGTGTTCGCGGGGTTTATCGGGATCGCGATCCCGTTTCTGTTCGGCAGCCTCGCCGTCACCTTCGCGTTCCTCGGCCTAGCACGCAGGCTGAACCGAGGCCTGTGCGCCATCGGTCTCACGACCGGATCTCTGAGCGTGCTGTACCCGATCTTTCTCGCCGCTGCCCTGGGCGCCTGACGAGGCTCAGCGCCTTCGGGACACTCCGCTGGGCCTCGGCGGGCCCTTCGTTCTCGCTTCCGTGGCCAGCCGACAGCCGGTCTGATCCCTCCTGAGCCGGTCTCTTCGCCTTGCCTGTTTGCCTGGCGGATTCCCCTTCAGCCGATATGCGCACGCTCCGGGTCTCCGTTCGTGAGGCTCTGGGGAGCCACTAGAGGCGCCTCCGTACTCGGCATTCCCTTCCTCGGAGCCCCTGTGTCCCAGCAGGGCCCGCCAAAGCGGGGGCAGACCCTCGCATAAACCAGAAAATGTCATGGGCACGTAAATAAGGTGTCCCTTTGGGCACTGCCCACCAGGGCACTGCCCCAGGAGACACTTACGCCACAATCCCCCTCCTTCTTAGGGTCGTTGATACATCTCCTGCCAGAAGTGAAGACAGGTGCGAGCGCCCGCTTGAGGGCCCTGATGGATCAAGCGTCGCTCGCCGGTCCTTGCCCTCCACAGGCCAGCGCTCTGCAGATGAATCAGCGGCGCCTGGTGCAGCCATGGCCAGTTTCCAGTCCGGCCCAGCAGACCAACAGGCAACTCCGGCAAAAACCGTTGCGGCCCGAATCTCCGCGTCTTGCGACCTTCACCAGACGAAGAGAGCTCCGGCCGGGAGCGGTCGTCACCGGTCTGCGCCGGGGGTGGCGCTGCCTGCAGAGGCCTGGCAGGGAGAAGGGGGACTCCCGCTCCCTCAGATCAGCAGTGGCATCGAAGAGGATGAAAGGGAAGATCTATGCAGCTTTCTCGTTCCGCCAAGGTGGCAGCGCTGTCGTTGGCCCCGCTCACACTTATTGCGACCGGGTTCCACGCGTCTGCCGCCCCCGACCAGGACCCGCAGCCAAGCCCCTCGGCGTTCTCCATATCCGCCCTGTCCTCCAGCAACCTGAAGGACGTGTCAGGCGTCGGCGCGAATAGCGCTGAGGGCAAGACGCTGGCAGCACAGGGGTTCAGCGTCATGCGGGCGGCTTCGGGAGAGACGGCTGTTGTCGACCGTTCCTCGGCCCGCGAAGGGATCACCGCTGCTGCCGGCAAGTCGTTCGTGGACCTGTCGTGGAAGGGGTACGCAAAGGACGCCCGCTACGTGGTCATCCGCGGAGGCAAGGAGGTCGCGCGCCTCGACGCGGGGGTCACATCCTTCCGCGACACAAACGTGTCACCGGGCGCCGACTACCACTACCAGGTCGCACCGGTGCTGCCGGAGGGCGGAAACCCGCAGGCGCGGCTGTGGGGAATAAAGGTGTCCGTCCCCGCCTCCGGATCACTGACGGCACTGCGCGATGAAGCGGTTTCCCGTGCATCCGCCGCAGGCGTTGCCAAGACATCCACCCTGTCCTGGATCACCTTCATCCCGCAGAAGAAGGTCAACGCTCCCGTCGGGGGCTGTGACTACGGCAAGAACTTCCAGTTCGGCGGCGACGGACGTTCCAAGTTCGACTGGAAGTCGAGCAAGTACCGCACTGCGCTGCACGCGACGGTCACATGGAAGTCCAAGAAGGTGGCGGGCAATAAGGACATCAACCCCACCAACGTCTACGTGAAGAAGACCGGCAGGAAGGTCGCTACCAAGACTGCCACCACCAAGCACATGTCGGCCAAGAAGCTGGGTTCCGGCGGCAACTACGTAGACGTGCGGATGTCCCTGCACGCCACGAACCCCTTCTGCAAGGGCCTGGGCAGCGTCAAGGGAGCCATCAACGGGGCTTTCACCATCAACCTGACCAAGAGCGGGAACTACACGATCCGCTCCGGCAAGCACCGCCTGATGCCCAACCACCACATCTACATCTACGACGGCGGCAAGGTCACCAACGTGTACACCCGCAAGTACGCCAGCGCCTCGTGCCTGGTCGGTTCAATAACCTGCCCCGAGGCCGACCTGACCGGCACCTACGGCAAGTTCTGACCTGACCTTATCGACAGGTTCCCTCTAAGGGTGGGTGCCAGGCGTCATGTACGCCTGGCACCCACCCCTGTCGCATAGGGCCCGGAGCGAGGCGAGCTCGACGGCCAGGTCCTCAGCCAGCATGCCGCACCGCAGAAATGTGCCGGCCGGGCCAGCGAGCGGTGATCTTTCCTGGCTCCCGATTACTGTCACCGCAAGGATCGAGTAACCGGCGGTGCCCCAGTCCCAGTTTGGTCAAGTGCCGCGTGACTGTGCGGCCGTTGACCGTGTAACCCAGCTCGTGAGTGATCCGCTGCGCGGACCACTTCTCCTGCCCCCGCTAGGACTCGATCTTCTCGATCACCCACGCCGGTGTCGCATGTGGGCTGTGGTGGGGGCGAGGGGCGGTCGAGCAGGCCGAGGTCACCATGACGCCGCCATCGGTTGACCCACTTCGAGGCGCACGCCCGTGAGATTCCCATCTCGGCGGCGACGTGCGCGATCGGGCGGGTGCGGCAGCGTTCGATGAGTCGAAGCCGGCCCTCGACCGTAAGAGGTGCATCACGGTGCGACATACCTAGACCCCTCCGCCTCCGGCGACAGCGGATCGCGGGGTGAGCTGGTCCGGGTCCGCTGTCGTACCGTGTCGGCGCGTAGTTCGGCGCATGCCGAGCGCAGGTTCATCGAGGGATCGGGGTGCGCCGGTCGCGGTGACGGACAGTCCCCAGAGCTGTGCGGCCGCGCCGGGGTCGATGGCGTACTCGCGGACGCCGCCGTCATCCATGGGCGCGTCGGGGGCAGAGACGCGTGCGACGTCGCAGTGTTCGAGGTAGAGCCCGCCGCGGTCGTCGAGGAGTGGAGACGTGGCTGTCCACAGGCCGGTGGCGGCGCCTTGGAGTCGTATGGGTCAGATCCTGACCTTTTCCCGGTCCCGTGGGCCGACGACCGGAGACTGTCGTCCGTCCAGTGCCAGGCCGTGCGTCGGCCTAGACCGCCGATGGGATCCAAGGTGCGAGGGTATGGACGAGGGGCTGGAACGGGACGCCTTCGCCCGCCTTCGCCGGGGTGACAGTCACGTCGAGTAGGTACCCTCAGGCGCGCTCGAATCAGGAAACGGGGTCACTCCGGGTCGAGTTCGATGTGGACGTCGGACATCGCGTCGCTGCCATCGCTCTCGTCCTCGTCGCTCTCCCAGTCGGTCTCCGGGGCACCGGGACGGCGCACCCGCAACGCGCGATAGGAGTAGCCGTCCTGGTCGGCTTCCTCCCAGGTGAAGAGCACGGCCTCGCCAGGTTCCAGGGACGCGAACGCGCCCGGATCCGTGGTGTGGACGGCCGAGAAGTGCGCCCAGACCTCGCCTGGTACTTCAGGTGAGGCCAATACGCCCCAGCCGGACTCTTCGTCCCACGATCGGACGGTGCCGTGAACCGGATGGCTGCTGATCGCTCCCCCTGCAGACAGAATTTGGTGAAATTTCCGATGCGCATTGTCGGCACACATCGGCAAGATCGTCAAGGTGCCAGGTCCCATCTCCGCTGACGTTGAACTCAGACCTCCCTTAAAGACACTACCGCCACATCCACTCCCTTTGATGAGCTGTGCATGCCCAGGCACCGCCTGTGCTCACTCAATTGCTCACTCAATTCCGAAACGGGGAAGCCGTGCAGAAAGAACTGACGCAGCGGGGGACCGGCGCACCAACCATGACCGTACGCCTGAACAGGATCGGCCGCATGGCCGTCGTGTCAGGAACGGCCGTGGCCCTGGCCCTCGGCGTGGCCGGTGCCGCGGAGGCCGCACCGACGGGGGCGACGGCGCAGGAGACGACCGTCTTCACGCCGAAGAAGCAGAGCTACAAGACGCCCAAGGCGAAGCAGAAGGCCGGAATCCTCAACGCCCAGGTCAAGCTGACGGGCAAGTACCCCAAGTACTACCCGATGGCCTGGTCGTTCAAAATCACCAACAAGAAGCTGAAGGCCATCGCCACCAGCAAGATGAATTGCAAGGCCATTGGCCTCAATGGCAAGTACCACGACACCCACGCCGCCATCCCGGTCGGCTACGAGTGGCACTCCAAGGTGGGCAGCAAGGCGCACCCGCACAAGAAGAAGAAGACCTACAACCTCTCCGGCACCTGCGTGTTCAAGGTCCAAGTCGCTGGTAAGCCCGGCAAGGCCACGGTGGGCTTCTCCTTCAAGTACGCCATCAACCCCGACAAGAAGAAGGCCGCGTCGCAGAGCACCGGACCGGTCACCACTACCGAGATCGTTTTCGACCGCTGACCCAGCCGACCGAGGATTCGAGGACGGCGCCGCTCCCTACGGGATGGTGTTGGCGGATTCGGGGCTTTGCTCACTTCGTCCCGTCGGAGTCTTCCGGCGGGACGAAGCGCTGCCAGGTGGCGTTGCGTCCCGCCCGCCCGGCGGGGCGGCGTACCGTAGCCACTGGAGTTGTAGGAGGCACTCGTGGACGCCACACTCAAAGTCCTCCGCCTCGATCGCGGCCTGCTCGCGAAGCCGGTCCTCGAGGACCTGGCGGCGCTCGCCGTCAGCCGCTTCACCTCCGCCTTCGCGGCGGCCTCGACCTGGTCCTGCTGCCAGCCGGAAAGCTGCTCCCACAGCCCCGCGGCCGGCCCCGCGGGTCAGGCGGTGGACCGCGCGGTCCATGGCGGGAATCACGTGCGGGGCGATCCTGGCGAAGGCGCGGGTCGATGACACCTTCTGCATGAGGTGTACTCCGGACGGCATCAGGCCGTCACCCCTCGCTCCGCCACTCCCACCGCCTCCTCCTCCGTCTCCGTACCGCCGAAGAGCCCCGCGACCCGCGCCGCGCGCTCGCGCAGGCGGTGGGCGGGGCCGAACAGCAGCTCGTCCGACGCCGCCCGCTTGAAGTAGAGGTGCGCGTCGTGCTCCCACGTGAAGCCGGTCCCGCCGTGCAACTGAACGGCCTCCCCCGCGGTCGTACGCAGCGCCTCGACGGCCTGCGCGAGCGCGAGGCCCCCGGTCGCCGGGTCCCAGGCCGCGTAGTACGCCGCCGAGCGCGCCGCCTGCACCTGTACGTAGAGGTCGGCCAGCCGGTGCTTGACGGCCTGGAAGGAGCCGATGGCCCGCCCGAACTGCTCACGTGTCCTGACGTGATCGACGGTTCGCTCCAGGGCCTGCGAGGCGGCCCCGACCGCCTCGGCGGCGAGCACGACAGCGGCGGTACGCCCGGCTTCCGCCAGCGCGCCCGGCACGTCGGCGGCGTCATCGGCCCCGAGCAACTCGCCTTCCGTGTCCCGCAATTGGATGCGCGCCTGGGGCCGGGTCTCGTCCAGGGCCGTCTGCCGTACGCGGACGAGCCCCGGAGCGTCGGCCCGTACGAGGAACAGCAGGGTGCGGCTGCGGGCGAAGCCGCCGGTGTGGGCGGCGACGAGCAGCAGGCCGGCGCTGTGCCCGTCGAGCACCTGCGGGGCTTCCCCGTACAAGGTCCAGGTTCCGTCTCGTTCATCAGCCACCGTACGCCGGGCCTGTACGCCGCCGGACCGGCTGCCGCCCGCCCACTCGCCGCCGGCGTTGCCGCCGGTGAGGGCGAGCGCGGCGGAGAGATTGGCGCCGGGGACGGCGAGGGTGGCGGTCAGCGTGCCGTCGGCGACGGGTGGGAGCAGGGCGGCGCGCTGGGCTTCCGTACCCAGTGCGGCGATCAGCGGTGCGGCGAGCGCGGCCGTGGCGAACAGTGGGGACGGCAGCAGGGCGCGGCCCGTTTCCTCGCAGGCGAGGGCGAGTTCGACGGTCCCGCAGCCGACTCCGCCGTAGGCGGCGGGGAGGGCGAGGCCGGGCAGCCCGATCTGTTCGGCGAGGTGCCGCCAGAGGTCGGCGTCGTAACCGGCGGTGGTCCGTACGGCCGACTTCACCTCGTCGGGACCGCATCGCTTGGCCAGCAGTTCGCGCAGCGTGCGCCGGATCTCGTCCTGCTCCACGGTGAAGGCGGTGTCCATGGAACTCCCTCCCCTGACTGACGGGCCGTCATATTAGGGGTGAGGGGGTGAGATGCACAGGGGTGTGGGAGGGATGCTTTCCCACCTCCCCGCACTCTATAGCTGATGTACCGTCAGCTTTATGCTGTCAACGCCGCCGGTCCACCCACGCCGCAAGGCCGCCATCGTCGGCACAGCCCTCTCCGACTGCGGACGTGTCGACGACGCCACCCCCTACGCCCTGCACGCCCAGGCCGCCCGCCGCGCCCTCGCCGACTCCGGGCTCGACCGGTCGGTCATCGACGGCTTCGCGTCGGCCGGCCTCGGCACGCTCGCGCCGGCCGAGGTCGCCGAGTACCTGGGGCTGCGCCCCACCTGGGTCGACTCGACCAGCGTCGGCGGCTCCACCTGGGAGGTCATGGCCGCGCACGCCGCGGACGCGATCGCCGCCGGCCATGCCAACGCCGTACTGCTGGTGTACGGCTCGACGGCCCGCGCCGACATCAAGGCGCGGCGCCGCACCGCGAACCTCTCGTTCGGCGCGCGCGGCCCGCTGCAGTTCGAAGTCCCGTACGGGCACACCCTCGTCGCCAAGTACGCGATGGCCGCCCGCCGCCACATGCACGAGTACGGCACGACCCTGGAGCAGCTCGCCGAGGTCGCCGTCCAGGCGCGGGCGAACGCGGCCACGAACCCCGCCGCGATGTTCCGCGACCCGGTGACGGTGGACGACGTACTCTCCGGCCCGCTGATCGCCGACCCCTTCACCAAGCTGCACTGCTGCGTCCGCAGCGACGGCGGCTGCGCGGTGCTGATGGTGGCGCAGGAGTACGTACCGGACGCGGCGAAGGAACCGGTCTGGGTGCTGGGCGCGGGGACCGCCGTATCGCACACCACCATGTCCGAGTGGGAGGACTTCACGGTCTCCCCGGCGGCCGTCTCCGGGCGCCTCGCCTTCGAGCGTGCCGGAGTGCGTCCGTCGGACATCGACCTCGCCGAGATCTACGACGCCTTCACCTACATGACGCTGGTGACGCTGGAGGATCTCGGCTTCTGCGAGAAGGGCGCCGGGGGCGCGTTCGTCGAGAAGGGCCGGCTGCTGCGCGACGGCGGGCTCCCGGTGAACACCGACGGCGGCGGCCTGTCCGCCTGCCATCCGGGGATGAGGGGCCTGTTCCTGCTGGTGGAGGCGGTACGGCAACTGCGCGGCGAGGCGGGCGAAGGCCAGGTGCACAGGGCGGGCGGCGGGCTGCCGGAGCTGGCGGTGGCGTCGGGGACGGGCGGCTGGTTCTGCTCGTCGGGGACGCTGGTGCTGGGACGCTAGCCGTCGGGCCCCAGCACCAGGCCGGCCCGCCCCTGGCTTACCTTTGGTGCCGGCTCACCGGCGGTCGGTGGCCCGCGGGTGCCCAGTGCCGGCGAAGGTGATCCACAGGTGTCGCGGGCGGTGTCCGCGAGGTACCAGACACGACCCCCGCTGGTCACTTCGATCTGCCACTGCTCGCAGGTCTGCCCTCGATGGGTACCGTGCGCCAGATTGCCCTTCAGCCGGTGGTGCCGGGGCGTTTCAGCCGTCGGCCTGGGATCCATTCGCATGACCGTCCAGGCGCGGAAGGTGTTCTCCCGGGCCTGCTGGGCGAGGCTCTCCCAGCCCTTGGCCGAGGCCGCGTCGGCGAAGCGCACTTCCCAGTGCCCCTCGGGTGCGGGGGGTGCGGCGCGGTCGCCGCGACCCGCCGTCACGCGACGTCTCGCGGGGCGGGCACCGGGCCATAGTCCTCGCCGTGGTCCCTGGTCAGCGCTGCCAACAGCTCGGGGTCGGAGTAGACCTCGGCGGTGTGCTGCCAGGCGGTGAGCATCTGGGCGAGGGAGGCGCTGTTGCCGATGGAGTCAGCGGCACGCATGGTGTCGACCAGCTCCATGGCGAACGCGTGGACGTCGGGCTCGGGGAGGTAGCGGACCCAGGGAAAGGCGTCCGGCAGTACGTCCAGGAGCAGCTCCATGCTGCCGGGTTCCCGCCGTGCCATCGCGGCCAGCATCCGGGTGGCGGCCGACACCACGGTCTGGTCCTGCTCGGCCCGCGCCGCGGTCGTGAGGACGAGGTCCTCCCCGTCTCTGCGGTGCAACAACAGGCGTGGCGACTCCTTGAGCCGAGCAAGGGTCTGCTTGTTCTTGTTCACCAGCTCGGAGAAGTTCACCGCAGTGCTTTCGATGCCCATAACTTTGAAGGTACTTCGAAAGTTCCGCACTGTCATCACCCGAAGGTGGCAGGACGGCCGCTGCGACGCGCGGTGTGCAATGGGGCCATGAGCGACGCACAGAATGCCTTTCGGGACCTGCTCCGCTCCCAGCGCGTCTGGGACACGGAGCTTGCCGCCTTCGACACCGCTGCCGCACCGCCCGAGCCGGTCGCGCTCTTCCATACCTGGTTCGCCGAGGCCGTCGCCGCCGGGCAGCCCGAGCCGCACACCATGAGCCTGGCGACCGTCGACGAGGACGGCCTGCCCGACGTACGGACGCTGATGCTGCACGACGCGGACGACCGCGGCTGGCACTTCGCGTCCCACTCCACCAGCGCGAAGGGCCGCCAGCTGGCCGCCCACCCGCACGCGGCGCTCGGGTTCTACTGGGCGGCGCAGGGCCGGCAAGTGCGGGTCAGGGGCGCGGTGACCACCGGGAAGCGGGAGGAGAGCCTGGCCGATCTGCACGCGCGGTCGACGGGGGCGCTCGCCTCCGCGCTGGTGGGGCGGCAGAGCGAAGTACTGCCGCGGTACGAGGATCTGGTGCGTGCGTCGGAGGCCGCGTGGGAGCGTGCGCAGGCGGAGCCTGAGGCGGACGCGCCGACCTGGACCCTGTACGTCGTCGAGCCTGCCGAGGTGGAGTTCTTCCAGGGAGACGGCAAGCGCCGGCACGTGCGGCTGCGGTACCGGCGGGGCGGCGACGGGCAGTGGGTGCGGGAGCTGCTCTGGCCTTGAGGAACGGACTGCCGCATTTATCCGATTTCAACAATAAAAGGGGCATCATGGGAGGCAGGTGAGCCAAGGGAGGCACCGTGGCACGATCTCGCACCCGATACGCCCCGGACAGCGGCCTGACCACGCGCATGGTCACCACGATGTTCTTGATCGGACTGCTGTACGTCGTCTTCGTCGGCGTGCTTCTCGCGGCCCTGCGCGGGTCCTGGCCGATCATCCTGCTCATCACGGGCGGCCTGTTCATCGCACAGTTCTGGTTCAGCGACCGCATCGCGGCCTACGGCATGGGCGCCCGGGAAGTCACCCCCGAGGAGGCACCGGAGCTGCACGGCACCATCGACCGGATCTGCGCACTGGCCGACATGCCGAAACCCCGGGTGGCGATCGCCCAGAGCGACGTCCCGAACGCCTTCGCCACCGGCCGCGGCGAGCGCACCGCGCTCGTCTGCGCCACCACCGGCCTGCTGCGCAGACTGGAACCCGAGGAGCTGGAGGGCGTCCTCGCCCACGAGATGTCGCACGTCGCCCACCGCGATGTCGCAGTCATGACGATCGCCTCGTTCCTCGGGGTGCTCGCGGGCGTCATCACCCGTGTCGCCTTGTGGGGTGGCTTCGCCCGCAACAACCGGAGCAGCGACCCCGTCGGCATCGCGATCATGCTGATCCCGCTGATCAGCGCGGTGGTGTACGCGCTGAGCTTCCTGCTGACCCGGCTGCTCTCCCGCTACCGCGAGCTGTCCGCCGACCGCGCCGCCGCGCTGCTCACCGGTCGTCCGTCGGCGCTCGCCTCCGCCCTCACCAAGGTCGACAGTCAGATGGCACGGATCCCGACGCAGGACCTGCGGAAGGCGGAGCCGTACAACGCCTTCTACTTCGTGCCCGCGTTCGCCTCCAAGGACAGCCTGGGCCGGCTGATCTCCTCGCACCCGACGCTCGAACAGCGCCTCGACCAGCTCGCCCGCATCTCCGCCGACCTGTCCCGGCCGTAAGGAACGTTCATGGGTCTCCTCGACTCCCTCCTGGGCCGGAGCAAACCGGTCCGCCCCGACCTCGACCAGCTCTTCGCCGTCCCCTCCGCCGCCCTCACCCTCCAGGCGGGCGTGGGCTTCGCCCCCACCGGTCGCGGCTCGGTGTGCTTCGCGGGCGTGGAGGGCGGCAGCTTCGCCCGTATCCAGCAGGACGTACGGGAACTCCTCGACGCGGACACCGGCCGGGGCGGGGTCCCGGTGGAGTTCAGCCGGGACGCGTACGGATACACCTGGCTGCTCGCCCGCCACACCCCCGACGACACGGCCGCCCTGGTCAACGACCTGCACGCGGTCAACACCCTGCTCCAGGACGGCGGCTTCGGCTCGCACCTGCTGTGCTCCCTGATCGGCTTCCGGGACGCGGAGGACCGACCGCTGGCCCTGGTCTACCTCTACAAGCGCGGCACGTTCTATCCGTTCGCGCCGCTGCCGGGCGGCGAGGAGAAACGCGACAACCAGCTGGAGTTGCAGGTCAGGGCGGCACTGGGCGACGACCTCCGGGTGGAGAAGGACCTCGCTCGGTGGTTCCCGGTGTGGGGGGCGCCGGGGCTGTGAACGGTCAGCCGGTGACGGCGCCGGTGAGGAACGCGGTCCAGGCGGCGGGGGTGACGGTGAAGGTGGGACCGTCGGTGACCTTGGAGTCGCGGACGTGGACGGTGTGGGGGCAGGTGGCGACCTCTACGCAGGCTTCGCCCTCGTTGCCGCTGTAGCTGGACTTGAACCAGGCCAGCTCGGGTCCGGTGTTCACAGTTGCCCTGCCTTCGTCTCGATGAGCTCTGCGGACTTCCAGGGATTGAGCGCCTGGGCCCGCAGGATGCCGAAGAGGTCGAACAGATCGCCTACCTGCTCGGGCTTGGAGAACAACCTACCGCCGCCCTGTGCCTCGACGTACACCAGACTGCGGCCTTCTTCCGTGCACATCAACTGCATCGGCCCCATCAGTCCCGCGTGTGTGTGCTGCCGAGTCGGCATCACCTGCATGGTCAGGTGGTTCATCGTCCGCATGCAGTCCAGCAGATGCCAGAGCTGCTCCTTGAGCACCTCCGCACCCCCGAGCGACCGCTCCAGCACCGACTCCTCGATGACGAACCCGACGCGCGGCGGAGGCGTACGCGTCAGCACCGCCTGCCGCTCCAGCCTCGCCTCGACGTGCCGGAGGATCTCCTCCTCGGTGTACGCCGGTACTCGGGCCTCGTACAGCGAGCGCGCGTACCCCTCCGTCTGGAGCAGCCCCGGGATCAGCATCGTCTCGTACGCGCTGATGACCCGCGCCTGCCGTTCCAGCCGTACCCAGTCCAGAAACTTCGGCGGGTACTTCTCCTCCTCCACCAGCTCCATGCACGCCTTCAACGCGCCGCCCGCACCGAAGACTTGATCCGCGTCCCGCAGGAGGTCCAGCGCCGGAATGCGTTCCGCCCGCTCGATCGCTCCCATCAGCGACTCCGAGATCAACAGCTTCTCCGCCGAGTCCTTCTGCGTGAGCCCCGCCCGCACCCGGTGGATACGAATCAGATCCCCCACAAGCTTCCGCACCTGCGAAGGCTCACCACTCGTCCCCACAGCCACCACCACCCTCACCACATCGCGTAGATGTGGACCGCATCCTCCTGGTCACGCTACGCAACCGCCAGGATGCTCGTAGGCATGACGATCGAGAAACTCCCCGATTGGGTACCTTCCGCGGGGCATCAACTCCACCTCACCGGCATCCACTTCGACGCCATCCGCCTGCGGGGCGTACGGGGCGAGGCGGTGCTTCAGCACCTCGACACCCTCACCGACGGCGAACCCGGACCGGTCGTGCGGGAGATCGCGGGCGGGCGGTGGACGTACTTCCTGATCCCACCCGGATCGAGCAAGGAGTACGACTGGCCGCCTGGGGCCAGGTGCTTCGGCCCGGCCGCCAGGGACCAGTACGTGGGAATCCCGGCGCCGGACGGCAACACGTATCCGCTGAGCTGGCGGTGCGGGGCGCCGCAGGAGGGGGAGTTCGTGGACCCGGAGCTGCTGTACGGAGTGGTGATGGCTCAGCTGGTCCCGGACGAGGACTGACGGGCCGGGCGGAACACCGGAACCATCTCCGTCCCCTCGCCCCGCCGAAAGGCCACCCGCAACTCCATGCCGACGCCGAGGCCGGACTCCTCGCAGTCGACGACCTCCGTCATCATGCGCGGCCCTTCCGCGAGGTCGACGACTGCGGCGACGTACGGGACGCGGGCCCCGAAGGGCGGGAGGTCGTTGCGGTGGACGACCGACCAGGTGTAGAGCGTGGCGCGCCCGCTCGCCCGCTCCCAGTCGACGTCCTCGCTCCAGCAGTACGGGCAGAACTCGCGCGGGTAGTGGTGCGGCCTGGCGCAGGCGCGGCAGCGGCGCAGCAGCAGGCGGCCTTCGGCGGCGGCGTCCCAGTAGGGGCGCGTGAACGCGTCGATGTCGGGCGTCGCCGCGCCGCTCCCACTCGCGCTCATCGGAAGAGTCCGATCGCGTGGTCGAGGGACCACGTCTGCCAGGACATGGCGAAGACGGCGAGCCACTCCGCGCCGCCGAGCCCGATGGTCTGCAACCCGCTCCCCCCACCTTCGCCCATCCCACCGATCTGACGGTGTGTCAGTTCAGCGCATGCGGGGGCTGCGCGCAAGGGGCAGTGGCGGCGAGCACTCACCGTGATCGATTCGCAACCGATTTCGGTCTTGACCGAGACCCATCAACGATGTGCGCGATTACGCTCCGAATCATGGCCAATACCACTCACGACCACCCCGTCTACGTCATAGGTGGCGGACCGGGCGGACTCGCCGCCGCCGCAGCCCTGCGCGAGCGGGGCGTCCGAGCTGTCGTACTGGAGAAGTCCGGCTCCGTCGGCGCGTCCTGGCGTGGCCACTACGACCGGCTGCGCCTGCACACCACGCGGCGCCTGTCCGGCCTTCCGGGACTGCCGATGCCGCGCTCGTTCGGGCGGTGGGTGTCGCGGGACAACGTGGTCCGGTACCTGGAGAGGTACGCCGACTTCCACGAACTGGAGGTCGTCACGGGGGTCGAGGTCTCCCGTATCGACCCCGCGCCCGACGGCGGCGGCTGGCTGCTGCACGCCACCGGCGGCCGCGAGCTCACCGGCTCGGCGGTGGTCATCGCCACCGGCTACAACCACACGCCGTACGTCCCCGAGTGGCCCGGCCGCGACACGTACACCGGCGAACTGGCGCACGCCCGGCAGTACCGCAACCCGCGCCCGTACGAAGGCAAGGACGTTCTGGTCGTCGGTACGGGCAACACGGGGGCGGAGATCGCGGTGGACCTGGTGGAGGGCGGAGCGGCGCGCGTACGCCTGGCCGTGCGCACCGTCCCGCACATCGTGCGCCGCTCGACGGCCGGCTGGCCGGCGCAGGCCACCGGAATTCTCGTACGCCGCCTGCCGGTCGCCCTGGTGGACCGGGCCGGTGCCCTGATGTGCCGGCTCTCGGTCCCCGACCTCTCGGCGCGCGGCCTGCCGCGGCCCGCCACCGGGCTCTACTCCCGGGTCAAGGAGGGCGCCATTCCGGTGCAGGACGTGGGGCTCGTCGACGCGGTGAAGCGGGGGGCGGTGAAGCCGGTGGCGGCGGTCGAGTCCTTCAACGGGGACAAGGTCGTACTGGCGGACGGCACCCGGATCTCGCCACAGGCGGTGATCGCGGCGACCGGCTACCGGCGGGCGCTGGACGGTCTGGTGGGCCACCTCGGCGTACTGGACGACCGTGGCCGCCCGGTGGTGCACGGCGCGCGCACACCACCGACGGCCCCGGGCCTGTACTTCACGGGGTTCACCAACCCCATCAGCGGCATGTTCCGCGAACTGGCCATCGACGCGACGAAGATCGCGAAGGAGGTCGCCAAGAAGGTCGCGGCTGCGCACCGGGCCACCTGCTGAGCGCTTGCGCGCTCAGAGGCGGCCGGATGCCGCTGCCTCTACCAGCCCGCCCCCGCCACCTGCTTCGTGGTGACGTTCAGGCGGTTGAAGAAATTGGTTATGCCGATGTACAGCACGAGGCCGGCGAGCTGCTTCTCGTCGTAGTGCTTGGCGGCCTCGTCCCAGATGTCGTCCGGCACCGGCTCGGCCCGGTCGCTCAGCCGGGTGGCGGCCTCGGACAGGGCCAGCGCCGCGCGTTCGGCGTCGGTGAAGTGGGGCGTCTCCCGCCAGGCCGCCACCGCGTGGAGGCGTTCGTCGCTCTCGCCCGCCTTCTTCGCGCTGCGCGCGCCGCCGTCGACGCACACCCCGCAGCCGTTGATCTGGCTCGCGCGCAGGTGCACCAGCTCCAGCGTCTTCTCCGGTACGCCGCCCTTCTTCGCGGCCTTGAGCACGCTGAGGATGGCGGGCATGGCCTCGGGGATGACCACGGCGGGGTTCGGCATCCGTGCCTGCATGATTGTTCTCCTTCATGTCTGTTCGCTATTTCGTTCGTTACCGCACTGACGGAACCGGCCGGGGGAATGTGACCGATGGACGACAACGAATTTCTGGCGCAGCGCTTCGAGGCCCACCGCGGGCACCTGCGCGCCGTCGCCTACCGGATGCTGGGCTCGCTGAGCGAGGCGGAGGACGCCGTTCAGGAGGCCTGGCTGAAGCTCGGCCGCTCCGACTCAAGTGAGGTCGAGAACCTGGGCGGCTGGCTGACGACCGTCGTCGGGCGGGTGTGCCTGGACATGCTGCGCTCGCGCACGTCACGGCGCGAGGACCTGGACCCGTTCGACGGGCACGAGCACGCACATGTGCCGGATCCCGTGGTCAGCCGGGCGGACAGCGCCGACCCCGAGCACCAGGCCCTGCTTACCGACGCCGTGGGCCTCGCGCTCCTCGTCGTGCTGGAGACGCTGCCGCCCGCCGAACGGCTCGCGTTCGTACTGCACGACATGTTCGCCGTGCCCTTCGACGACATCGCTCCCATCGTCGAACGCACCCCGGCCGCGACCCGGCAGCTCGCCAGCCGGGCCCGGCGACGCGTTCAGGGGTCACCGCCGCCGGAAGCAGACCTCGGCCGGCAGCGGCAGGTGGTGGACGCCTTCCTCGCCGCGTCGCGCGGCGGTGACTTCGACGCGCTCCTCGCTCTCCTCGACCCGGACGTCGTCCTGCGGGCCGATGCCGGCGCTCTGACGCCGGGCGCGTCGGTGGTCGTTCAGGGCGCTCGGGCCGTGGTCGAGCGTGCGCTCATGTTCTCCCGGTTCGCGCCGTACGCGCGCCCGGCCCTCGTCAACGGGGCGCTCGGGCTCGTCGCGACGGTGGACGGGAAGCCGGTGTCGGTCGCGGCCTTCACCATCAGCATCACCGACGGGAAGGTCGTCGAGATCAACATCCTCGCCGACAGCACGCGCCTCAGTCGGCTCGACCTTCCGGCCCTCGACGACTGACGGGTACGGAGGGCAGTCTTGGGCCCACAGCGGCCGGGCGGGTGGCGCGTATCGCGCGCGCCCGGCCCCAGGCTTTGCCCGTCGCAGTATTCCTGACGGACCGTCAGTTGCGTAACCTGACAAGGCGTCAGTTACGTCGGCCGACGAGCAGGAGCGGGCTGAAACGATGCTTGGATCTACCCACGGCACCCTCACCACCGATCTCCGCGCCCGCGTTGTGGCCTGCGGGGAGAGTCCGCACGCCGCCGTCCACGACACGGCGAGCCCCACCGCCGTCGCGGCCGGCGACCTCGATGTCAGCGGCCGGCCGCTGTACGCCTGCGTCCCCGACCTCGACCGGTTCTTCCGGCCCGAGTCGGTGGCCGTCGTCGGCGCGTCCGACGCCGAGGGCAGGCCGAACGCCGGGATCACCCGGCAGCTGATCGCCTGGGCCGAGCGGGTCGGCGCCCGGCTGCACCCCGTCCATCCCACACGCGAGTCCGTCTTCGGACTGCCCTGCGTCTCCTCCGTCCGTGACCTGCCCGAGCAGGTCGACCTGGCCGTGCTGCTGGTCGGTGACCCGGTCCCGGTGATCGGGGAACTGTCCGAGGCCAAGGTGAAGTTCGCCGTCGCCTTCGCGTCCGGCTTCGCCGAGACGGGCGAGGCCGGCGCCGCCGCCCAGACGCGGCTGGCGGCCGCGGTCGAGCGGTCCGGCGTACGGCTGCTCGGGCCGAACACCAACCTCAACGCCTTCGAGAGGTTCCGCGACGACCTCGAAGGCCCCGCCATCGCTCTGATCACCCAGTCCGGCCACCAGGGCCGCCCCGTCCACGCCCTCCAGGAGCTCGGCATACGCCTCTCCCACTGGGCGCCCACCGGCAACGAGGCGGACCTGGAGACCGCCGACTTCATCTCGTACTTCGCCCAGCGGCCGGAGGTCGGCGCGATCGCCTGCTACGTCGAGGGCCTCAAGGACGGCCGCTCCTTCCTGCTCGCCGCCGACCGGGCCGCGCGGGAGGGGGTGCCGGTCGTCGCGGTCAAGGTGGGGCGTACGGAGGCAGGCGCCCGTACGGCCGCCTCGCACACCGGCAAGCTGACCGGCGCGGACGAGGTGGTGGACGCGGCGATGCGGCAGTTCGGCGTGATCCGCGTGGACGGGCTCGACGAACTCCAGGACACGGCAGCCCTTTTGGCGCGGGCGCGGAAGCCGGTGGCCGACGGTGTCGTCGTCTACTCGATCTCGGGCGGTACGGGCGCGCACTTCGCGGACCTGGCGACGGCGGCGGGCCTGCGGCTGCCGGAGCTCTCGGCGGCCAAGCAGGCCGAGCTGCACGAATGGATACCGGAGTATCTGAGCGTGGCGAACCCCGTCGACAACGGCGGCCATCCGGTCGGCGACTGGCGCGGCCGCAAGATCATCGACGCGATCCTGGCCGACCCGGCGGTGGGGGTCCTGATCTGCCCGATCACGGGTCCCTTCCCTCCCATGAGCGACAAGCTGGCCCAGGACCTGGCCGACGCGGCCGAGGCGACGGACAAGCTGGTGTGCGTGGTGTGGGGCTCGCCGGTCGGCACGGAGGCGGCGTACCGCGAGACGCTGCTCGGGTCGTCGCGCGTCGCCACCTTCCGTACCTTCGGCAACTGCATCTCGGCGGTACGCGCCTACCTGGCCCACCACCGCTTCACCTCCTCCTACCGCTCCCCCTTCGACGACGCGCCACGCACCCCCTCCCCCTCCTTCCGCAAGGCCCAGGCACTGATGCGCCCCGGCGAGCAGCTGAGCGAACACGCGGCGAAGCAACTGCTGCGGGCGTACGGCATCCGCGTGCCGCGCGAGCAACTGGTGACCAGCGCGGCGGCGGCCGTCCGGGCGGCGGGGCTCGTCGGCTACCCGGTGGTGATGAAGGCGTCCGGGCCGCAGCTCGCGCACAAGAGCGAGCTGGGCCTGGTGAAGGTGGGACTCACCTCCGCCAGCCAGATCCGCGACGCGTACCGCGAGCTGACGGACATCGCGCGGTACGAGGGGATCGGGCTGGACGGCGTCCTGGTGTGCCAGATGGTGGACCGGGGCGTCGAGATGATGGTCGGCGTGACACAGGACGCGCTCTTCGGGCCGACGGTGACGGTGGGGCTCGGAGGCGTGCTGGTGGAGGTACTCCGCGACGCGTCGGTACGTGTGCCCCCGTTCGGCGAGGACCAGGCGCGGGCCATGCTCGGCGAACTGCGCGGGCACGTGCTGCTGGAGGGCGTACGGGGGGCGCCGCCGGCCGATGTGGACGCGTTGGTGGAGGTCGTGCTGCGGGTCCAGCGGATGGCCCTGGAACTGGGCGACGACCTCTCGGAGCTGGACATCAACCCCCTGATGGTCCTGCCGCGCGGGCAGGGGGCGGTGGCGCTGGATGCGTTGGCGGTGTGCCGGTGAGGGGGGCGGGGGTGCGGGTGGTGCTGGGCGGCTGCTGGGTGCGCGCCCGGTGCCCCCGTCGGGGGAGGCCCGGCAACCCCGGCGCGGGCGAAACGGTGCCGCTGCGCGGGCGCGGCCCGACGCGGGAGCGGTACGGCCGCGCGGGGGCGCGGGCCGGGCGGAGGTGCGGTGCCGCTGCGCGGGGCTTTCCCGGGTAGGGGAACAGCGCCGCAGGCAACCCGCACCGCACCCGCCACACGCCCCCCCACCACCAGGAGCGAGCCCATGACGACCGATTCCCCCCTCGACGCATCCGACGCATCCGACGCATCGATCCGGCACGCCACCGACAACAACGTCTCCTGGATCACGCTCAACCGCCCCGCCGCCCTGAACGCCCTCACCCCCCACCAACGCGACCACCTCATCTCGCTCCTCACCGCCGCCTCCGCCGACCCCACCGTCCGCGCCGTCGTCATCACCGCCACCGGCAAGGGCTTCTGCGCGGGAGCCGATCTGCGCGGGGCCCCGGCGAGCAGCGGGGACCGGGTGGCGGGCGATGTCGCCCGTACGATCCGGCTCGGCGCGCAGCGGCTCATCAGTGCGGTACTGGACTGCGAGAAGCCCGTGATCGCCGCCGTCAACGGCACCGCCGCCGGGATCGGCGCCCACCTCGCGTTCGCCTGTGATCTCGTACTGGCCGCCGAGTCCGCCAAGTTCATCGAAGTCTTCGTACGGCGCGGACTGGTCCCCGACGGCGGCGGAGCGTACCTCCTGCCCCGGCTCATCGGGCCCCAGCGCGCGAAGGAGCTGATGTTCTTCGGGGACTCGGTCCCGGCCGCCGAGGCCGAGCGGCTCGGCCTGGTCAACCGCGTCGTGTCGGACGACGAACTGACCGGGACCGCCCGCGCCTGGGCCGAGCGGCTCGCAGGCGGCCCGACCCGGTCGATCACCCTCGCCAAGCAGCTCGTCAACGCCTCCCTCGACGTCGACCGGGCCACCGCCTTCGCCGCCGAGGCCGCCGCCCAGGAGATCAACATGACGACGGCGGACGCGACCGAGGGAGTGGCCAGCTTCGTGGAGCGGCGCACCCCCAAGTACCGGGGCCTGTGAGGCCGCAGGCCCTTCCAACCTGACGGATCGTCAGGTTCAATGGCTGGTGTGATGGGACACGCGGGGATGGCGGCCACCGCCGTCCGATACCTCAGGTCGGTCGGCGCCCCCACGGGCGCCGAACCCTACGACGCGCTCCCGCGCCCCGACCTGCGGGCCGTCGGCGCGGACGAGCGGCTACCGGTCGATCCGGCCGAATTCCGTTCCGTACTCGGCCACTTCGCCAGCGGAGTAACCGTCGTCACCGCCCCCGGCGGCGCCGACGAGGACGACGAGACGGCCCCCGCCGGCTTCGCCTGCCAGTCCTTCGCCTCCCTCTCCCTCGACCCGCCCCTGGTCACCTTCATGGTCGCCCGTACGTCGACAACCTGGCCACGCATAGCCCGCGCCGGCGTCTTCTGCGTCAACATCCTCGGCGCGGACCAGGGCGAGCTGTGCCGGGGCTTCGCGGTGAGCGGGGCGAACAAGTTCGCGGGCGTCGGTTACCGGGCGGCGCCCGTCACCCGGTCGCCGCTGCTCGACTCCGTACCGGCCTGGATCGACTGCCGCGTCCAGGCCGTGCACACGGGCGGTGACCACCTGATCGTCGTCGGCCGGGTGGAGGCGCTCGGCGGGTCCGACGACGGGGAGCCCCTGCTGTTCCACCGGGGCAGGTTCGGCCGGTTCATCGCGTAGGTTCACCGACCGGCGCGGGCTTCCGGCGGATCACCAGAGACATCAGCGCCGCCGCCGCGCACAGCGCTCCGGCCGCGTACCAGACCACGTCGTACGAACCGAACACATCCCGCGCCACACCGCCCGCGAAGGCGACCACCGCCGCGCCCACCTGGTGCGATGCGAGCACCCAGCCGAAGACGATCGCGGAGTCGTCGCCGTACTGCTCACGGCACAGGGCGAGGGTCGGCGGAACCGTGGCCACCCAGTCCAGGCCGTAGAAGACGATGAAGAAGATCATCGGCGGGTGGACGGCCGGGGCCATCAGCATCGGCAGGAAGGGCAGCGAGACGCCGCGCAGCGCGTAGTACACGGCCAGCAGGCGGCGCGCCTCGAAGCGGTCGGTCAGCCAGCCGGAGGCGATCGTGCCGACGACGTCGAAGATACCTATGACGGCGAGCAGTGACGCGGCCGCGGTGATCGGCATGCCGTGATCGTGGGCCGAGGGTACGAAGTGGGTACGGATGAGGCCGTTCGTCGACGCGCCGCAGATGGCGAAGGTGCCGGCCAGCAGCCAGAAGGGCCCGGTCCTGGCCGCCGCGAAGAGGACCGCGACCGTCCGCTTCGCCGCGCCCGTCCGGGGCTCCGGCTTCGGGACGAACTTCCCGCCGTACGGGGCCAGTCCCACGTCCGCCGGATGGTCGCGCAGCAGCAGCCACACGAACGGGACGACGACCAGTGCGGCGAGCGCGACCGTGACGGAGGCGGGCCGCCAGCCGTGGTTCTCGACGATCCAGGCGCAGAGCGGGAGGAAAACCAGCTGACCGGACGCGCCCGCGGCCGTCAGGACACCGGTCACCAGGCCCCGGCGGGCGACGAACCAGCGGTTGGTGACCGTCGCGGAGAAGGCCATCGCCATCGAGCCGGTGCCGAGGCCGACGAGCAGGCCCCAGTAGAGCATCAGCTGCCAGCTCGCCGTCATCCAGACGCTCAGCAGGGCGCCGGCGGCGACACAAAGGCCACCGCCGCCACGAACCACGCCCGGTGCGGTGACATCCTGCGGCTCCACGGCGGGCGGGGGCCGGGGGCCTCGGGGTCGGCGTGCGCGGCGGCTTCGGTTGTCTGGGTCACGCCACTCAGCTTCGGGCCGGTCGAGATCACGGACGAGTGGCCGGGGGGCCATGGTTCGCAAGGATCGGGGCACGAGGTGGACGCGAGGGGACGAGGGGGGACTAGGGGGGCGACGGTCGGTCACGAGGTCCTCCACGCGCTTCACCCCACCCGCCCCACCGCACGCACCTCACCCCACGCCCCTCACCCCACCCGCCTCAGCTCTCGTATCGGCCGGGCTCCCAACAGCACCCCGACCGCCCCCAGCATCACCACCACACCCGCCAGCAGCACCCTCTCCGCGCCCACCGTCTCCGCCACCGGGCCCGCCAGCGCCCGCCCCGCCGCCATCATCAGCAGCGATCCGGACACGTCGTACGCGTGCAGCCGGTTCAGCGCGTCGGGCGGGACGTGCGTCTGGACCGTCGTGGACCACATCACCAGCCAGAACGCGAAAGCCGCACCGCCGACGAACTGGCCGACGGCCAGGGCGAGTACGGACATGTTCAGCCCCAGCACCAGCAGGTTCACCACGACTCCCAGCAGCGCCACCGCCCCCGCCGCCAGCGGACGCACCGGCCGCAGGCGCAGCGCCAGCAGGCCGCCCGCGACGCTGCCCGCACCGTTGACCGCCATCAGAGCGCCGTACGTACCCGAGCCGTGCGCCTCGGTCACCAGGACCGCCGTCAGCGGCAGCATCGGACCGGCCACGGTCAGCCCGTACACCGTCCAGATCGCGATCACACCCCACAGCCAGCTGCGTGAAGTGAACTCGTGCCACCCGTCGACCAGTTCGGCCAGCAGCGAGCCGCGCTCGACCGGGTCTCCGGCGGGCGGCAGCCGCAGCAGGAACAGGCAGAGTCCGCTCACCCCGAAGGTCGCGGCGTTCGCGGCGAAGACCGCCCCCGCACCGCCCGAAAGACCGACCACGATCCCCGCGAAGGCCGGCCCGGCCATGGTCATGAGCGCCTCGCAGACGCGCAGGACCGCGTTCGCCCGCTGTACGTCCTGAGCGATGCGCGGCACGGTCGAAGCGACTCCGGGCTGGAAGAGCGCCGCGCCCACGCCGCTGACCGCGCTCAGCCCGTACACCACCCACACCGACGGGGCACCGGCCGCGAAGGACAGTGCGAGCACCGAGGCGCCGGCCAGCCGCAGCCCGTCCGCGAGGATCATCATCCGGCGGGGCGTGAAGCGGTCCGCGAGTACGCCGCCGAAGAGGACCAGCACCGCGAAGGGGCCGATCCACGCGGCGAGGGCGTAGCCGACGGACGAACCGGGCCGGCCCGCGCCGAGCAGGCCCGCCGCGAGCGCGACGGGGACCATGCCGTCGCCGAAGACGGCGACCGTGCGGGCCACGAAGAAGAGCCGGAAGTTACGGTTCCAGAGGCCTGGGGAGGCCGCCGCTTGCGACGTTCGTGCCGTCTCGGGAATGTCCTGGGCTGCTGCGCGCTTGTCCGTCACAGCCGAGACATGTACCAGCTGGAGGTCTATACCAGCCAGCGAATAAGACGGCGAGGAGAGCCAGTGGAGAAGGAGCACAAGGAGTACTGCGCCGCGCCGCACCGCGTCGTCGTCCTCGCGCTCGACGGACTGCTCCCCTTCGAACTCGGCATCGCGCACCGCATCTTCGGCCTTGCGACGGATGCCGCGGGCAGCCCGCTCTACGAGATCGTGACGTGTTCCGTCCGGCCGCCGGGCCCGGTCCGTACCGACGCGGACTTCGCCATCGCCGTCGAGCACGGCCCCGAGGCGCTGGCCACCGCCGAGACGGTCGTGATCCCCGCCTCGTACGAGCTGGGACGCGTCTACGACGAGGGCGTGCTGACCGAGGAGCTCAAGGCCGCCTTCGCCTTCGTACGCCCCGGCACCCGCATGGTCTCCATCTGCACCGGCGGCTACGTCCTGGCCGCGGCGGGCTACCTCGACGGCCGGCCCGCCACCACCCACTGGTCGGCGGCCGAGCACTTCCAGCGGCTGTTCCCGTCGGTCAAGGTCGACGCGGACGTCCTGTTCATCGACGACGGCGACGTCCTGACCTCCGCCGGGGTCGCCGCCGGGCTCGACCTCTGCCTGCACATCGTGCGGCGCGACCACGGCAGCGGGGTCGCCAACGCTGTTGCCCGCCGCAGCGTCGTACCGCCGCACCGGGACGGCGGCCAGGCCCAGTACGTCCACCGCCCGGTCCCGGAGCCCCAGCTCGCGACGACGACCACCGCGCGGGCATGGGCACTCGGCCGGCTCCACGAGCCGATCCAGCTGCGCGACATGGCCGAGCAGGAGTCGATGTCGGTACGGACGTTCACGCGCCGGTTCCGCGAGGAGGCCGGGATCAGCCCCGGACAGTGGCTGACCCAGCAGCGCGTGGAGCGTGCCGGCCGCGGGCGGCACACGGCGCCGGCCGTGACGTGAGGCCCGTAGCCCGTATCACCCAACCGATCAGAAGGTGAGCACTCCGCGCGCCACCCGCCCGTGGTGCGCGTCGTCCGCCGCCTTCGCGAAGTCCTCGACCGGGTACGTCTTCGTCACCAGCTCGTCGAGCAGCAGCCGGCCCTCCCGGTACAGCTCGGCGTACAGCGCGATGTCCCGCTGCGGGCGCGAAGAACCGTACCGGCAGCCGAGGATCGACTTGTCCAGGTACATCGACGAGACGAGGAACGACGCCTCGGCCGTGGCATCCGGTACGCCGAGCAGCACCGCCTGTCCGTGCCGGTCGAGCAGGTCGATCGCCTGCCGGACGAGCGTGGTCTTGCCGACGCACTCGAAGGCGTGGTCGGCGCCGGTCGGCAGGACCTCCCGTACCGCGTCCCCGTCGGCCGACGGAAGGAAGTGCGTCGCACCGAACTGCCGCGCGACCGCCTCCTTGGCCGGATTGGAATCGACGGCGACGATCGTCGACGCCCCGGCGATACGGGCGCCCTGGATGACGTTCAGCCCGATTCCGCCTGTCCCGATGACGAGGACGGTGTCGCCGTGGCCGACCTTCGCCCGGTTCAGCGCGGCACCTACGCCCGTGACGACACCGCAGCCGATGAGCGCCGCCGAGGTCAGCGGGAGATCGTGCGGAACCCGGACGGCCTGGACGGCTTTCACGAGGGTGCGCTCGGCGAAGGAGGAGTTCGACGCGAACTGGTACAGCGGTTCGCCGCGGCGCGAGAAGGGCTGCCCGGGTTTCCCGATCGCCTGGCGGCACATCGTCGGCCGGCCGCGGCCGCACTCCGCGCACGCCCCGCAGTTGGCGATGGTCGACAGTGCCACGTGATCACCGGGCGCGACATGCGTCACCCCGACGCCGACGGCCTCGACCACACCCGCGCCTTCGTGCCCGAGGACGACGGGGGCCGGGAAGGAGATGGTCCCGTCGATGACCGACAGATCGCTGTGGCACAGCCCGGCCGCGCCGACGGCCACCATGACCTCGCCGGGACCCGGGTCCCGTATCTCAAGGTCATCGACGACCTGGACCGCCTTCCCGTCGAAGACCACACCCCGCATGCCGCCGCCTCTCATCCGGACTCCCTGGGTAGGCCGAGCACGCGCTCGGCGATGATGTTCCGCTGGATCTCGTCGGAGCCGCCGTAGATGGTGTCGGCCCGGCTGAAGAGGAACAGCCGCTGGAGCGGATCGAGTTCGTACGGCCGCTCCTGGTCCCAGTCGTACGGTCCGACCGTCGCGGCCGCGCCCCGCACCTGCACGGCCAGCTCGCCGAGCCGCCGGTGCCAGCCGCCCCAGAGGAGCTTGGCGACGCTGGGGGCGCCGGGGCCGGTTTCCGAAGTGCCGAGGGTCCGAAGGGCGTTGGCGCGCATGGTGTGCAGCTCGGCCCACAGCCGGACGAGGCGGGCGCGTACGACGGGATCCCCGGCGCCTCCCGCGCCCGCGCCACTCCCCCCTTCCCCTCCGCCTCCGCCTCCCGCCTCGACGGCGACGCGCACGATCTCCCTCAGTTCCTCCGCGAACCCGATCTGCTGCACGAGAGTGGACACGCCGCGCTCCAGGGCGAGCAGGCCCATGGCGACGCGCCAGCCGTTGCCTTCGCCGCCGACGACGTCCTCGGCGACGGCCCCGTCGAAGAACACCTCGTTGAACTCGCTGGTCCCGGTGAGCTGCCGGATGGGCCGTACGTCGATACGCCCCGGCTGGTCCATCGGCACCAGCAGGAACGACAGCCCGTGGTGGCGCCGCGCGCCGGCCTGCGGCTGCCCGGTCCTGGCCAGGACGAAGCACCAGTCGGCGTCCCGGGCGAGGGAGGTCCAGATCTTCTGCCCGGTGACGCGGTACGCGCGCCCGTCCCGTACGGCGACGGTGCGCACCGCGGCCAGGTCGGAACCGGCGCCGGGCTCGCTGTACCCCTGGCACCAGAACTCCTCGCCGCGCGCGATCGCGGGCAGGTACCGCTGCTTCTGCGCCTCGCTCCCGTAGGCGATGAGGGTGGGCGCGAGCAGGTTCTCCCCGATGTGCCCGGCTCTGGCGGGGGCGCGGGCTCGGGCGTACTCCTCGGCCCAGACGACCTGCTGGGTCAGACCGGCCCGCCGGCCGCCGTACGCCCCGCCGTCCTCCCACCCGATCCCGATCCACCCGCCGCTGCCGAGTTCCCGCTCCCATGCCCTTCCCTGGGTACCCCCTTGATGCGCGCCGAGCCAGGCCCGCGCGTCGCTCCTGAACGCGTCGTCGTCGGGGCCGAAGGCGAAGTCCACGGGGTCTCCTGTTCGTTGCGCATACGTGCGGACAGGTGTCGGGGGTCGGACGTGGCCGGGGCCGGACGCCCTACGAGCGTGTCCTCAAACGCCGGACGGGCTGGATATGCCCAGACAGCGGTCCTCAACCATTCGGCCGCGCCTTCCGCGCCGCCGCCTCGGCCATCGCCTCCAGCTGCGCCAGCATCGGCATCGGGTCCGTCCCGACCGTCCCCGGCAGGAAGTCCGCGATGCGCTCCGGCGTCCACCGCCCGCCCTCCGCGTACCCCGCCCGCAGCTCCCTCGGCTGCGCCCAGACCGCGATCTTGGGGCCGGCGACCGTATAGACCTGCCCGGTGATCCGCTCTTCCCGCGCCCGGTCGGAGAGCAAGTAGACGACCAGCGCCGCCACATCCTCCGGCTCGCCGATCTCCTTCAGCTCCATGGGTACGTTCGCGGACATCCGCGTACGCGCCACCGGAGCCACCGCGTTCGCCGTCACCCCGTACTTGTGCAGCCCGAGCGCCGCGCTGCGCACCAGCGAGATGATCCCGCCCTTCGCCGCGCTGTAGTTGGCCTGGGCGACGCTTCCCTGGTGGTTGCCGCTCGTGAAACCGATCAGCGTCCCGCCGCCCTGCTTGCGCATCACCGCCGACGCCGCCCGGAAGACCGTGAAGGTGCCCTTCAAGTGCGTCGCGACGACCGGGTCCCACTCCTCCTCGGCCATGTTGAAGAGCATCCGCTCGCGCAGGATCCCGGCGACGCACACCACCCCGTCGACCCGCCCGTACCGCGCCAGTGCGACATCGACGATCCGCTGCCCGCCCGCCATCGTCGAGATGTCGTCGGCGACCGCGACCGCCTCGCCGCCCGCCGCGACGATCTCCTTCACCACCGCCTCGGCGACCTCGCTCGTCGGCTCCGAGCCCTCCACCGAGACGCCGTAGTCGTTGACGACGACCTTCGCGCCCTCGGCCGCGCAGGCCAGCGCCACCGCCCGCCCGATACCGCGCCCGGCACCGGTCACGGCGACGACCTTGCCTGCCAAGAAGTTCCCCACGCCCGGCCCCTTCCCGCAGTTTCTGACGGACCGTTAGATTTTACGCGCACCCGGTCGCCCGAGCACAAGCCCCATGCCGCAAGGAGGCCCCCATGTCACTGCCGGCCCAGTTCCACGACATCGCCAAGCGCGTGAACAACTGGGGCCGTTGGGGCGCCGAGGACGAGATCGGCACCCTCAACCTCATCACCGACGAGGTCGTACGCACCGCCGCCGCGACCACCGTCCGCACCGGCCTCCGCATACCCCTCGCACTCCCGCTCAAGGAGGACGGCGTACAGACCGGGCTGATCCCCGGCCGGGTCAACCCGCTCCACTCCATGGTCCAGATCAACCAGGAGCTCTTCGGCCCCGGCACCGTCGCCACCAGCGACGACGCCGTCACCATGGGGCTCCAGGCGGCCACCCACTGGGACGCCCTCACCCACGCGTCGCACTCGGGGAAGATCTACAACGGCCGCCCGGCCGCCACCATCACCGCGCACACCCGCGCCCGGTTCAGCGGCATGGACAAGGCGCGGCACATCGTCTCGCGCGGGGTGCTCCTCGACGTGGCCCGCGCGCGCGGAGTGGACCGGCTGGCCGGTGATCACGCGGTGACATCCGAGGACCTCGACGCCGCGGAGGAACTGGCGCGCACGAGGGTCCGGGCCGGTGACATCGTTCTCGTACGGACCGGACAGATCCGGGCCTACCTGGCGGGCGACAAGCACGCGTACGGCTACCCGTCCCCCGGACTGTCCATCCGTACGCCCGAGTGGTTCCACGCCCGCGACGTCGCCGCGGTCGCGAACGACACGCTCACCTTCGAGATCTTCCCGCCCGAGATCGAGGACCTGTGGCTGCCCGTACACGCCCTCGACCTCGTCGAGATGGGCATGCTCCAGGGTCAGAACTGGAATCTGGAGGAGCTGTCCACAGCCTGTGCGCAGGAGGGGCGGTACGCCTTCCTGCTCTCCGCGATGCCGGAGCCGTTCGTCGGCGGCACGGGCGCCCCGGTCGCGCCCGTCGCGATCCTCTGACGCCGACTTCCGTTTGTGAGCAGCCGGGTGGCGACGCACTCCCGCACGCCCCGAGCGCGGCACAAGGGCCACCACCCGGATCCGGCGTACAGGCCCTGCCCCTCTTGCCTCGAAGAGCTGACGCCGAACCACGACCCGCACTCGCCAAGGACGGGCCGCTGCGGCGCGGCTCGGTTCCTCGGCGTCCCCTCGCAGCGAATCGCCTCAGTCAAGGGTCATCAGGGCACCATGAACCGTCAACACCTGATCGCCAATTTGCTACTTATGCACTATTGGTGACAGCGCACGACGGCTCAAACGCATTCGCCTCGTACGCCCCTGACGCCACCACGGGCGCCCCCCGGTCCACCTCGCACCAGATCCGTTTGCCCGCACCCTCGGACTGCCAGCCCCAGCGGTCGGCGAGCCCGTCGACCAGCTCGAGCCCGCGCCCGTTGGTGTCGTCGCCCTCCGCGTGCCGCGGTTTCGGCGGGCAGGCACTCGCGTCGGCCACCTCGACCCGCACCGTGCCGTCGTCGGCCGCCCCGAAGAGCATGCGCAGTACGGCCGGACAGCCCGTATGCACCACCGCGTTCGTGACCAGTTCCGAGATGAGCAGGATCAGAGTCTCGGCCAGCGGCTCGTCGACCCTTATCCCTGAGCCGGCGAGCCGCGAACGTGCCCACCGCCGGGCACGCCCCACCTCGGCCGGGTCGGCCCCTACCTCCAACTGCACCTGAAGCACCTGCACCGCTCACACCATCCGAACCGGCGGACACATCGCCTCGCGTCTCCACAGGGTCACGGAACGTGATCCCCTTATGGAACAGCATGGTTGACGTACAGTCACCGCAACAAGCGCTTCGGGCATATTCCAGCGCGAAGGAGTACGCGTGGTGCATACTGTGCGACGCACGCTGCGGGGAGTCGAACAGGGGCGCGCAGGGCGCCCCCGCACGGCACGAGCGGCGCACATCTCGCGGCCCGGAGTCACCACCGAGGCAACGCCGGGACCGCTGCGCATCACAACCACTCGCATCCCACGGAGGGTACCGGAGCGCACCCCCGACTCCGGCCTGTGACGAGTCACATGAAGGACACAACCCGATATCGACGCACGGTAATCGCTCACCAGTCGCAGGATTCGGGTGACCGGTGCATTACCCAGGGCCACAGGTGGCACGGACCGTAGGCCTCGTGTGCGCGAAGAGTCACCATGCCTCCCCGCTCGGCGCCCCGCCCGGCAGCCGCTCACAGCAGCGCCCCCGCCAGTACGTCCGCCGCTTCCCCCGCTGTCGGCCACCGCTCGGCGCGCACCCATGCGCGCTTGAGATGCAGGTGTACGTCGGCCTCCCAGGTGAAGCCCATGCCGCCGTGCACCTGAAGGCAGTCCCGTGCGTTGCGGACCGCCGCGTCGTCGGCGAGGAGCTTGGCCCCGGCGATCTCCACCGGGTCCCCGGTCACCGCGGCCCCGTACACGGCGCTGCGGGCCACCTCGGTACGTACCAGCATCTGCGCGCAGAGCTGCTTGACCGCCTGGAACGCCCCGATCGGCCGGCCGAACTGCTCGCGCACGCCCGCGTATTGGACGGCCGCCTCGGTGGTACGGGCGGCGCTGCCGAGCTGCTCAGCGGCGGTCAGGAGGGCGGCGACGGAGGCCTCGGACCGGTAGGCGGCCTCGGGCGCCGGGACCGCCCTCGCCCCGTCCGCCCCGGCCGGTACACGGTGCAGCGGCGTCAGCGGGTCCACGGAACGTACGGGCACCGCTCCCGCCGCGTTCCCGGGAACCCCGGGAACCCCGGGACCCCCGGGACCCCCGGGACCCCCGAGAACACAGTCCGCCGCGTCCAGCCACTCCACCAGCTCGCCGTCCACCCTCGTCACCACGCTCTCGCCGGTGGCCGCTCCCGGGAACGTGCCGGCAGCGATGTGCGTGGCCACCAGGGGGCCCGGGAGCAGCGCTCGCCCCGCCTCTTCGAAGGCGAGGACCGCCTCGGGCAGGCCGAGTCCCACTCCGCCGTCCTTCTCGGGCAGCCGCAGCGCGAAGAATCCGGCGTCACCGAGCTCCCGCCAGAGGGCACGGTCCAGGGCCGGGCCCGGTCCAGGACCCGGCTTGTCGACCGCCGCCCGCAGCCGCTCCCGCCCGAAGCGGCCTTCGAGGAGCTCCCGTACGCCTGCCTGCAGCGCACGCTGGTCGCCGGTGAGACGGAAGTCCATCAGCGCCCCTTGGGAAGGCCGAGGATGCGCTCGGCGACGATGTTCCGCTGGATCTGGGACGTGCCCGCCGCGATCGTGTACGAGAGCGACGACAGCCGGTCCGGGGTCCAGTCGTGGGACAGGTCGAGGGAGCCGGGGCCGAGCACCCGCGCGGCAGCGTCGTACAGCTCCTGACGCGCGTGCGAGTAGCGCAGCTTGAAGACCGAACCGCCGTTCCCGGGAACGCCCTGTGCGCGCCCCGTGCGCTGTGCTTCGCTGACGTTCCACTGGGTGAGGCGCCACAGCGCGGTGAATTCGGCGTTGAGGCGCCCCAGGGTGCGGCGCAGTTCCTGGTCGTCCCAGAGGCCGTTCGCGCGAGCGGCGGCGGCGAGTGCGCGGAGCGTTCTGCGGCACGCGACGACCTCGCCGACGAAGGCCGTGCCGCGCTCGAAGGACAGGGTGACCATGGTGACGCGCCAGCCGTCGTTCTCGTCCCCCACGCGGTTGGCGACCGGCACGCGTACCTCGTCGAGGAACACCTCCGCGAATTCGGCCGTTCCCGTGAGCGTTCGCAACGGCCGGACGGTCACTCCCGGAGCGTTCATCGGCATGGCGAGCCAGGTGATGCCCCGGTGCTTGGGAACGGCCGCGCTCACCGGTTCGGTGCGCACCAGCAGTTCGCACCAGTCGGCGACCTGCGCGTGCGAGGTCCAGATCTTCGATCCGGTGACGAGGTACGTGTCCCCGTCCCGCACCGCCCTGGTACGCAGCGCCGCCAGGTCCGATCCTGCGTCCGGTTCGCTGAAACCCTGGCACCACACCTCGTCGCCGCTCAGGATCGGCGGCAGCCAGCGGGCGCGCTGGCGTGATGTCCCCTCGGCGGCGATGGTCGGCCCCGCGTGCAGCAGGCCCACGAAGTTCGCGCCGACATAGGGCGCCCCGGCCAGCTCCGTCTCCTCCAGGAAGATCAGATGCTGTGTGGGAGTGGCGCCCCGCCCGCCCGCGTCGGCGGGCCAGTGCAGCCCCGCGTACCCCGCGTCGTACAGCCTGCGCTGCCACGCCGTGTCGTACGCGCGCCTGGCCGGCCAGTCCAACGGGTCCGGCCGGGGCGGCAGGCCGGGCAGGGTGGCCGCCAGCCACTCCCGCAGGCGGGCCCTGAAGTCCTGTTCCTCCTCGGTGTACGTGAGGTCCATCAGCGGACGCGGGCGGCGGGGACGCGGTCGCGGTCCAGGTCGAGACCGAGCATGCGGATGGCGTTGCCGCGCATCAGCTTGTAGACGGTCTCGTCGTCGAGGCCCTTCACGTGATCGAGCGCGACTTCCTTCGTGTGCGGGAACGTCGAGTCGACGTGCGGATAGTCGGTCTCGAAGGTGGCGTTGTCGCGGCCGACGACGTCCAGGGAGGCGACGCCGTGCTTGTCGCGGAAGAAGCAGCAGAACATCTGCCGGTAGTAGTACGTCGAAGGGGGCTCGGGGATGAGGTCCCTGACGCCGCCCCACGCGCGGTGCTCCTCCCACACGTCGTCGGCGCGCTCAAGGGCGTACGGGATCCAGCCCATCTGGCCCTCGCTGTAGGCCAGTTTGAGGCGCGGGAACTTCACCAGGACGCCGCTGAAGAGGAAGTCCATCATCGAGGCCATGGCGTTGTTGAAGCTGAGGGCGGCCTGCACGGCGGGCGGTGCGTCCGGGGACGCCGCGGGCATCTGCGAGGACGACCCGATGTGCATGTTGACGACCGTGCCGGTCTCCTCACAGATGGCGAAGAAGGGGTCCCAGTGGCCGGAGTGGATGGACGGCAGCCCGAGGTAGGTGGGGATCTCGCTGAAGGTGACCGCCCGTACGCCGCGTGCCGCGTTCCGTTTGATCTCCGCGACGGCGAGGCCGATGTCCCACAGCGGGATGATGCACAGCGGGATCAGCCGGCCGCCGCTGTCGCCGCACCACTCCTCCACCATCCAGTCGTTGTACGCGCGCACGCAGGCGAGGGCGACTTCCTTGTCGTGCGCCTCCGCGAACGTCTGCCCGCAGAAGCGCGGGAAGGTGGGGAAGCACAGGGAGGCCTCGACGTGGTTGAGGTCCATGTCGGCGAGCCTGGCCCTGGGGTCCCAGCAGCCGCGCCGCATCTCCGCGCGGGTGATGCCTTCCAGGGTCATGTCGTCGCGGTCGAAGCCGACGGCGGCGATGTTGCGCTTGTACGGGAACTTCAGGTCCTCGTAGATCCACCAGTCGGTGGGCGGCCCTTCCGGGTCCATCGTGATCTGGTACTTGCCCGCCACATAGGCGAGTTCGCCGATCCCGGCGGTCAGCGGTTGGGGACCGCGGTCGCGGTACTTCGCCGGGAGCCAGGTCTCGAAGAGGTGCGCCGGCTCGATCACATGGTCGTCGACGCTGACGATCCGGGGCAGTTCCATGGGCGTGTCCTCCGGCGTTCGCGATCCCCGTTTCTGATGACCCGTCAGGTTTCAGGCTATCCCCGCACCCCTGGACCGACAAGGCGCGGAGCCCTACGCTCTCCGCACGATCTGACCATCCGTCAGCTATGAGGGGGCTGCCTGCCGTGACCGACACCGCGACCGACACCGCGCACGCGCTGGGCACCTCCCGTACGCTCTGGGAACTCGTCGGCCGCCGCGCCGCGCTCACTCCCGAGCGGCCCGTGCTGCTCCAGGACGACCGCGTACTGACCTTCGGCGAACTCAGAGACCGCGCCGAGCGTGTCGCGGCCGGCCTGTACGGACAGGGGGTGCGCCCCGGAAGCGTCGTCGCCTGGCAGTTGCCGACCAGGATCGAGACGGTGCTCCTTTCGGTGGCGCTGGCCCGGCTCGGCGCCGTACAGACGCCGGTCATTCCGTTCTACCGGGAGCGCGAAGTCCGATTCGCGCTGCGGGAGTCCGAGGCGGACTTCTTCGCGGTGCCGGGACAGTGGCGCGGTTTCGACCACACGGAGATGGCGCACCGGCTCGGCGCGCGGGGCGTTTTCGAGGCGTACGGGAACGTTCCGGACGGGGACCCGGGAACGCTCCCCCCACCGCCTTCCGACGGCACCGCGGTGCGCTGGATCTACTGGACCTCCGGAACGACCTCGGACCCCAAGGGCGTCCTGCACACCGACCGTTCACTGATCGCCGGCGGTTCGTGTCTCGCGCACGCCCTGCGGCTTTCCGCGCACGACATCGGCTCGATCGCGTTCCCGTACGCGCACATCGGCGGCCCGGACTATCTGGTGATGCTTCTCCTGTACGGCTTCCCCGCCGTCCTCTTCGAGCACTTCGCGATGCCCGCGGCCCTGGACGGCTACCGCAGGCACGGCGTCACGGTCGCGGGCGGGTCCACCGCCTTCTACTCGATGTTCCTGACCGAACAGCGCAAGGACCCCTCCCGCAGAATCGTTCCGACGCTGCGGCTGCTCGCGGGCGGCGGGGCGCCCAAACCGCCGGAGATCTACCACGCCGTCGTACGCGAGATGGGCTGCCGGCTGACCCACGGCTACGGCATGACCGAGGTCCCGATGATCACGATGGGCTCCCCGGACGACACGGCGGAGAACCTGGCGACGACGGAAGGCCGGCCTCCCGGAGGGATGGAGATACGCATCACCGCCGAGGACGGCACGCCGCTGCCCGCGGGCGCGGACGGGGAGGTGCGGCTGCGCGGCGAGGCGGTGTGCCGGGGCTACCTGGACCCGGCCCAGAACGCGGGGGCCTTCGACAAGGACGGCTTCCTGCTCACCGGTGACGTCGGGCACCTCACCGCGAGCGGCCATCTGGTGCTCACCGGGCGGCTGAAGGACATCATCATCCGCAAGGGCGAGAACATCTCGGCCAAGGAGATCGAGGACCTCCTGCACCGGCACCCGGGCGTGGGCGACGCGGCCGTGGTGGGGCTGCCCGACCCGGCGCGCGGCGAGCGGGTGTGCGCCGTCGTCGAACAGCCCCCGGGCGCCGCACCGCTGACCCTGGAGGAGGTCACGTCGTATCTGCGGGCGCAGGGGCTGTCCGTACACAAGCTGCCCGAGCAGCTGGAGGTCGTGGACGCGCTGCCGCGCAACGAGACGCTGCGAAAGGTCCTCAAGTACCAACTGCGCGAACGCTATTCGCGGGCGTAGGCCCGCGAATCAGGCTTGCGGCTCGTCCGGGCCGGGCGTCGTGTAGTACGCGGCGAAGGCGGTCAGGATCTCGTCCTCGCTGATCAGACCGTCACCGTCCGCGTCGAGCGCGGTCGCCACGGCCCGCGCCTTCTCCTCCGGCACGCCCAGCACGCGCAGTACGCGCCCGGCGGCCTGCGGAGTAACTCCCGTCCCGTGGTCCCCGGCCGCGACGGCGATCGCCGCGCGCAGGAACGGGCGGGCGATCTCGGCGAACCGCTGTGGGTTGTCCCGCAGTCTCTTCACCGCGCCCGTGACGAACTCCTCGCGGCTGACCCGCTGGTCCCCGTCCACGTCGGCGATCCCCGCCATGCCCTGCCAGAATGCCTCGGCCCCCACGTAGAGCGCCTGTCCCTTGTCACAACGAGCGGTCGTCCCGAACTCGGCCAGCAGGGCAGCCGCGGCGGCACTGAAGTCCTCGCGGTCGATATATCCGTTGCCGTCCTGGTCGAAGCTGGCGAACCGGGCCGCTGTCTTGCGCTCGTACTCTGCGCTGTCCATAGGGGGGAGGGTACGACGTGGGCGGGCGGACCGGGGAATTCTCCACCGGGAACGGCCTCTCAGGCGGAGAGTGCCGGTGCTTCGTCGTCGGCGGCCGTGGCCACGTCGGGGTAGACCTCGAAGAGGCGGCGTACCCCGAGCGCGGCGAGCACGCGGTTGACGTGCGAACCGTCGACCGCGCCGCGAGCGGGCAGGATCAGCCGCAGGTCACCACCGCAGGAATGCATCAGGCGGCGGGCGGCGATCATGACGCCGACCCCGCTGGAGTCGCAGAAGAGAACCTCGGACAGGTCGAGCACCACACGGTGACGGCCGTTCGCGACGGCGTCGTGGACGTGTTGGCGGACCGCGGGTGAGGTCACCAGGTCCAGCTCTCCGGAAACGTGCAGTACGGCCCAGGCGTTGTGCTCGGCCTCGATCACCTTCAGCGTCACGCGTCTGGACCTTTCGTTCTGCCGATGCGGAAGTGGTCCTTCCATCTCTGCGGCTGCCCCGCCGCGGTCCCATGAAACACACCGTGAAACACGCCGTCCATAAGGGGCCGGATCATTATCATCCCGGACCGGGGCGCGGACGCACTTGCCGTAAAGGGAGCTGCGTTGTCAGCGGTTCGCACTACATTCGAAGGAAGTGACGAGGGGCACAGGCTGGGCAGGCGCACAGGGTTGGGGGCCGCATGGCGAAGGACACACCGCCCCGCTGGGACCGCAGGATGCAGCAGCGGCTCGCAGGGGGCGAGGCGGCGGCGCTCGGCGAGCTGTACGACAGGTTCGCTTCGCTGGTGCACAGCCTGGCCCACCGGGTGCTCGACGACGACGCGGCGGCCGACCAGATCACGCGCGAGGTGTTCGGTTACGTCTGGGAGAACCCGGACGCGTACGACCCCAGGCAGGGCTCGATGAGGTCCTGGGTGGCCAGGCTCACACACCGGCAGGCCGTGCACAGGCTGCGGCAGACCGAGGCGGCGGCGCTGCCGGACGGCGGTGACGGCACTTCGGAGGAGCTGGAGCAGAAGGTCCGCAGGGCGTCGGCCGCCGCCCGCGCGGACTACATCGTGACGTCGATGCCGGCCCCGCTGCGGGCCGCGCTGGAGCTCGCGTACTTCCAGCGCAGGGACTACCGGCAGACGGCGGCCGACCTGGGCGTCACGGAGGACGAGGCGCGCAGGCGGCTGCGGCTCGGGCTGCAGCTGCTGTCCACGGCGAACCCGCACCATCAGGACGGTCTCTCTTCCCCGCCCGGATACGGGCAGCACCGGTGAGCGCGGGCCACGGGCCGAACGGGCCGCACGGGCCCGAGGGAAACGGCCCGGGCGGAAGCGGCGGGCCGCAGCGGCCGGAGGGCCGGGCTCCGCGCATACCGTCACCGAGAGCGGCCGCGGACAACCGCGAGGTCCTGGAGCCGGCGCCCCCGCCTCCTCCTCCGCCGCCACCGCCTGTGCCGCCACCGCCTCCGCGGCCGTCTTCCGCCCCGGCCCTTTCCCACGGCGTACTCAAGTCGCTGCTGGGGGCCTGGGCCCTTTCCGCGTGCTCGGCCGACGAGACCAAGGCCGTAGAGGACCACCTCACCGAGTGCGCCCCCTGCGCGGACGAGGCCCTGCGGCTGCGTGACGCGGTCGGCCTGCTCCACGCCGAGCGCAGCCTGGACCTCGACCCCCTGCTCCGCAACCGCGTCCTCGACGGCTGCCTGGACCGCAGACCCGCCCGTATCCCCGTCCCCGGCTGGGCCACGCCGTACGACGCCGAGACGGCGCGCCTGGACGCCCTGCTGCGGGACATCGGCTGCTCGGACTGGCACGCTCCGGTGCGCCTCAAGTGGTTCGCGGGCGAGGAGGCGACGACCTGCAAGACAACGGTGGCCGGGGTCATCGGCCACCTGATGACCGTCGACGGCCTGGTCGCCAAGGCGCTCGGTCTCGACGATCCGCTGGGCGCGGCGGGACCCGTATCGCCGGCGGAGCGCACCGAGTCGTACTGGCGCGGCTCCCCCTTCCCGCCGACCCGCACCGTCCGCGAACCCTGGCGCGAGCAGAGCCACGACCTGATCCGCACGGTGTCCTTCGCGGACCGCGGCGTGGCCGACGTCTCCGTCTCGTACGGCGACTTCGCGCTGCCCCTGCACGACGCGCTGCTGGACCGGGCGTTCGAGTGCTGGGTGCACGCGGGGGACATCGCGGACGCCGTGGACTATCCGTACGAGCCGCCGGCCGCCGCTCACCTCAACAGCATGATCGACCTGGCCGCACGGCTGATCCCGGCAACTCTCGCGGCCCGCCGCAGAGCAGGTCTCGCGGCCCCGTCACAGAGTCTGGTGACCGCGGGCTCGCCCGGCCGCTCGCTCCACCTGGAGATCGAGGGCGCGGGCGGCGGCGACTGGTACATCGCGCTGGACTCCCCGGCGGCGGTCGGCTCCCCCGCCCACCAGGTGGCCCACGTCGCTCTGGACGGCGTCGAGTTCTGCCAGCTGGCGTCGGGCCACGTACCGCCACAGGAAGCGGCGGCGGGCCAGAACGGCGACCGGGAGGCCATCCGCGACGTACTCTTCGCGGCGGCCTCACTGAGCCGCCTGTAGCGGACCGGTCCGCGACCGGTCCTAGGGCCTGTCGTCAAACTCCCGCCTGCCCCGCGACGCCTGGCACGCACTCTCGCCGCACCGGGCGAAAGCCCAAGTACGTCCAGTACGAGGGCTTCCGCCCGGCACGCCGAGAGCACGCACCAGACGCCGCAGGGCCCGCCCTTCGGGCGGACGGCGGGAGTTTGACGACAGGCCCTAGGCGAAGACCACCGTGCGGCGTCCGTTGAGCAGTACGCGGTGTTCGCTGTGCCACTTCACGGCCCGCGCCAGCGCCTGGCACTCCACGTCGCGCCCGATCGCCACGAGCTGCTCCGGTGTGACGTCGTGGCCCACCCGCTCGACCTCCTGCTCGATGATCGGGCCCTCGTCGAGGTCGGCCGTCACGTAGTGCGCCGTCGCCCCGATGAGCTTCACACCGCGCGCGTGCGCCTGGTGGTACGGCTTCGCACCCTTGAAGCTCGGCAGGAAGGAGTGATGGATGTTGATGATCCGGCCGCTGAGCTGCTTGCACAGGTCGTCCGAGAGGACCTGCATGTAGCGGGCGAGGACGACCAGCTCGACGTTCTCGGAGCGTACGAGCTCAAGGAGCTGCGCCTCCGCCTCCGCCTTGTTGTCCCGCGTCACCGGAATGTGGTGGAAGGGAATGTCGTACGAGCCGGCCAGCTCGGCGAAGTCCGTGTGGTTCGAGACGACCGCCGCGATCTCCACCGGCAGGGCACCGATCCGCGACCGGAAGAGCAGGTCGTTCAGGCAGTGGCCGAACTTGCTGACCATGAGGATGATCCGCATCCGCTCCTCGGGGCGGTGGATCTGCCAGTCCATCCGGAACGAGTCCCCGATCGCGGCGAAGCTGGCCCGCAGCTTCTCCACGGTCACCGGAGCCTCCGCCGAGAAGTGCACCCGCATGAAGAACAGACCCGTGTCGTGGTCGCCGAACTGCTGGCTGTCCTCGATGTTGCATCCGGTCATGAACAGGTAGCTCGACACGGCGTGCACGATGCCCTGCTTGTCCGGGCACGAGAGAGTGAGGACGTACTGGTCCGAGGAGGGCCGGTCTGACGAAGGGGCGGGCTGCGGGTCGCTCATGCTCCCGAGGATTCCATATCCGGCCGGGGTCAGGCCGACCCGGTCAGGATGCGGATGACCTCCAGGGTGCGCGGGGCGGTGTCCGGGTCCTCCCCGTCGTTCGCCGCCAGCCGTACGTGCGCCTCGCGGGCCGCCCGTACCGCTTCCGGCCAGGCGTGGTGCTCCAGGTACGCGGACACGGGGGCGTCCGCGCCCACCTGATGCATGATCTTCAGTACGCGCAGGACGGCGACGTCGACGAGCGACGCCTCCTGGGCGTCCCGGAAGATCGTGCCGACGTATTTCTCGGCCGACCAGTTGTCCAGCCAGGTGTCCTCCACCAGCCGGTACACGGCGTCTGTCACGTCTCCGTACCCCTCGATGCCGGCCAGCCAGCACTCCTGCTGGAAGACGGGATCGGAGAGCATGTGCAGCGCCGACCGCACGTTCGTGCGCCAGCGCCACCACGGCATGTCATTGAGCGGCATGCCGCCCATGGTGGGGGAGCGACGGCCGCGACGGGAAGAGTTCACCGAACCTTGCACGGTTGCAGATCGTACGTTCCCTGACAGCACGGGCGTACAGCCCCCCGTAATTCACCTCGATGTCACCATGCGTTGATACATGCTCACTCCCCCGTTACCCATGGGGCGGAAGCGTGCATGCACATGACCGGACGGCGCAACCCATCCTCCATCCGCCCATTCCTCGCAAAGGCCGCGAAAGTGACCGCCGCGGCAACGGCAACGGCGGTCGGGGCGTCGCTGCTGACCGGCTGCGGAGTGCTCCCTGGAGCCGCAGGGGGCTCCAGGGAGCCCATAACCGTCATGACGTGGGCCCCGGAAGGCACCACGGCCACCAACATGCCGGGCATGCCCGCCATGGCGAAGGCCTATGCCCGCTGGGTCAACGCGAACGGCGGCCTCGCCGGCCATGAGCTCAAGGTCATCACCTGCAACGAGCGCAACAGCACCGTCGGCGCGGCCAGGTGCGCCAAGCAGGCCGTGCAGCAGGGGGCCGTCGCGGTCGTCGGCTCGTACAGCCAGCACGGCCGGGCCTTCATGGCGCCGCTGGAGGTCGCCGGCGTTCCGTTCCTCGGCGGCTACGGCGCCTCCGACCAGGAGTTCGCCAGCTCGCTCTCGTACCCCGTCAACGGCGGCCAGGCGGCCCTCCTCGCGGGCAACGGCAGGCAGCTCTCCCGCGACTGCGACCGGGTGTCCCTGGTACGCCCCGACACCGTCGCCGGTGACGGCCTGCCGGCGCTCCTCGGTTCCGGCCTCGCGGAGGGCGGCCGTAAACCGCCCGCCGACATCCGGGCGCCGGAGGACGCGAACGACTACACCGCGCAGGCCCGGAAGGCGCTCAGCAGTGCCGGCGCGTTCGACGCGTACGGGAGCGGAAGGGGCTGCGTCACGGCGGTGCTCGGTGACCGTACGGAGACGTTCTTCGACTCGTTCCGGAGGCTGGAGGGCGAGGCCGCCAGGGACGTCCGCGTCGCGTCGGTCCTGGGAAGCGTCGGGCAGCCGCTCCTGGACCGTACGGGCGGCAAGGACGGGCCCTTCGAGGGCGCGTACGTCACGGGGTGGTACCCGGTGGCGAGCGACGCGCGCTGGGACCCGATGCGCGAGGTGATCCGGGAACACGCCTTCGCGGACAACCGGATCGACCCCGCCGATCCCGGGGTGCAGACCACGTGGATCGCGTACACGGTGCTCAAGGTGATCATCGAGTCGCTCGCGAAGGGCGGCGGGGACGGCGACAAGGACAGCGTTTCGGCGTCCGACGTGGTCGGTGAGCTCAACCGTATCGAGGGAGTCGACACGGGCGGCCTCACGCCCACCCTCAGCTGGCGCCTGGAGCACATGCTGGCGACGCGGGACATCCCGCGCGTCATCAACAGGGACGTGACGTTCCAAGTGGTGCGGCAGGGGCGGCTGGTGTCCGTGAAGGAAGGCTTCGTGGACGTGGGCGACACGCTGGTACAGGCGCCTTCCAGGGGCCGGTCGGGCTTATCCGGCTGATCGCAAAGGAGCGTGGGGCGGGGGCTGTTCGGGCCCCCGCCCCACTCTCCTGTCCGCTGCCGTCAGAGCTGCGTGGCGTCGCGCTCCGTCAGTCCGTATCGCTTCGCGATCTCGTTCCACATGCCGACGGCTTCCTTCTTCGCCTGTGATGCCTTGCCGCTCTCGCGGTTGCCCGCCTGCTGCTGCGGCGTCGACCGCGCGTGGCCCTTCTTGCAGCCCTTCTTGCCCGCGACCTGGTCGGCCCAGGCCGCGTAGTGGTCGTCGGCCGCCGCCGACGCCTTCCACGCGGTGGTGAGCGAGGCCGACAGCTTCGTGTGGTTCGGCAGCTTGTCGACGGTCAGGCCCTTGAGGCGCGTCACCAGATCGTTGCGCTGCTTGGCGGCGGCACGCAGATCACTCGCCGCCTTCGGCAGGTTCTTGCAGCTTCCGATGGACTGGACCGCGCTGATCACGGAGGCGCGGCTGTCGTTGCTGTCGGCGAGCAGCGCGTCGAGCGACTCGGCCTGCGGCTTGGCGGGGTCCGCGGCGGCCTGCGGCGAGGCGTCGCCTCCCGTGGGACTCGCGGCGGCGACCGGCTTCTTGTCCTTGGACTTCTCGTCGCCACCGCTGAGCAGCGCGCCCGCCCCGAGGCCGAGTACGGAACAGCCGACGACGACGGCGGCGATCAGCACCAGGGGTGCATTGCGCCGGCGCGGTGCGGCCCCCGCGGGGGGCGTGGGGGTCGTGGGTCCTGTGGGCGCCGCCGGTCCCGCCTGGGCGGCGGCGTTACGGCGGGCGGCGCGGCCCTGGGGCTCGGCTCCGAACTGCGGCTGCTGGTACGGCGGCTGCTGCTGGTGCGGGGGCTGCGCGTTGAAGGGCGGCATCTGGCGCGTGGCGTCCGCCGCCGGCGGAGCGGCGTCGGACCGGAAGAGGTTGTCGAACTCCGCGGGCGGCTGCCGGTCTTCGGGAGCGCCGGGCCGGATGCCGAAGGGGGCTCCGGAGGGTGCCTCGGGCACGCCCTGCGCGTTCGGGACGGGCGGGAGGTACTGCGTGGCGTCCGCGTCACCCGCGGGGGCCCCTGCGGGCGCGGCGGCGGCTGCGGGCCCGTTCTGGTGCCGGCCGAGGAACTGCGTGGAATCCGCCGGGTTTTCGGGCGGCAGGGCGCCGGGCCCGGCCGGCGGCACGTACGGGAGGTACTGGGTGGCATCGGCGTCGGCCGCCGGGGCTCCGGCGGGGGCCTCCGCGGGCAGCGGCAGCGGCTGCGCCTGCGGAGCCCCGTACTGGTGCGGCACGGGGAGCGGTGCGCCGGACTGCGCCTGCGGGGGCTGCGACTGGGGGGCGCCGTACTGCTGCTGTCCGGGCTGCTGCTGTCCGGGCTGCTGAGGCGCGGGCTGGGAGCCGTACTGCTGAGGCTGCTGCTGCATGTGCGGCTGGGCGCCGTACTGCTGCGGCTGCTGTGCACCGTACTGCTGCTGCGACCCCGGTTGCGGCTGCGGCGGCGGCAGAGCGCCGGGCTGCTGCTGCGGCGGCAGGGGCGCTCCCGGCTGCGGGGCGCCGTACTGCTGCTGAGGCGCGGACTGCGGCGCACCGTACTGCTGCTGAGGCGCCGGCTGCCCGCCGTACTGCTGCGTCCCGTGCTGCGGCTGCGCGCCGTACTGCTGCTGCTGAGGCGGCTGCGCGGCGTCGGGCTGCTGCGGCCCCCACGGCTGGCCCCACGGCTGTCCACCCGCCGGAGCCACGTGCTCCTCGGGCGCCCCGGGTATCCAGGGACCGCTGCCGTCCGCGGGCAGCACGACACCTTCGTGCGCGGGCGGCCGCGCGGCGGGAAGCCGCGACTCGTCACCCTGTCCGCTCTGCGTCACCGGGACTCCTACGTGTGGACGTATGTGTGGACCTACGGAACCGTCGGTTCACGCTACCGGGTGACACCGCGCCTCTGCCACGCGCCCACGGTCCCCACACATACCGCCGGAGGCCCGGCGGGGAGCCCTGTAACAAGATGCGTCCGCACGGCGCTGTTAAGGACCCACCGGCGCACCTCCCCTGCTCCGCCAGTCCACGAAGCCCGCCCCCGACTACGCCGCCCGGGCCTCCAGCCGGGCGCCGAATTCCCGTACCGCGGGTTCGTCGCGGTACGGCTCCAGCCGCTGCTGGAAGTCCTCCAGGTACTCCGCTCCCCGGTTCGAACGCAACGTGGCCAGCAGTTCCACCGCGCGCGCTCCCGTGTGGCACGCCTGCTCGACCTCGCGCTGCTGGACCTGCGCCGTGGCCAGTACGACGAGCCCGATCGCCCGGCGCCGCGCCCGCGCGTCCGGATGGCCGTCCAGGGCGTCCTGGGCGCGCCGGGCCGCCGCCTGCCCCTGTCCCAGGTCGCGGTGACAGTGCGCGAGTTCGTCGGAGAGGTACGCGTGATCGAAGTGCGCGATCCACACGGGATCGTCGCCCGTGTCCTCCTCGGTACGTTCCAGCGCCCCCAGCGCCTTGGCCGCCAGCTGGTTGCATGCCCGCGCGTCGCCCATCAGCGCGTGCCCGCGCGCCTCCGCCGCGCAGAACATCGCCTCCGCGCGGGGCGTCACCTGTCCCCGCGCCCCCTCCTGCGCGGCCCGTGCCAGTTGCGCGATCTCGCGGGGGTTGCCGAGCTGGGCGGCGAGATGGCTCATGGACGCGGCCAGCACGTATCCGCCGTAGCCGCGGTCGCCCGCCGCCTGGGCGAGCCGCAGAGCCTGGATGTAGTAGCGCTGGGCGAGGCCCGGCTGGCCCGTGTCGACGGCCATGTAGCCCGCCAGTTCCGTCAGCCGCGCCACCGCGGCGAAGAGCTCCCGTCCCACCGCTTCGCGGTACGAGCCGGACAGCAGCCCGGACACGACGCTGTTGAGGTAGTGGACGACGATCGGCCTGACGTGCCCGCTGCCGAAGCGGTGGTCGAGTTCCACGAGGGCGTTCGTCGTCGCCCGTACCGCCTCCACGTCCGACGCGCCGACCCTCCCGCCGCCCGCCGGTCTGGCGACCTGGGTGTCCGCTCCCGTGATCAGCCAGTCGCGGCTCGGCTCGACGAGCGCCGAAGCGGCGACCGTCGAACCCGAGAGGAAGTCGCGGCGCCCCACGTCGCTGCGCCACAGCTCGCAGACCTGCTCGATCGCGCCGAGCACGGTCGGCGCGAACTGCAGGCCGATCCCGGAGGACAGATTCTTGCCGTTGGCCATGCCGATCTCGTCGATCGTGACCGTACGGCCGAGTTTGCGCCCGATCGCTTCCGCGATGATGCCGGGTGCCCGCCCGCGCGGCTGCTGTCCGCGCAGCCAGCGGGCCACCGACGTCTTGTCGTACCGCAGGTCGAGGCCGTGTTCGGCGCCGCACATGTTGACGCGGCGGGCGAGCCCGGCGTTGGAGCACCCGGCTTCCTGAATGAGCGCCTGCAACCGTTCGTTCGGCTGGCGGGCGACGAGAGGCCTGGCTGCCATTGACTACCCCCTGGTGCCGCAGTGGTCCGTGAGTTGTGGTCCGTGTGTCGTACGTCGTACGCCGTGAACTGATCACGCCGGTCACCTTGATCACTGCCCGGCAGATATGCAGAGAATGCGGAACATGCCGGAAGAGACGGTATTGACGGTCTTTCAGACGCCATTCCCGGGCTTCCACACATGTGGCTACCCGCCCACCGCCGCACGGCCCCCTGCGCGCCCCCACCCATGCACCGGTGCGCCCCACGTGCAGGATCGATGTTCCTCCGCAAGCCGACCGCACGCCCGTAACCCGCGGTGACGGCGGGAGTTGAGTTCTTCGTGGAAGACACCATCGGAGTCACGGATGCCGCCCAGATCTCCAAGCAGCGCGGCGATCAACTGCTCGACAGCGCCGTGCGGTACACGGAAGAACGGCACTGGGACGTGTTCCCGGGCACCTGGCTGGAGGCGGACGAGGGCGTCGAACGCTGCTCGTGCGGTGTCCCCTCCTGCGCCTCGCCCGGCGCGCACCCCGCAACCGCCGACTGGGCGTCACAGGCGACTGGCAGCGCCACCGGGGCGCGCCGTCTGTGGTCGGAACAGCCGCGGGCCTCGATCCTGCTGCCGACGGGCCGCTCCTTCGACGCCCTGGACGTTCCCGAGTCGGCCGGCTTCCTGGCCCTGGCCCGGATGGAGCGCATGGACCTGACGCTCGGTCCGGTGACCTGCACGCCCGACCGCCGCATGCTGTTCTTCGTACTGCCCGGCGCCGGCGCCAAGGTGCCCGACATGGTGCGGAAGCTGGGCTGGACGCCGACCGCGATCGACCTGGTCACGCGGGGCGAGGGCGACTACGTCGCGGCGCCGCCGACCCGGCTCGGCGGGATGGGCGCGGTGCAGTGGGCGCGCCGTCCCACCCCGGCGAACCGGTGGCTGCCCGACGTGGAGGAACTGATCAGCCCCCTGGCCTACTCCTGCGGGCGGGAGGCAGCGGCGGCGCGCACACGCCGACCGTAGGGTGTTCCCCGTAGCGGGACGGGGACACCGAGAGGCTGTGCGACATGCCTGACAGGGCAGTGGGATCAGAAAAGGCGGGCGGAGCGCACACTGCGCCGCCCGCCGCCGTACGTGCAGAGGGTCTGTGGAAGCGCTTCGGCGAGCAGATCGCCGTCGCGGGCATCGATCTGGAGCTGCCCGCGGGCAAGTTCATCGGCCTGGTCGGGCCGAACGGCGCGGGCAAGACGACCACCCTGTCGATGGTCACGGGGCTGTTGCGTCCCGACGCGGGGACGGTTCTGGTCGGCGGGCACGACGTGTGGCAGGACCCGGTGGCGGTCAAGGCCAGGATCGGCGTACTGCCGGAGGGGCTGCGGCTCTTCGAGCGGCTGTCGGGGCGTGAACTCCTCGCGTACTCCGGGCGGCTGCGGGGGCTGCCCGGCGACGAGGTCGACAAGCGGGCGACGCAGCTTCTCGACGTACTGGACCTGGCCGGCGCGCAGCACAAGCTGGTCGTCGACTACTCGACCGGCATGCGCAAGAAGATCGGTCTCGCCGCCGCCCTGCTGCACAACCCACAAGTGCTGTTCCTGGACGAGCCCTTCGAGGGCGTCGACCCGGTGTCGGCGCAGACGATCCGTGGCGTGCTGGAGCGGTACACGCAGTCCGGTGCGACCGTCGTCTTCTCCAGTCATGTGATGGAGCTCGTCGAGTCGCTGTGCGACTGGGTCGCGGTGATGGCGGCGGGCCGTATCCGCGCGCAGGGAACGCTCGCGGAGGTACGCGGCGACGCGCCCTCTCTCCAGAACGCCTTCCTCGAACTGGTCGGCGCGAACGACCGGGACAGCGGGGAGAGCCTGGACTGGCTGGGCGGCGGCGCCCGATGAGCGCGGGCGGGGCGGCTGTTCCCGGGAACGGCACAGCGACCGTTCCGGGGATCACATCCGTCTTCGTACGGCTCAAGCTGTCGCTGCTGCGCAACGGCCTGCGGCAGTCGTCCGGCCGCAGGGCGGCGTACATCCTCTCCGGCCTGATCGCGCTGCTGTTCGCCGCGCTTCAGCTGATCGGCCTGATCGCGCTTCGCGGGAACGAGCACGCGACGACGATCGTGGTGCTGCTGACGGCCCTTCTGGGGCTCGGCTGGACGGTGATGCCGCTGTTCTTCCCCAGCGGCGACGAGACGCTCGACCCGACCCGCCTGGTCATGCTGCCGCTGCGGCCCCGCCCGCTGATCCGGGCGCTGTTGACGGCGTCGCTCGTCGGGATCGGGCCGCTGTTCACGTTCTGCCTGGCGCTGGGATCGGTGATCTCCGTGGCGCGCGGCGCGGCGGCCGCCGCAGTCGGTGCCCTCGCCGTGGCGCTGACGCTGCTGGTGTGCGTGGCGCTGGCGCGAGCCGTGGCCGCGGCGAACACCCGGTTGCTGAGCAGCCGCAAGGGGCGCGATCTGGCCGTGCTGAGCGGTCTGGTGATCGCCGTCGGCATCCAGGTGGTCAACTTCGGCGCGCAGCGGCTCAGCGACGCGGGCGGCCTCGCGAAGCTCGACCCCGTCGCCGGCGTACTGAGCTGGGTGCCGCCCGCGTCGGCGATCGGCGCGGTGGACGCGGTGAGCGACGGGGCGTACGGCCGTGGCGCGGCCCAGCTGCTGCTGGCCGTGGCGGCGCTGGTGGCGCTGCTGTGGTCCTGGGAGCGGAGTCTGGTCAAGCTGATGACGTCTCCGGACGGCTCGACCCTCCAGGCCGCCGAGCCGGCCCGCCAGGAGGCGTCGCGAGGGCTCGGCGGGCGGTTCCTGCCGGGCGGGCGTACGGGCACGGTGATCGAGCGCAGTCTGCGGTACGTGTGGCGGGACCCCAAGACCAAGGCCGCCTGGGTGACTTCGCTGGTGATCGGGCTGATCGTGCCGGTGTTCAACGCGCTCCAGGGAACGGGCACCATCTACTTCGCGTGTTTCGCGGCCGGAATGCTCGGCATCCAGATGTACAACCAGTTCGGCCAGGACACGTCCGCCTTCTGGATGGTCGCCATGACCATCTCCACGCCGCGCGACGCGTACGAGGAACTGCGGGCGCGGGCCCTGGCGCTACTGGTGGTCACACTCCCGTACTCGGCGCTGGTCACCGTGATCACGGCGGCGCTGGTGGGTGACTGGCGGGCCCTTCCCGAGGCGCTCGGCCTGTCCTTCGCGCTGCTCGGCGCGATGCTGGCGACGGGGGCGGTGGCGTCCGTGCGCTTCCCGTACTCGATCCCGCAGGGCAGCACGCACAAGAACGTCGCGCCGGGACAGGCGGGCCTCGCCTGGATCTCGATCCTCGGCGGGATGATCGCGGCGGCGCTGCTGTGCGCACCGCTGATCACGCTGACGATCTGGCTCCATGTGGCGGCCGCGGAGGGCTGGTTGTGGCTGGTGCTGCCGCTGGGTGCGGCGTACGGCGCGCTGCTGTCGTGGGCGGGTGTGCGCTGGTCGGCGCCGCAGGCGGCGGCGCGGCTTCCGGAGATCCTGACGGCCGTCAGCAAGGGCTGAGCAAGCGGCTTTTCAGGAATGACTCAGGGGAGGGATGACCGGCTCCTCGGCGGTCTCCTCCAGGAACGGCTCGATCGCGGTGCGCCAGCCCTCCGGCTGGTCGTAGTGGACGAGGTGGCCCGCGTCGACCACCTCGGCGTACTTGCCGCGGGGCAGCACGCGCACCATCTCCTGTGCCTCCGCCCGGCCCAGTTCGCCGTCGAGGCCGCGGACCACCAGGGCGGGGCACTGGACCAGCGCCAGCTCCTCCCAGTGGGCGTCGTACACCCAGGTCTCACGGGACTTCAGCATCTGGCGGCGGGAGAAGAGCGGGCGCCAGCCGTCGGCCCGTTCGGTCATCACCTCGGCGAAGAACTCGCCGCGCGCCGGGCTCGGGCGCTCCACCCAGGGGTCGTCCTCGCCGAACCACTTGCGTACGTCGGCGAGTGTGGCGAAGGGGACCGGCCAGGACTTGAACCAGTCGTCCCACTCGCGCTGGGACGCGGCACCGAGCGCGCCCGCCCGCATGTCGCAGATGACGACGGCACGGACGAGATCGGGCCGCTTGGCGGCGAGCTGCCAGGCGGTGAGGGCGCCCATGGAGTGGCCGATGAGAGTGACGGGCGCGAGGCCCAGTTGTTCGACCGCGGCTTCGGTGTCGGCGACGTACGCCTCGCGGGTGTACGGGCCGTCGGCCGGCTTGTCGCTGCGGCCATGACCGCGCTGGTCGATGGCGACCGCCCGGTAGCGCTCCGAGAGCCAGCGCGCGGTGCCCGCCCAGTGCGAGGCACGGCCCATCAACCCGTGGAGCAGTAAAACGCCGGGGGCGCGGTCGGTTTCCCCGCTCCCTTTGGGCGGGTCGGCGAACTCCCAGGCCGCGAGGCGTACGCCGTCGGCTCCCGTCACGTCGATGCGCCGCACCATGTGTCCTGGCACCCCCTTCGTCCCCCGGGTGGTCCGTCCAATGAGTGAGTGGTCGAGCCCCGTCAGACTATCGAACCCGTATTCGAAAATACGGGTTCCGCGTGCAATACCCCTCGTTCGAGTGACCACGCTCAAGGATTGACCGCCGCCACCGTGGGGAGATCTTCAGCGGGAGGCGGGCCGCTCGGGGAAGACGGTCCACGGGGGCCGACCCTGGGAGCTCGGGGCTCCGGGTCGGCACAGGGGAGGACAGGCTCCGGCGCCTCAGGGCGCCGGAGCCATCCCTTTCACAGCGAACACGATCGATGCCTGGGCGGTGCCAGCACGACGGGCGCATCCCCTGCCCCCTCCTCGACGAACCGGCAGACCGGTCGGCGGCCTCACGTCATGTGCCTCGGTCACAGACTGGCACGCGATCCGTCCGGTCGCTGGGATTCCGGAGGATCGCCGGACCGGCCCCAACCACCGTGGGACCGGCGGACCTTGCCGCCCTGGCGCCGGTGTCAGCGCTTGGCGACGAAAACGTGCGAGGCCACCTCGGCATCGAGCTCCGCGGCCTCGCCACTGCTGCCTACCAGTACCCCGCCGGGCGACTCCGTCACACTCACGACCGAGCCGGGCTGTACGCCCGCGCGACGCAGCGTGTACATCAGCTGAGCGTCCGTCTGGATGGGCTCCCCGATCCGGCGTACGACGACGGTCTTGCCCTCCGGGCCCGGAGCCAGGTCGTTCAGGCTGACCATGTTGTCGTCCAGGAACGGGTCCGCCTCGGCCTTCTCGCCAAGCTCCTCCAGGCCGGGGATCGGGTTCCCGTACGGAGACTCCGTCGGGTGACGCAGCAGTTCGAGGACGCGCCTCTCCACCGCCTCGCTCATCACGTGCTCCCAGCGACAGGCCTCCGCGTGGACTTGCTCCCACTCCAGGCCGATCACGTCGACGAGCAGGCACTCGGCGAGCCGGTGCTTGCGCATCACGCGGGTGGCGAGCTTGCGGCCCTCGTCGGTCAGCTCCAGGTGACGGTCGCCCGCCACTGTCACCAGCCCGTCGCGCTCCATGCGCGCCACGGTCTGGCTCACCGTCGGTCCACTCTGGTCGAGCCGCTCGGCGATACGGGCGCGCATGGGGACCACGCCTTCTTCCTCGAGCTCGAGGATGGTGCGGAGATACATCTCCGTGGTGTCGATCAGTCCGGACATTCGTGCCCCTCGATTGCTCGTGCGCTGGCCCTGACCCAATTCTGACGCATAGCGCCGACAACCGTGCCGCGCCGGGCGATGCCGTATTGACAGGGCACTGGTCCAGACCGCAACGTGATCCGCGCCACCGTCGCCCGACGTTCGCACCACGTTCCCACGACGTACCGCTGGAAAGGGGCCCCGCGCGATGAGCGAAAGCAAACTGGCCGGTCAGTTCTTCGACGCCGCGATCGGGCTGCTGCACCGCGTCCGCGACGAGGAGGCCGGGAACATCGCGGCCGCCGGGGCCGCGGTCGCCGACGCGGTGGCGGCGGGCGGGCGGCTCTTCGCCTTCGGCGCCGGCCACTCCTCGCTCGCCGCGCAGGACGTCGTCTACCGGGCCGGGGGGCTCGCCCTGATGAACCTGCTCGCCGTTCCCGGCACCGTCGGCGTGGACGTCATGCCGGCCACACTCGGCTCCGCCCTCGAACGCGTCGACGGGCTCGCGGCAGCCGTGCTGGACAGCAGCCCCGCCAAGCCGGGCGACGTACTCGTGATCATCTCGCTGTCCGGGCGCAACGCGCTGCCGGTGGAGATGGCGATGAACGCGCGGGCGCTCGGCCTGAAGGTCATCGGCGTGACCTCGGTGGCGTACACCCGCGAGACGAAGTCCCGGCACGTCTCCGGTACGTACCTGAAGGACCACTGCGACATCGTCCTCGACAGCAAGATCGCCGTCGGCGACGCGGAGCTCACGGCAGAGGGCATCGAGGCACCCTTCGCTCCCGCGTCGACGGTGGTCACGAGCGCTCTGATGCAGGCCGTCATGGCCTGCGCGGCCGGCGACCTGGCGGAGCGCGGCATCGAACCGCCGTTGCTGCGCTCGGGCAACGTCGACGGCGGCCACGAGTGGAACGGCCGCGTGATGACGGAGTACCGCGACCGGATCTTCTACCGGCACTGATCCCGTACGTCGGCCTCCGCCGACGATGCGTTCCCGGCTCGGGTTCGTTACGACGGCTTCAGCGTCTGCGCCAGGTCGATCGCCGCCGCCACGCGCACGGCGATGTTCTCCGCGTACGTCGCGTCCGGACGCTCGAAGGCGCTGCGGCTCGGACCGCGCAGGAACGTGGCCACGCCCAGCGTCCGCCCGCGGCTGCGCAGCACCGTACACAGGGCGTGCACGGTGTCCCGCGGCCACTGGCGCCGCACCGCCCAGTCCTCCGGACCCCCGCTCGCCCGTACCGAGCCGAGGCGGTCCAGGCACTGGAACGCCGGATGGCCCGACGGGTACGGAACCGGGATGCCCGCTCCACCGGTCACCGGCAGGCACGGTCCCGGGGCGCCCGACGGTGTGGCCGCGGCCCGGACCAGACGCGCCGGGTGGTCTCCCACGACCAGGTCGACGAGCGCGTGGTCGGCGAAGCCCGCGAGAGCGAAGTCGAGGTACGACAGCGCGGCCTCCATCGGGTCCTCGCACTCGGCGGCGGCGCGCCCCGCCCGGTGCAGCTGATTGCCGCGGAACCGCAACTGCGCGGCCTCCTGCTCCGCCGTCTTCGCCTCGGTGATGTCCTGGAACAGCCAGCCGACCCCCAGCGGAACCGGCTCCTCCGCAAGCGGCGACGCCAACCGCAGGAAGCCACTGCGCCAGCACCGACGCCGCTCGCCCCTGCCGCCCGGCTCCGCCCTGCGCAGCGTCACCCACAGCTCGGCGGGGGTCGGGGGCGCCCCTTCCGCCAGTACGTGCTGGAGAGCGCCCTCCAGTTCCTCCACGCCCTGCACGATGAGCTCACCGAGGGGGCGCCCCAGCAACGTCGTACGGCCCACCCCGAGCGCGCGCGCCGCGTGCGCGTTGACGACGGTCGGACGCAGGTCCACGTCCACCAGAACGACGCCCCAGGACGCGTCGTCGAAGAGCGCCTCGCTCAGCGCGATCGCCCGTTCCAGATCGATCTGCGCGTGCACCTCGCTGAATGCGCAGTACACCCCGGCGGGCTTGCCTTCCGCGCCCGGCACCCCCGCCGACTGTGTCCGTACGAGAACACGCCCGCCGTCCTTCCGCAGAAGCGCGAATTCGTGCACCTGCCGCCCCGGAGCGTGCATCGCCGACATCAGCCGTCCCTGCACCTCGTCCGCGTCCGCCGGCCGGGCCGCCCACCCCGCGAAGCCGGTCCGCCCGACCGCCTCGTCCGCCGTCCACCCGAGAATCCGTTCCGCCTCGCGGTTCCAGTGGGTGATCACCCCGTCCGCGTCGAAGGCGCAGAGCGCCGCGTCCATGCCGTCGAGAAGCGCGGCAAGAAGATCGCCGGAACCGGGCCCTGGCTCGTCGGAACCGAACGCGTCGGTGGTCTCGCCGATCCGGGAAGCACTCACCTGGCACCCCCTGCAGGTGTTCGCCTTTGCTGCACTGCTGAACCCGGATCATTCAACTGGAACGTGACGCAGCACACACCTGGTTCGGGGAAATAAATGCTCCCCGCTCGCCGGTAAGTCCGGCCGGCTCCTCTTCGGAGGGACCAGAGCCCGCGGGTTTCTGCGTGCCACGGGTCTTGGGGCGGTTCCACGGGCCTCGGGGCGGCACGGCCCTACGGGCAGAGGCGCTCCACGCGCCATGCGTCACCCTCGGCGACGTACCGCAGGCGGTCGTGCAGGCGGTTCGCGTGGCCCTGCCAGAACTCGACGGTCTCGGGAACGATCCGGTACCCGCCCCAGTCCGGCGGCACCGGTACGCGCTCCGTGTGGGGATAGCGCGTCGCCAGTTCGTCGTAGCGTGCGAGCAGCTCTTCGCGGGATGCGATCACGGAGGACTGCGCGCTCGCCCAGGCGCCGAGCTGTGAGCCGTGCGGGCGCGTTCGGAAGTACGCCGCCGTCTCGTCGCGGCCGGTCCGCGTGGCCGTGCCGGTGACGATCACCTGGCGCGCGACCTGGTGCCACGGGAAGAGCAGCGAGACGTACGGATTGGCCGCGATCTCCTGTCCCTTGCGGGAGGCGTAGTTCGTGAAGAAGACGAAGCCCTGGGGGTCGTACTTCTTGAGCAGGACCGTGCGCGACGAGGGCCGGCCGTCGGGGGTGGCCGTGGACAGGATCATGGCGTTCGGCTCGTGCAGGCCGGCGGTGGCGATCTCTCTGAACCAATGGTCGAACTGGCCCATCGGTTCGGCGGCGAGTTGCGCCTCCGTGAAGGTTTCGCTGCGATAGTGCTCGCGCATGGCGGCGGGATCGAAATCTCGGTTCGGCACGGTGCCATCCTGCCGCAGGGGCCCAGTTTGCCCGGCACCCGGTGCCATCAACCCTCGCCCGGGAAATGGGGCAGTGTGCCGGTAATCACGCTTCCCCGCATCGGCGGAACCCGCCAAAATGTGGGCGCCGGGCACTGTGACCTCCATACAGCAGGGGATATCGTGCCTGCTTCCGGAGCGGTTGGGTGACCACCTGCCGCGCGGGGAATCCCCGGGGTGAGCGATGAAGCCCGGAACCTGACCGGATCTGACCGGACCTGAGCCCTGGTCACACGCCCTTTGCCGCTTGTCGATGCTTGTCGAACACATCATGAGGAGCCGCCTGATGTCCGACTTCGTACCCGGACTCGAAGGAGTCGTCGCGTTCGAAACGGAGATCGCAGAACCGGACAAGGAGGGCGGTGCGCTCCGTTACCGGGGGGTCGACATCGAAGACCTCGTCGGGCACGTGTCCTTCGGGAACGTGTGGGGCCTGCTGGTCGACGGCGCGTTCAACCCCGGACTGCCGGCCGCCGAACCGTTCCCGATCCCCGTCCACTCCGGTGACATCCGCGTCGACGTCCAGTCCGCGCTCGCGATGCTCGCGCCCGTGTGGGGCCTGAAACCGCTGCTCGACATCGACGAGCAGACCGCGCGCGACGACCTCGCGCGCGCCGCCGTCATGGCGCTGTCGTACGTCGCCCAGTCGGCGCGCGGGCAGGGCCTGCCGATGGTCCCGCAGAAGGAGATCGACAAGGCGGAGACCGTGGTGGAGCGCTTCATGACGCGCTGGCGCGGTGAGCCCGACCCCAAGCACGTCAAGGCCGTCGACGCCTACTGGACGTCGGCCGCCGAGCACGGCATGAACGCCTCCACGTTCACGGCGCGCGTGATCGCGTCGACCGGCGCCGATGTGGCCGCCGCCCTGTCCGGCGCGGTCGGTGCCATGTCCGGGCCGCTCCACGGTGGCGCTCCCTCGCGCGTCCTCGGCATGATCGAGGAGATCGAGCGCACCGGTGACGCGACCGCCTACGTGAAGCGCGCGCTCGACAAGGGCGAGCGTCTGATGGGCTTCGGCCACCGCGTGTACCGCGCCGAGGACCCGCGGGCGCGCGTCCTGCGGCGTACCGCGAAGGAGCTCGCCGCGCCGCGCTTCGAGGTCGCCGAGGCGCTGGAGAAGGCCGCTCTGGAGGAGCTGCACGCACGGCGGCCCGACCGGGTGCTCGCGACGAACGTCGAGTTCTGGGCGGCGATCGTGCTGGACTTCGCGGAGGTCCCGGCGCACATGTTCACGTCGATGTTCACGTGTGCGCGTACGGCCGGCTGGAGCGCCCACATCCTGGAGCAGAAGCGCACGGCCCGCCTGGTGCGGCCGTCGGCGCGGTACGTCGGTCCCGGGACGCGGGGGCCGCAGGAGATCCCCGGCTTCAGGGACATCACGGGCTGAGTTCGTCACGTACGGCGGCGCCGCACCCTCTCGCTCGAAGGGTGCGGCGCCGTTCTACTCCGCCTCTGGGGGCGCGGGCTCAAGGGCGTTGTCCAGAAGCGTCGCCCACTGCGCCACCACCCTCTCGCGGCGTGCCGCGTCGTCGGTGAGGAGCGTGGCCAGGCCGAGGCCGCGTGCCATGTCGAGGAAGCCCTGGACCGTTTCGCGTACGCCGGGAACGGACTCGTCCGCGCCGAGGAGCTCCACCGCGATCCGGTGCGACTCGCGTCCGACGCGCGCCTCCAGCTCCGTGACGCGCGGTCGCAGCTGGTCCTCGTTGGAGGCTGCCACCCACAGGTGGAGGGCGGCCCGGAAGAGCGGTCCCGTGTAGAGGTCGACGAGTGCGCAGACGACAGCGGTGCGGTTGGCGGCGCCCTGCGGGAACAGTGCGCGCAGTGCCGTGGAGCGTTCCTCGGCGACGTACTCGACGGCCGCCGTGAAGAGGTCTTCCCGGGTCGGGAAGTGGTGCTGGGCCGCGCCGCGTGAGACGCCGGCCCGTTCCGCGACGACGGACACCGTGGAGCCCGCCCAGCCGCGCTCGGCCAGGCAGGACACCGCGGCTTCCAGCAGGCGCTGCCTGGTGGCCCTGGAGCGGTCCTGCTTGGGGGCCTTGCCGGTGGCCGGTGCGGGGGGCGGTGTCGAGGCCGGGGTCGGCGTCGGGGTCGGTGTCGGGGTCACAGCACCCATGCGGGGTCCCGTCGTTCGAGGAATGCCGTCACGCCTTCGGCCGCCTCCCGTGAGGCGAACAGACGCGCGGACTGCTCGACGAGCGTGTCCGTGTCCCGGTCGAAGGCTGCCAGCACTGTAGCCGTGACCAGGCGCTTGGACTCGGCCAGCCCCTGCGGGGAGGCCCTGCGCAGCCCGTCGAGCACGGGTGCGAGCGAGTCGTCGACGTCGTCGTCGGACGCGATGGTGATCAGTCCCGTGCGGGCCGCCTCAGCGGCGTCGAACCGTTCTCCGGTCAGGTAGTAGCGGGCGGCGCCGCGCGGGTCCAGGCGGGGCAGCAGCGGCATCGAGATGACGGCGGGGGCGAGCCCGAGCCGGGATTCGGTGAACGCGAAGCTCGCGCCGGGCCCCGCCGCTGAGATGTCGCACGCGCCGAGCAGTCCGAGCCCGCCGGCCCGTACGTGTCCCTCCACACGCGCCACCACCGGCTTGGGCAGTTCGACGATGCCCCGCAGGAGGGCCACGAAGGCGGCGGGGTCGGGGGGCGATTTGAGGTCGGCGCCCGCGCAGAAGGTGCCCCCTGTGTGGGTGAGTCGCACGGCCCGTACGGAGGGGTCCTTCGCGCACGCGGACAGGGCGTCGCCGAGCTCACCGACGAGGCGCGCGGACAGCGCGTTGCGGTTCGTAGGTGAGTCGAGCGTCAGGGTGGTGATCCCGCGGTCGTGTGCGGTCGGTACCAGGGTCATGCGCTCTCCCCTTCACGTTCGCGCAGTGCGCGCAGTTCGCGCAGTTCACGCCGGAGGATCTTTCCGGAGGCCGCCCTGGGGACGCTTGCGACGAAGGTGACGCGGCGGACCTTCTTGTACGGGGCGACGCGTGCGGCGACGTACGCCATGACGTCGTCCTCGGTGAGGTGGGCGGCCGGCTGCGGGACGACGTACGCCATGGGCACTTCGTTGCCGTTCTCGTCGTACACGCCGATGACGGCCGCGTCCGCGATCGCTTCATGGGTGAGAAGGAGCGCTTCGAGTTCGGCGGGTGCCACCTGGAAGCCCTTGTACTTGATCAGTTCCTTGACCCGGTCGACGACGAACAGCCAGCCGTCCGCGTCGGTCCTTCCGACGTCACCGGTGTGCACCCATCCGTCGGCGTCGATCATGGCGGCGGTGGCGTCGGGGCGGCCGAGGTAGCCCTTCATCACCTGGGGGCCGCGGATGGCGATCTCGCCCTCCTCTCCTACGCCCACGTCCTTTCCGGGGTCGTCGAGGGAGAGGATGCGCATTTCCGTTCCCGGGAGAAGCTTTCCGACCGTTCCCGGGGGCGGGTTCGGCGCGTTCCGGGGAACGACGTGTGTGCCGGGGGACAGTTCCGTCATGCCGTACGCCTGGAGGACCGGCGGCAGCCCGAGGCGGCGCGAACAGGCTTGCGCGAGAGCGGCGTCGAGCGGGGCGGCGGCGCTGACGATGTACTCCAGGCCGGACAGGTCGTACTTCGTGACGGCGGGGTGTTTGGCGAGGGCCAGGACGATCGGCGGGGCTACGTACAGGCCGTTGATGCGGTGCTTCTGGATGGCGCCGAGGAACTGGTCGAGTTCGAACCGCGGAAGTACGACGACCGTCGCACCATTGCGCAGGGGCGCGTTCATGAGAGCGGTGAGGCCGTAAATGTGAAAGAAGGGAAGCACCGCCAGGATGCGGTCGCCGGGTCCCATGGGGATGAAGGGATCGAGCTGCGCCAGGTTGGTGGCGATGCTGCGGTGCGTGAGCATCACGCCCTTGGGAACGCCCGTGGTGCCCGACGAGTACGGGAGCGCCGCGATGTCCTCGGACGGGTCGATGGTGAGCTGCGGCTCGGGAGCGGTCGAGGCGAGCATGTCGAGGACGGAGCGGTGTCCTTCCGCGCTGTCGCAGACGAAGATCTCCTCGATCCCGCCGACGAGTTCGGCGGCCCTTCGCGCGACGCCCAGGAGCGGTGAGACGGTGACGATCCAGCGGGCGGAGGAGTCGGTGAGCTGCTTGGCGAACTCCTCCGCCGTGGACAGCGGGTGGATGGTCGTGACGGAGGCCCCGGCGCGCGTGGCGGCGTAGAAGACCACCGGGTACGCGATGGTGTTGGGGCTGTGCAGGGCGAGTACGTCGCCCTGCCGCAGGCCCGCCTCGGCCAGCGCGGCGGCGATGCGCCGGTGGAAGGTGTCCAGTTGGCTGTACGTGATCGTGTCGCCGTTCGTCCCGTCGATCAGGGCGGGCGTGTCGCCGTACTCGGCGGCCCTTCCGAGCACCGCCTCGTGGATGGGAAGTCCGACGGGCTCTACGGGTGCGTACTCGCTCTGGAACGCCATGACGGTCCCCTCCGCGGTATGGGTGGTGGCCAGAATCCCGCGTGCTAGTACGACTTGGGGAGCCCCAGGGACTGGTGGGATACGAAGTTCAGGATCATTTCGCGGCTGACGGGCGCGATACGGGCCACCCGCGCGGCGGTGATCAGCGACGCGAGGCCGTATTCGCGGGTGAGTCCGTTGCCGCCGAGGGTGTGGACGGCCTGGTCGACGGCCTTCACGCAGGCCTCTGCGGCGGCGTATTTCGCCATGTTGGCGGCCTCCCCCGCGCCGAGGTCGTCGCCCGCGTCGTAGAGGTGGGCCGCTTTCTGCATCATCAGGCGGGCCAGTTCGAGTTCGATGTGGGCCTGCGCGAGGGGGTGGGCGATGGCCTGGTGGGCGCCGACGGGGGCCTTCCAGACGGTGCGCTCCCTGGCGTACTCGACGGCCCTGCTGACGGCGTAGCGGCCCATGCCGACGGCGAAGGCGGCAGTCATGACCCGCTCGGGGTTGAGGCCGGCGAAGAGCTGGAGGAGGCCCGCGTCCTCGTCGCCGACCAGGGCTTCGGCGGGCAGGCGCACGTCGTCGAGGACCAGCTCGAACTGCTTCTCCGGTGCCTGGAGTTCCATGTCGATCTGCGAGCGCCGGAAGCCCGGAGTGTCGCGGGGGACGATGAACAGGCACGGTTTGAGGCGGCCCGTCCGCGCGTCCTCGGTGCGGCCGACGATGAGGGTCGCGTCGGCGATGTCGACGCCGGAGATGAAGACCTTGCGTCCCGTGAGCAGCCAGTTGTCCCCGTCGCGGCGGGCCGTGGTGGTGATCCGGTGGGAGTTCGATCCGGCGTCGGGCTCGGTGATGCCGAACGCCATGGTGAGGCTTCCGTCGGCGAGCCCGGGCAGCCAGGCGGCCTTCTGTCCGTCCGTACCGAAGCGGGCGATGACGGTGCCGCAGATGGCGGGCGAGACGACCATCATGAGGAGAGGACACCCGGCTGCCCCCAGCTCCTCCAGGACGATAGATAGTTCCGCTGTCCCGCCGCCCCCTCCGCCGTACTCCTCGGGAAGGTTCACACCGAGGTAACCGAGCTTGGCGGCCTCCGCCCAGAGCGCGTCGGGGTGCGCCCCTTCGCGTACGACGGTGGTCATGTAGTCGCGTCCGTAACGCTTCCCGAGAGCGGCGACGGCCGCTCGGAGCGCTTTGTGTTCTTCGGTTTCCACAACGGCGGTGCTCATGACTGCTGGTCCTCCTGGGACTCTTCGCCAGGCTCTGCGGCCTGTACGACGGCGAGCAGGGCGCCGACCTCGACCTGGCGGCCGGGGGCGGCGTGGAGCGCGGTGAGCGTGCCGGAGGCGGGAGCGCAGACGCGGTGCTCCATCTTCATGGCCTCCAGCCAGAGCAGGGGCTGCCCCGCGGTGACGCGGGCGCCTTCCGTGAGCCCTTCGGCGACGCGGACGACGGTTCCCGGCATGGGCGCGAGCAGGGAGCCCGGTTCCGTGCGGGCTGTGGGGTCGGGGAAGCGGGGCAGAGCCGTGAGGGTGTGCGAGCCGCCGGTGGACGTGTCGGCGTACGTCCGGCCGCCGGGGTGCACGGTGATGTGGAAGTGCCGCAGTACGCCGTCGATTTCGAAGGTCACGTGATCGGCTCGTACGTCGTGCACGCGTACGCCCGGCGCGCCTTCCGCGGTGAAGCCGTCCCGGGTGACCCGGTAGCGGACCTCGTGTTCCGTCCCGTCGGGCTCGGTCCGGTAGGTCTTCACCTGTGGCTGGGACGGCACATTGCGCCAGCCGCCGAGCCGGGCCGTCGTCGTCGTTCCGGTGATCTGCCGGGTGGCGGCGTCGGCGAGCGCTGCGGCGAGCGCGGCCAGTGCCCCGTGCGAAGGGTCCGGGGAAGCCTCGGTGAGCGCGTCCAGGTGCCGGTCGTAGAAGCCGGTGTCGAGCCGTCCGGCCGCGAAGTCGGGGTGCCGCAGCGAGCGTACGAGCAGGTCCCTGTTGGTGACGGGGCCGTGGATCCTGGCCCGCTCCAGGGCACGGGCCAGCTTGCGCACGGCTTCGGACCGGGTGGGCGCGTGGGCGATGACCTTGGCCAGCATCGGGTCGTAGTGCACCCCGACGACGTCTCCGCCGGCGTACCCGCTGTCGACCCGCAGTCCGGGTGCCTCGGGGACGCTCAGGGCGTGCAGGGGACCTGTCTGGGGCTGCCAGTCGCGGGAAGGGTCCTCCGCGTAGAGGCGGGCCTCCACCGCGTGGCCCGAAGGGGCGGGTGGTCCGGGTGGCAGGGCCTCGCCCTCGGCGACGCGCAGTTGGAGCGCCACCAGGTCGATGCCGTACACCGCCTCGGTCACGGGATGCTCGACCTGGAGGCGGGTGTTCATCTCCAGGAAGTACGGGCGGCCCTCGGCCGAGACCAGGAACTCGACGGTTCCCGCGCCCCGGTAGTCCACCGCCCTCGCCGCCGCCACCGCGGCGTCGTGCAGTGTGGTGCGCAGGGCGTCGTCCAGGCCGGGTGCGGGGGCCTCCTCGACAACTTTCTGGTGCCGCCGCTGGAGCGAGCAGTCCCGGGTGCCGAGCGCCCAGACCGTGCCGTGCGCGTCGGCCATCACCTGGACCTCGACGTGGCGGCCGCGTTCGACGTACGGCTCGGCGAAGACCTCCCCGTCGCCGAAGGCGGACCGTGCTTCCGCGGTCGCGGCGGTCAGCTCGCCCGCGAGCGCCGAGAGATCGCGTACGACGCGCATGCCTCTGCCGCCGCCGCCCGCCGCCGCCTTGAGGAGGAGCGGGAGGTCTGCGTCGGTGGCCTTGTCGGGGGCGACGGGGGCCAGGAGCGGGACGCCGGAGGCCGCCATGAGTTCCTTGGCGCGCGTCTTGGATGCCATGGCGTCGATCGCCTCGGGCGGCGGACCGATCCACACCAGACCCGCGTCCAGTACGGCGCGGGCGAACCCGGCGTTCTCGGAGAGGAAGCCGTATCCGGGGTGCACGGCGTCCGCACCGGCCGCCAGGGCGGCCTTCACGACGAGGTCACCGCGCAGGTACGTGTCGGCGGGGGCCGTTCCCGGCAGGCGTACCGCGGCGTCCGCGGAACGCGCGTGCAGCGCGCCCCTGTCGGCGTCGGAGTACACGGCGACGGTGGTGATGCCGAGGTGTGCGCACGTACGGAAGACGCGGCAGGCGATCTCGCCGCGGTTGGCCACGAGGACTGAGGTGATCATCGAACTCATCGGAAGGCCCTTCACATCCGGAAGACGCCGAAGCCGCCGCGCGCGCCCTCGACCGGTGCCGTGTGGATCGCGGACAGGCACAGCCCCAGCACGGTCCTGGTGTCGCGCGGGTCGATGACCCCGTCGTCGTACAGCCGCCCGGACAGGAACATCGGGAGGGACTCCGACTCGATCTGCTGCTCGACCATGGCGCGCAGCCCCGCGTCGGCCTCGGCAGCCTTGTCGTCGTATGGCTGCCCCTTCGCGGCGGCGGACGCGCGGGCGACGATCGAGAGCACCCCGGCGAGCTGCTGCGGGCCCATGACGGCGGACTTGGAGCTCGGCCAGGCGAAGAGGAAGCGGGGGTCGTAGGCGCGCCCGCACATGCCGTAGTGGCCGGCGCCGTAGGAGGCGCCCATCAGGACGGAGAGGTGCGGGACCCTGGAGTTCGACACCGCGTTGATCATCATCGCGCCGTGCTTGATGATGCCGCCCTGCTCGTACTCCTTGCCGACCATGTAGCCGGTGGTGTTGTGGAGGAACAGGAGGGGGATGTCGCGCTGGTTCGCCAACTGGATGAACTGGGCGGCCTTCTGGGACTCCGCGCTGAAGAGCACTCCTTGTGCATTGGCGAGGATGCCGAGGGGGTGGCCGTGGAGGCGGGCCCAGCCGGTGACCAGGCTGGGCCCGTACAGCGGCTTGAACTCGTCGAAGTCCGAGGCGTCGACGATACGGGCGATCACTTCGCGCGGGTCGAAGGGGACCTTGAGGTCGCCGGGGACTATGCCCGCGAGTTCGTCCTCGTCGTACTTGGGGGGCTCGGCGGGGACGGGCGGGGCGGCTTGTGCCTTGCGCCAGTTGAGGCGGGCTACCACGCGGCGGGCCTGACGCAGGGCGTCGTGCTCGTCCAGGGCGAAGTAGTCGGCGAGACCGGAGGTACGGGCGTGCATTTCGGCGCCGCCGAGGGATTCGTCGTCCGACTCCTCGCCGGTGGCCATCTTGACGAGGGGCGGGCCGCCGAGGAAGACCTTCGACTGCTTGTTGATCATGATGGTGTGGTCGGACATTCCGGGGATGTACGCCCCGCCGGCCGTGGAGTTGCCGAAGACGACCGCGATGGTCGGGATTCCGGCGGCGGAGAGGCGGGTGAGGTCGCGGAAGAGCGCACCGCCGGGAATGAAGATCTCCTTCTGGGAGGGGAGATCCGCGCCGCCGGACTCTACGAGGCTGATGCAGGGGAGGCGGTTCGCGTACGCGATCTCGTTCGCCCGCAGCGCCTTTTTGAGGGTCCAGGGGTTGGAGGCGCCGCCGCGGACGGTGGGGTCGGTGGCGGTGATGAGGCACTCCACGCCCTCGACGACGCCGATTCCGGTGACCATGGACGCGCCTACTGCGTAGTCGCTGCCCCAGGCGGCCAGGGGCGACAGCTCCAGGAACGGGGTGTCGGGGTCGAGGAGCAACTCGATGCGCTCGCGGGCGAGCAGTTTGCCACGCTCGCGGTGGCGGGCGACGTACTTCTCGCCGCCGCCGGCGAGGGCTTTGGCGTGCTCGGCGTCGAGGTCGGCCAGTTTGGCGAGCATGGCGGCGCGGTTGGTGGCGTACTCGGGGGCGTGAGGGTCGAGTGCGGTGGGGAGCACGGTCACTGGGTCACCGCCGGGGTGGGGGTGGGGGTGGGGGTGGGGGTGGGTGCGGGTTCGGATGCGGGTGCCTGTCCGGGTGCGGGTTCAGGTGCCAGCGGCGCTGTTCCCCTACCCGCCCCTTCCCGCTGTGACATTCTGCGGCTCCGCCGCGTGGGGGCTCCGCCCCAGACCCCGGTCCTCAAACGCCGGACGGGCTGAATTTGCCCGCGGCGGGAGTATGGTCCCGTCATGCGGGAGCGTTGTGCCGTCACAGGAGTACCTCCGGTATGTCGATGTGCCGGGAGCGCAGCCATTCGCCCAGTGCCTTCGCCTGGGGGTCGAAGCGGGCCTGGGAGGCGACTCCCTCGCCCAGGAGGCCCTCGACCACGAAGTTCAGGGCTCGCAGGTTCGGCAGGACATGGCGAGTCACCGGGAGGTTCGCCGTCTCCGGGAGCAGCTGCCGGAAGCGGTCCACCGTCAGGGCGTGTGCGAGCCACCGCCACGCGTCGTCCGAGCGCACCCACACACCGACGTTCGCGTCCCCGCCCTTGTCACCGCTGCGGGCGCCCGCGACAAGGCCGATCGGGGCCCTGCGTGTCGGACCCGTCAGTGCGGGCGGCAAGCGGGGCGCGTCGCCGACCGGCTCAAGGACCCGCGTACGCGCGGGATGCGGCACCCACACCCGCTCACCCTGCGGCAGCACCGCGACGTGCTTCACCTCCCCCGCGTCCACGTACGCCGCCTCGAAGACCCCGTACGGTGCGCCTTTTCCGGGGGGCGCCGTGACGTGGAAGCCCGGGTAGCTGCCGAGCGCGAGTTCGATCGCCGCTCCACTGATCACACGGCCGACGTTCGCCGGGTCCGGGTCCCGCACGACCAGCCGCAGCAGTGCGCTCGCGCATTCCTGCGTGTCGGCGTCCGTCCGGTCCGTGCGCACCAGCTCCCAGCGGACCTCGGCCGGGCGGCGTTCGGCCGACGACAGCGCGTCCTCCAGTTGTGCCCGTACGAGCTCGGCCTTCGCCTCGATGTCCAGGCCGGTCAGTACGCACGTGACCTCGTTGCGCCACCCGCCCACCCGGGTCACCCCGGCCTTGAGGGTGGGTGGCGGCGCCTCTCCGCGTACGCCCGAGATCCGCACCCGCTCCGGCCCCTCCCGCGCGAGGCGCACGGTGTCGAGTCGTGCCGTGACGTCGGGGCCTGCGTACCGGGGTGCGCCCGTTTCGTACAGGAGCTGCGCGGTGACCGTTCCCGTGTCGACGTAACCGCCCGTTCCCGGGTGCTTCGTGATGACCGAAGAACCGTCGGCATGGATCTCAGCGAGCGGGAAACCGGGGCGCCTTACGTCACGTGGCCGGGAACGGTCGGAGAAGAACGCGTAGTTGCCCCCCGTCGCCTGTGTCCCGCACTCCAGCACGTGCCCGGCCACCACCGCCCCTGCCAAGCGGTCGTACTCCTCGGGGCCCCACCCGAACCACCATGCGGCCGGTCCGGTGACCAGTGCCGCGTCCGTGACGCGCCCCGTCACCACCACGTCCGCGCCCGCTGCGAGGCACTTCGCGATGCCGCCGCCGCCCAGGTAGGCGTTCGCGGTGAGCGCTCCTTCGGGCAGCGGCAGACTGTCGCCTTCCACGTGCGCGACCCGCAGCGGCACCCCGGCCCGTTCCGCGAGTTCCCGTACGGCGTCAGCGAGCGCTTCCGGGTTGAGGCCGCCCGCGTTGGCCACGATCCGTACCCCGCGCTCGTGTACGTGGCCGAGGTTCTTCTCCAGTTGCCGCAGGAAGGTCTTGGCGTACCCGAGACCGGGGTCCTTCAGGCGGTCGCGTCCGAGGATGAGCATGGTCAGTTCGGCGAGGTAGTCCCCGGTGAGTACGTCGAGTTCGCCGCCGGTGAGCATCTCCGTCATGGCGTCGAAGCGGTCGCCGTAGAAACCCGAGGCGTTCCCGATCCGCAGCGGCCGCCGGCCGCTCTGCCCGCCGGCGGGGGTCACGCCGCTCCCCCGCCCCGCCGCTTCGGTTCCCGCCCCGCGCCCGCCGGTCCCGCGAACGCCTGCGCGATGTCCAGCCACCGGTCGGCGTCGGCACCCTCGGCCCGTACCGCCACGTCGTCACGGTGGGCCCGCTGGGTCACCAGGAGGCAGAAGTCGAGCGCCGGTCCCGTGACCCGCTGCCGGGCGTCCTCGGGCCCGTACGCCCACAGCCCGGACCCGTCCGGCGCGGTCAGCTCCACCCGGAACTCCTCGGCGGGCGGGGTGAGCCCTCGCACCGCGAAGGCGTAGCCGCGCGCCCGCACGCCGATCCTGGCCACATGCCGCAGCCGTGCCGTCGGCTCCCGGCGCGCTCCCACCGCGTCCGCGATGTCCTGGCCGTGCGCCCAGGTCTCCATCAGCCGCCCGGTCGCCATCGAAGCGGCGCCCATCGGCGGCCCGTACCAGGGGAACTTCACCCCGTCCGGCGCCGCCCGCAGGGCTCGCTGGAGCTGTTCGCGGCCGTCGCGCCACCACGCCAGCAGCTCGTCGACCGGCAGCTCCGCTCCCGCCTCCGCGCCCTCGTCGACGAAGCGCTCGGGCGCGGACATCGCCTCCTGGGCCTCCGCCGTGAAGCCCTCGGGATCGGTGACGGACAGCAGCGCCGCTGTGTCCGTCCACGCCAGATGCGCGATCTGGTGGGCGACGGTCCAGCGTGGCGCGGGCGTGGCGAGCGACCACTGCTTCTCGCTCAGGCCCACGACCAGCTGGTCGAGTTCATCCCCTTCGGCACGGAGATCGTCGAGCACGGCTGCCGGATCGGACACGGTGCGCTCCCCTCGGGGTAGGGCGGTGTGTCCGGAGCATGGCAGCCCCTCAAGAAACAAGCAAGCGTGCTTGCATTATTTGTGTGCCGGAATCACGCGACGGGCGTGGACCGCTCCCGACGCGCCTGCCGGCCCTGCCGCCCCTGGCTCCGTACCGCCCCCATGCTCGCCGCGATGACCAGCGCGATCGCCAGCGCGTCCGTCACGGACAGGGCCTGACTCAGCACCAGGAATCCGGCGACCGCCGCGATGGCCGGCTCCAGGCTCATCAGTACGGCGAACGTCGCGGCCGGCAGCCGGCGCAGCGCCAGCAGCTCCAGCGTGTACGGCAGCACGGACGACATCAGCGCGACCGCCACCGCCAGCGCCACCGTGCGCGGCTCCAGCAGCCTGCCGCCCGCCTCCGCGATCCCGAGCGGCAGGCTGAGCAGCGCCGCGACCGCCATCGCGAGCGCCAGTCCGTCCGCCTGGGGGAACCTCCGTCCGGTCCGCGCGCTGAAGAGGATGTACGCCGCCCAGCAGCCGCCGGCGGCTAGCGCGTACGCCGCGCCGACCAGGTCGAGCCGGTCGAAGCCGCCGCCGCTGAGCAGCGCGACGCCGCCGAGCGCGAGTGCGGCCCACACGGCGCTCATTGCGCGGCGGGACGCGAACACGGAGAGGGCGAGCGGTCCCAGCACCTCAAGGGTGACCGCCACGCCCAGCGGGATACGGTCCAGCGCCTGGTAGAAGAGACCGTTCATGCCTGCCATGGCGAGACCGAAGGCGGCGATGGTCCACCAGTCGGCGCGGGCGTAGCCGCGCACGCGCGGCCGGCACACGGCGAGCAGGATCACGGCCGCGACGGCGAGCCGCAGGGCGACGACACCGGCCGCTCCCACGCTCGGCATGATCGTCACCGCGACGGCGGACCCGAACTGCACCGACATCCCACCGGCCACCACCATCGCCACCGGCCCGAGCCGGGCCCCGAGCCGCGCTGCGGGACCGGCAGGGCCCGCCGCGGGACCGGCGTCGGGTATCGAAGGAGCGGGGGCGGGCGCGTGGCCGGGGTCGGCGGAGGTGGGCTGTTCCATGCGCTCCACGGTAAGCGGAACATCACCGTCCACCGCTCACACCCCTGACCGGGGACTGACGCACGGCGTGGTCAGTGCTGCCCGGTGAGGGGAGGGCGGTTCCGTCCCTCTGCCGAACCGCGTCCCGGGCCGTCTCCCAGGCCGTCTCCCAGGCCGTCTGCCAGTACCTCCGCCAGGTGCCTCGCCCTCAGGCCCGTCAGCTGTTGCACCTGGGTGCGGCAGGAGAAGCCGTCCGCCAGGAGCTCCGTTCCCTGGGCGGCGTCGCGTACCGACGGGAGCAGTTGTTCCTCGGCGCAGGCGACCGACACGTCGTAGTGGCCGCGCTCGAATCCGAAGTTTCCCGCGAGGCCGCAGCAGCCGCCGCTCAGGGCGCCGGTGAGACCGGCCCGCTCCCGCAGCCGCTGTTCCGCCGCGTCGCCCAGTACGGCGTGCTGGTGGCAGTGCGTCTGGCCCGCTACCGGGCGGTCGATCCTCGGGGGCTGCCAGTGCGGGGCGTACTCCTCCAGTGCCTGCGCGAAGGTGCGTACCGAGGAGGCGAGGGCGGCCGCTCTCGGGTCGTTCGGCAGCAGCTCGGGGAGGTCGGCCTTGAGCGCGGCCGCACAGCTCGGTTCCAGGACGACGACGGGCAGCCCGGCGGCGCGTTCCATGCCGTCCAGGGTGCGGCGCATGACCGTGCGGGCCCGGTCGAGCTGTCCGGTGGAGACGTACGTCAGGCCGCAGCACAGCTGCCGCGGTGGCATCACGACCCGCAGGCCGGCCGCTTCCAGTACGCGCACCGCGGCCCGGCCGACGTCCGGGGAGAGGTGGTTGGTGAAGGTGTCGGGCCACAGGACGACGGTCGTCGTACCAAGCTCCGGGGACCGTTTCCGCACCACCCTGTTCCGCGCCCGCCACCAGCTCCGCAGCGTGGTGCGCGCCGGAGTGGGCAGGTCGCGCTCCGGGGCGATCCCTCCCAGGCGCTTCACGAGAGCGGCCAGCGGGCGTACCCGGGAAGCGGCGCCCAGCACACCCGCGAACGGAGCCGCCGCGCGCAGCCACACGGGAAGCCGGCCCATCGCGTAGTGCGCCGCGGGACGGAGCCGGCCCTTGTAGTGGTGGTGCAGGAATTCCGCCTTGTACGTCGCCATGTCGACGCCCACCGGACAGTCGCTCCTGCACCCCTTGCACGACAGGCACAGGTCGAGTGCGTCCCGTACCTCCCGCGACCGCCAGCCGTCCGTGACGACTTCCCCGGCGAGCATTTCGTGCAGCAGGCGCGCGCGCCCGCGCGTGGAGTGCTGTTCGTCTCCGGTGACCCGGAAGGAGGGGCACATGACGCCCGCTCCCGTCGCCGACTCGGTACGGCACTTCGCGACGCCCACACAACGGCGTACGGCGGCCGGGAAATCCCCGCCGTCGTGCGGGTACGCGAAGGCGACGTCGACGTGCTCCCCGGGGAGCACCGCGAAGCGCAGATTCTCGTCCAGCCGGGCGGGGCGGGCGAGCACACCCGGGTTCATGCCGCCGGCCGGGTCCCACACGTCCTTGAAGCGGCCGAAGAGGGCGACGAGTTCGTTCCCGTACATCTTCGGAAGCAGTTCCGCGCGTGCCTGCCCGTCGCCGTGTTCCCCGGACAGCGAGCCGCCGTGGGCGACGACGAGTTCCGCCTGTTCCTCGGAGAAGGCGCGGAAGCGGCGTACGCCGGTCTCACTGAGGAGGTCGAAGTCGATACGGACGTGGATGCACCCGTCGCCGAAGTGGCCGTAAGGCGTGCCGCGCAGGCCGTGCTCGGCGAGCAGTGACCTGAAGTCCCGCAGGTACGCGCCGAGCCGTGCGGGCGGTACGGCGCAGTCCTCCCAGCCGGGCCACGCCTCGCTGCCGTCCGGCATCCGCGTCGCCGTACCGCTCGCGTCCTCGCGGACGCGCCACAGGGCGCGTTGTCCGGCCGGGTCGGTGACGACCGTTCCGTCGAGCGCCTGGGCGGCCTTCACGAGCCGCTCGGCGCGGGAGAGCGCTTCGGCGGCCGAGTCCCCGCCCATCTCCACGAAGAGCCACGCCAAGCCGCGCGGGAGCAGCCTCCGTTCCTGCTCGGGGACGAGGTCTTCGGCCATGCCTTCCACGGTGAGCGGGCCGTACGGGAGGAGTGCGGGCGCGGCCTCGGCCGCGGCGCTCTCACCGGCGTACCCGAGAACGGCCAGTGCGCGTGCCCCGGGGGCTTCCACCAGGCGTACGGTCGCCTCGCGCACCACGCCGAGCGTTCCCTCGCTTCCGCAGAACGCACGGGCGAGGTTCACGCCGTTCTCGGGAAGCAACGCGTCCAGGGCGTATCCCGAGATACGGCGCGGCAGCTCGGGGAAGCCGGTGCGCAGGAGCGCGAGGTTGCCGTTCACCAGTGCGCGCAGACCTTCGGGTGCGCCCTGCCAGCCCTCGGCCAGGCGCAGCTCGTCCCCGCCGTAGGTGACGACCGACAGGTCGTAGAGGTTGTCGGCCGTCGTTCCCCACGCCACCGAGTGCGAGCCGCACGAGTTGTTCCCGATCATGCCGCCGAGCGTGCAGCGGCTGTGCGTGGAGGGGTCCGGCCCGAAGGTCAGCCCGTACGCCCCCGCCGCGGCCCGCAGATCGTCGAGGACGACGCCCGGCTGCACCACGACCGTACGGGTCTCGGGGTCGAGGTCCGTGATGGCGCGCATGTGGCGCGTGAAGTCGAGGACGACACCCGTGCCGGTCGCCTGCCCGGCGATCGACGTACCGCCGCCGCGCGGCACGACGGGCACCCCGTGAGCCCGGCAGACGGCGAGCGCGGCGGCCACGTCGGCGGCGTCGCGCGGGGCGACGACACCGAGCGGCACGCGCCGGTAGTTGGAGGCGTCCATCGTCATCAGGGCGCGCGCCGCCGCGTCGAAGGCGACGTCACCCCGCACGGCCGCGCGCAGCTCGCGCGCCAGCGCCGCCGTGTCGTGCCCGCGCCGCTTCTCGCCCTGCCCGTTCCGCCCGTCGTGCTCACGCCCGTCACGCTGCTCAGCCATGCGCTCAAGGATGCCGACGACTCACCGCTCCCGGCGAGGCCGCAGACGCGCGCTCGGGTTCGGACTCGGGCCCGGTACGCCGAAAGGGTGAAGCTCGGCGCAGCAGCAACGGTGCGAGGCGGGGTGAGGTGGGGCGGGCGGTCTCGCATCTCACCGGCCGGAGCCCGCGTCTCACCGGCCGGACGGGCGCCTCCCGCACCTCCGCGGACCGGCTACGCTCCGGCTCGTGGCTGAGATCCAGATTCCCGCTGACATGAAGCCCGCCGACGGCCGTTTCGGCGCGGGCCCCTCCAAGGTGCGTACGGAGGCGCTGGACGCCCTGGCCGCCACCGGCACCTCACTCCTCGGTACGTCCCACCGCCAGGCCCCGGTCAAGAACCTGGTCGGCTCGGTGCGCGACGGCGTACGCGACCTCTTCCAGCTCCCCGAGGGTTACGAGGTGATCCTGGGCAACGGCGGTTCCACCGCCTTCTGGGACATCGCGACCCACGGGCTGATCGAGCAGAAGTCCCAGCACCTGAGCTTCGGCGAGTTCTCGTCGAAGTTCGCGAAGGCCGCCAAGCTGGCGCCCTGGCTGGACGACCCGACCGTGATCGCCTCGGACCCGGGTACGCACCCGGACCCGCGGGCCGAGGCGGGTGTCGACGTCTACGCCTTCACCCACAACGAGACCTCGACCGGTGTCGCGGCCCCGGTCAAGCGCGTCGGGGGCGCCGACGCCGGCTCCCTTGTGGTGGTCGACGCCACGTCCGGCGCGGGCGGCCTCCCGGTCGACATCACCGAGACCGACGTCTACTACTTCGCCCCGCAGAAGTCCTTCGCCTCCGACGGCGGCCTGTGGATCGCGGCCTTCTCGCCCGCCGCCCTGGAGCGTGCCGCGCGCGTCCACGCGTCCGGCCGCCACATCCCGGAGTTCTTCAGCCTGCCCACGGCGATCGACAACTCCCTCAAGAACCAGACGTACAACACCCCCGCGCTCGCGACCCTCTTCCTGCTCGACAACCAGCTGAAGTGGCTCAACACGCAGGGCGGTCTCGACTGGTCGGTCCGCCGCACCGCGACCTCGGCGGCCAACCTGTACGGCTGGGCCGACGAGTCCAAGTACGCGACGCCGTTCGTCACCGACCCGGCCAAGCGCTCGCAGGTCATCGGCACGATCGACTTCTCCGACGAGATCGACGCCACGGCGGTCGCCAAGGCGCTGCGCGCGAACGGCATCGTCGACACGGAGCCGTACCGCAAGCTGGGCCGCAACCAGCTGCGCGTCGCGATGTTCCCGGCGATCGACCCGGCCGACGTCAAGGCCCTGACGGCCTGCATCGACTACGTGATCGAGAAGCTGTAGCCGCAGCTGTCAGCTGTAGCTGTAGCTGTAGCTGTAGCTGTACGAGATGCGTACGGAAAGGGGTCCGGCCGACACCGTCGCCGGGCCCCTTTCCCTGCGCCCGCTGAACGCGCCGGTTCCACGCCAGGCCGATAACCGCTCTACCCAGGTCGCGCCCCGCTGCCTACAGTCCGAAGGGTTCCGGCGCTTCCACCACCGGCCGGAACCGCTTGAATGTTTGACATGCACATGTCGCTCCACAGTTTCTTCGGTTGCACCCCCCTTGTTCGCCCGACGACCGATCGGAGCACCATGCCCGGACACACACCAGGACAGCGAGCGTTACTCGTCGGCGGTGCGGCCGCCGCGCTGCTCGCCTCCACGCTGTTCGCACAGAACGCCTCAGCGGCCGAAGACGCCGCGACCCACGGGATCGTCGCACCGCCCGACAAGATCGTCATCGAGATAGCGACCGTCAACGGCTCGGGCTGCCGGCAAGGGACGGCCGCCGTCGCCGTTTCCCCGGACAACACGGCCTTCACCGTCACGTACAGCGACTACCTCGCCCAGGTGGGCCTGGGCGCGAAGCCGACCGACTTCCGCAAGAACTGCCAGCTCAACCTGATCGTGCACGTTCCGCACGGCTTCACCTACGCGGTCGCGAGCGCCGACTACCGCGGCTACGCCCGCCTGCAGGCGGGCGCCACCGCCGTCCAGAAGGCGTCGTACTACTTCCAGGGCTCGCCCGACACGGCGTCCAGGACGCACCCGCACACCGGGCCGTACGACAACAACTGGCAGGCGACCGACGAAACCGACTGGGGCCAGCTGGTCTGGGCGCCCTGCGGGGTGAAGCGGAACTTCAACATCAACACTGAACTGCGGGTCAGCGCGGGCACCTCGGACCCGACGAAGACGAACAGCTTCATCACCATGGACTCGACGGACGGCGACATCAAGACCATCTACCGGCTGGCCTGGAAGGAGTGCCCGGCCTAGCCACAACCGGGGTGGGCCCGCCCCCCTCCCGGGCCCACCCCTCAGGCCCGCGACACCGCGGCTCAGCGGCTCAGCGCCTGGAACCGCCGCACCGCCAGCGGCAGGAACACCGCCGTGATCAGCAGCGGCCAGACCACCGCCATCAGCACCGCGTTGTCCTCGATCCACGTGCCGCCGCTCACCGGCTGCCCGAACAGCTCACGGGTCGCCGTGACCGTCGACGAGACGGGGTTCCAGGCCGCGACCGGACCCAGCCAGCTCGGCATCAGGGACGGCGCCACGTAGATGCTGGAGATCATCGTCAGCGGGAACGCCACCGCGTAGAGCCCGCCGGCCGCCTCCGCGCTGGGGACCAGCAGCCCCAGCCAGACGCCCACCCAGATCAGGCTGAAGCGCAGCAGCAGGAGCAGCCCGAAGGCCCCCACCGCGGCCGGCGCGCCGCCCTCGGCCTCCCAGCCGATGAGGACGGCGGTCACCGCGAGGATCGTCAACTCGGCGCAGGCAACCAGCAGATCGGACACCCCCCGCCCGGACGCCACCGCCGACGGCGCCATCGGCATGGAGCGGAACCGGTCGATGACGCCCTTCGTGGAGTCGGTGACCACGGCCATCGTCGTGTTCATGAACCCGAAGGCCATGGTGGAGGCGAACATGCCGGGCATCAGGAACTCCCGGTAGTCCCCGTCCCCGGGCACCGCCATCGCCTCGCCGAAGACGAACCCGTACAGCAGCACGGAGACGATCGGGAAGCCGAGCTGCCAGACGATGGTGACGGGCTGGCGCCGGTAGTGGGTGAGGGTGCGCCTGGTGACGTTCCAGCAGTCCGCCAGGGCCCAGTAGAGCCGTCGCTCGGGCCCCGTCGGGACCAGTTCCGTCGCCGTGCTCATGCTGCTGTCTCCAGTTCCGCGCGGTGTCCGGTCAGGCGCAGGAACACGTCGTCGAGGCTCGGCCTGCGCAGTCCGATGTCCTCCACCGCGATCCCCTCGTCCTGGAGGGTTCGCGCCACCTCCGTCAGCGCCGCCACCCGGTCGCCCACCTGCGCGTGCACCCGCAGCGCCACTTCGTCCGTATCCGGTTCGGTCTCCGAGACCCGGGCGATCACCTTGGCGGCCACCGCGAGGTCCGCCGCCCGGGCGACGACGACTTCGATACGGTCGCCGCCGACCCGGTTCTTCAGGCCGTCCGGGGTGTCGTCGGCGATGGTCCGGCCCCGGTCGATGACGGTGATGTGCGAGGCGAGCTTGTCGGCCTCGTCCAGGTACTGGGTCGTCAGCAGTACGGTCGTACCCCTGGCGACCATTGCCCGTACCGCATCCCACACTTCACCGCGCCCGCGCGGATCGAGCCCGGTGGTCGGCTCGTCGAGGAAGAGCACCTGCGGGGCGAGGATCATCGACGCGGCGAGGTCGAGCCGGCGCCGCATTCCGCCGCTGTACGCGCCCACGCCCTTGTCGGCGGCCTCCACCAGGTCGAACTGCTCCAGGAGTTCACCGGCCCGCACCCTCGCCCGCTTCCCGCCCAGGTGGAAGAGACGGCCGAACATTTCGATGTTCTGCCGCCCGGTCAGGACCTCGTCCACCGCCGCGTACTGGCCGGTGAGGCCGATCCGGCGGCGTACGAGCCGGGGATCGCGGCGTACGTCGACGCCCGCGACCTCCGCCCGGCCGCCGTCGAGCTTGAGCAGCGTGGCCAGGGCGCGGACGGCGGTCGTCTTGCCCGCGCCGTTGGGGCCGAGCAGACCGTGGACGGTGCCCGCGCGGACGGCGAGGTCGAAGCCGTCGAGGGCGAGCTTGTGGGTAGCGCCCTTCGCGCCCTTCTTCTCGGCGTACCGCTTCTGGAGCCCTTCCGCCCGGACGGCGTAATCGGTGGCACTCACAAGGGGATTCCTTCCGCTCACGACTTAACTGAGTACGGCGTACTCCAATGAGAGTACACCGTACCCAGTTTCCGTCCGGGAGATTTAGAGTGAGCCCATGAAGAAGACGACCGGGACGGGCGACACGAGCACCACCAGCGGCGGCGGCGGCATCGGCCGCAGCCTCGAACTCCTCTGGGGTACGGGCGAACGCCCCAGCCGCGGCCCCAAGCCCGGCCTCACGCTCGAGCGGATCGTCGCCGCGGCGGTCGCGATCGCGGACGCCGAGGGCATGGACGCGGTGTCGATGCGCCGCCTGTCCACCGAGCTCGGCACCGGCACCATGTCGCTGTACCGCTACGTACCGGGGAAGGCCGAGTTGCTCGACCTGATGGTCGACCGCGTGCAGGGCGAGCCGCTCGACGCCGTCGACGCCCGGGAGCCGGTGGACTGGCGGACCGCCGTCGAGTCCATGGCCCGTACGCACCTCGATCTCCTGCGGCGGCACCCCTGGCTGCTGAAGCTCAACCAGGCGCGCACGGTCCTCGGCCCGACCGCCGTGCGCGGCCTCGAAGTGTCACTGGCCGGGCTCCAGGACATGGGGCTCGGAGACCAGGAGCTGCTCTCCACGATCATCACGGTCCAGAGCTTCGTCATCGGCGTCGCCCGGATGGAGGCCGAGGCCGTCGAGGCGGCCAAGGAGACGGGGCTGAGCCACGAGGAGTTCTGGGGAAGGCAGCTGCCGTACCTCGAACGGGCGATGGCGAGCGGCGAGTTCCCGCTGGTGGCCGCGCTCGACGAGAACTCCTTCGCCACCGACTTCGACCACTTCGGCTTCGGACTGCGCCGGTTGATCGCGGGCTTCGAGACCCTGGTGGCGGAGCGCGCGCGGGGAAAGTGACCGGCGTCAGGACGTCCCTCGCGTCAGGGCGATGTAGCCAGCCTCAGGAGGTGCCGGCCGCCACGGCTGGCTCCTGCCCCTCGTCCCGCTGCGCCACCCGCGCGTTCAGAATCAGCACCACACCCGCCGCCACAACCCACACCCCCAGCAGCACCGGCGTGGCCCAGGCACTGAACATCGCGCCCAGCGACAGCACCGCCACCACGAACCCGAACCACGCGAGCCACATCGGCACGGCCCGCGACTCGCGCGCCACGCGCCAGACCGCGAACAGCAGCACCGCCGCGCCGGCCATCGAGGCGATCGCCGCGGCGTACGCCAGGTCCAGGAGCAGGATCGCGATGTGCGCCGTCTGCGGGCCGACGCGGAACACGTCCGAAGTGCTCGCCGTGATCGCGAACATGTTGCCGGCGATCGCCGAGACCATGAGCAGCACGGTGAACACGGTGCCGCCCACCAGCACGAGATGGGAGCGGTTGCCCGCCAGGCGCGACAGCGCGACCAGGAAGAACATGAACAGCAGGCCCGCGGCCAGCAGCATCAGGGCCGAGGTCTCCGCCAGCGCCTGATTGCTGTCCTTCGCATAGAAGGTCACGACATTCCTGATCGCGCCCGGGCCGGTCGTGTCGGGCGTACGCAGCCACAGGATGTGCCCGGCGATCAGCAGCGCCCCGGCCACCACCCCGGCGATCCCTGGCCAAAGGTCTCGGTGGGGGGCGGGTTCCGGATGCGAAGAAACGGAAGGGGTTTGCACGTTCTGCGACGCCATGATCGTGGCCTCCCACTGACGTGAGCATCCCCGAGCCGTCTGTCTAATTTTGTCAGTTTCGTCAGAACCATGCGTGTTGTCAGAACCGTGCGTGTGGTCAGAACCGTGCGTGCGCCGTGATGTCCGCGTCGAACTGGTCGACCATCGCGGGCGTCACCGTCGGCCGGCACTGCGCGATGGCCGCCAGATAGTCCTCCGTACTCGCGCCGAGTGCGCGCGGATCGCCCGCACCGGCACCGATCTCCTCCAGGTCCCGCTCGAACGCGGCCTGCGCGGCGATACGGGCCGCGTGCTCGATGTCGGCGGGCGTGAACAGCTCGCTCGCCCCCACCAGCCGCGCCACGTCCACATCCGCCCTGCCGTCCGTGTACCGGGCCCAGATCGCCGCCCGCGCCGCCGTGTCCGGCGTACCGATCGGGATGAGGTAGTCGAACCGGCCGGGTCGCAGGAACGCCGGGTCGAGCGACCGGATGGAGTTGGTCGCGCACACCAGCAGCCGCTCGTCGCCCTCCCGGAAGCCCGGTATGAGCTTGAGCAGCTCATTGGTCACTCCGTGCATGCCGCCGGGCTGCGCGGGCTCGGTCCGTACGGGAGCGATCTCCTCGACCTCGTCGATGAAGACGAGCACCCGCTCCAGCTCGGCGATACGGGCGAACGCGTCGCGCAGCGCCGCAGCCAGGTTGCCCTCGTCGGCCAGCCGCGACGGCAGCAGCTCGACGAACGGCCAGCCGAGCTTGGAAGCGATGCCTCTCGCGAACGTCGTCTTGCCGGTCCCGGGAGGCCCGAAGAGAGCGACCGCACGCGGCGGCCGTACGCCGTGCCGGGCGGCTCGCTCCGGCTGCGCGAGCGGCAGTACGACGCGCCGCTCGATCAGGTCCTTCTCCGCCTCCATGCCGGCCACCTTGGCCCAGAGGTCGCTGGGCAGGAAACGCCCGCCGAGATCCTCCAGGAGGCTGGCGGAAGGGCCGTGGAGCGGCTCGACCTTCTCGAAGTACGCCACGGCAGGCCGGCGGGTGTACCCCGCGTTGAGCAGCCCCTCGCCGAGGAGATCCTCCTCGGGCAGTACGTACGCGATACGCCCCACCCGGGCGGCGACGAGCCGTCGCTCCAGCTCCACGAGGAGCGCACTGGCCAGACCACGTCCGCGCCAGGCGGAGGAGATCGCGATACGCATCACCCAGGCACGCTCACCGGCCACGCACGCGAGCGCCGCGCCGATGGGGACGCCCTGGTGCACGGCGACGACGGCGGGCTGCCGTGAGGTGAGCGCACCGATGCACTCGGCGAGCGAGAAGACGGACTCCTGCCCGAGCTCGGCCGTGGTGTCGATCAGGTGGACCACTGCCGCGAGATCGCTCTCGCGGTAGTCGTGGATGAGCCAGTTCACCGATACCGCCCCTCGTAGGTGCTGGTGCTGTTCCGGTGAGGCTAGGGGCGACGGTGCGGCGGGTCCTGCGCCACTGTGCACAATCCGGGGCGGGAAGTCGGACGTTCCGTCCGTAGCCAGGCACAGCCCGATGGCCCCCCGTCCGCATACGCGGAACGGGAGGCCATCGGGCCGGCTTCAGCCGGGACGACTACTCGGGCGGGAACACCTGCTGGCCGCCCATCGAGCCCTCCTGCCGGCTCTGCTCCCGCAGCCGCTGTGCCTTCTCCTGCAGCTTCTGACGCTCCTGCGGATCGGTCGCGCGCTCCGCCGCCTGCTCCAGCTGCTGGGCCTTTTCGCGCATTTGCTGCACACGGCCACTGGATTCGCCTGAAACGCTCATCGTCACTCCTTGACGCTAGGAAGAGCGGGTCCCCTCCAGCGAACCAGGGCTTCGTCACCCTCGCACGCCGAACGATCACTCTCCGTTACGTCGCCACCTAGGGCCGCCGCACCAGCCGCTTCAGCGCGAGGAACGCGACAAACACGCCACCGAGCGCGACCAGCCCCAGAGTGACCGTCCCGCCACCACCGCCGACATCACCACCGCCGTCACCCCCCTTGCCGTCGTCCACCGAACTCCCGCCGGACGAAGGGGACTTCTGCCCGCCACCGTCCCGCTCCCCATCCACTTCCACTTCCACCCGCCGGACGTCGCTGCCGACGCCCTCCGAGCCGAACATCATGGCTGTCCCGTCAGCCGTGTACGTCACCGACTCGGCCTGCCCCTGGAACGGTGCGCCCACCCGCCGGTCGGCCCCCAGCCGCCCGCCGTCCTTCCACTCGTACGCACGGGCGCTGAAGTAGGAGCGCAGTACCAGCTCCTTCCCGTCCGGCGAGAACGCCCCGTCCGTCACCCACGGCACTTCGCCCACCCGCCGGAACACGTTCGTACCGCCGGCCGACAACCGGGCGGGCCCTTCGTAGAGCCCGCCGCCGTCCTCGTGCTTGCTCGCGATGTAGACGCGGCCGGTCCTGGGATGCACCATCAGCGCCTCGGCGTCGCGGGGCCCGTCGGCGTACTTGACGGTGAACTGGGTCGCGTCGACTGTCGCGTTCGTGAGCTGCTTGGGCTCGGGAAAGCGGTAGATCCACACATGGCTCCAGCTGCCGTTGAGGTTGTCGCCGATGTCGCCGACGTACACATTTCCGTCGGGCCCGATGGAGATGGCCTCGACATCGCGCGGCGCCCCGACCCCCCTCATGGTGAGGGTCGCGACGGTCTCGCCGCTCCGGGAATCCACGGCGTAGACGAACGCCCCGTCGTCGCTGTCGTTGTGCGTCCAGTAGATGCCGGGGTGGAGACGGCTGGCGGCGAGGCCGCTGGACTCGGTGATCCGCGGGTCCTTGATCGTGAAGCCGTCGTCGGCAACGGCGGTGCCGGACGCGAGCAGGAGAAGGACGGCGGCGGAACCAGCGGCGACGAGGTACGAGAGCGGGCGCATGGCCCAAGTGTTCATCATCACGTCGCAGGCCACGGCGGTGATCCGGGATGATGACGCAATGCGCTTCCTGTTCGTCGGCGACTCCATGACCATCGGGCGCGCCGGCGACTTCACGTGGCGCTACCGCATGTGGCAGCACCTGGTGGCGTCGTACGGCGGCCCCTTCCAGATCGTCGGCCCCCGCACCGAGCTGTACGACACCACCGCGAACGCCCCGTTGTCGTACGAGTACGCCGACCCCGCCTTTCCGGCGCACGCCCGCCGCCACCTGTCGGGGTGGGGCGAGGGCTGGCTGCACATGGCTCCGCTGATACGGGAGACGGTCGCGTCGACGAGGGCGGACGTGCTGCTCGTCTCGCTGGGCCTGATAGACCTCGGCTTCTACACGGACGCGGCCCAGACCGCCGAGAACGCGGAGCGCTTCGTAGCGGAGGCCCGCGCGGCCGACCCGCGCGTACGCATGGTGATCCACCCGGTCATCCCCAACGTCCGGGCGGAGTCCGACGCCCCGTTCGCCGCCGAGTGCGACCGCTTCAACGAGCTGCTGACGAAGGTGGTCGCGAACCTCGACGCGCCTGACGCGTCCCCCCTACTGCTGGCGGAGCCTCACGCGACGTACGACATCCACCGGGACACGTACGACGGCACGCACCCGGGCCCGACGGGCGAACACAAACTGGCGGCGGCTTTCGCGGACGCGATGCACGGAGCGTGGGGTCTGGGAGCGCCGTACGCGGCGACATTGACCGGCTCACGCTGACGGGCGTACGTCGCGGTGGACGACCGTGAAGAGGCGTTCGGAGCCAGGGCTTTCGAGTTCGTCGACCACGGCGACGGCCAGGTCCTCGGCGCTGATCCACGATCGGCCGTCAACACCGACGAGCAGGGTGTCGCTGCCGCGCCGATAACGGCCAGTTCGTGCACCGGGTTCAAGCAGGGCGGGTGGGCTCAGGTAGGCCCACTCGCCACCGGCATGGCCCTGGCAGGTCCGCAACTGGGCAATCCCGGCGGCGGCGACGGTCCGAAATTCGGCGGGCACATACGCGGGGTTGTCGGCGACCAGCAGTTCATGATCGTCGGGGCTGCGCAACGCACCGGCGCCGCCGACCACGAGGACGCGAATCCCAAGCTGCGCGGCGGTATCCAGCACCGTACGGGTAGTGCCGACCAAGAACTCCTGGTCGACAGGAACGGTCCGCACGGTCAGCACGACGGCGTCCGCGGCGCCGTTCGAGGCAAGCGCCTCGCGTACGGCGTACGAGTCGTTCGCGTCGACCGCGATCGGCGTCACGTTCGGGCTCTCACTCGCAGGCGTCCGGGACAGGGCAAGCACCTGGTGTCCGCGTGCACTGGCCTCGGTGATCACCCGGCTGCCGACCATCCCGGTCGCGCCGAGCACGGCGATCGTCATGCCTGTCTTCATCAAACCCGCTCTCCTCGTATCTGGTTCTGGTTCTGGTTCGGGAAATTGAGCTGCGCGGCGAGCAGCGCGGCCAGGGCGAGGACGAAACCAAGGGTCTGCAGCAGGCTCAGTGACTCGCCCAGCGCGATGCCGACGACGGTCGCGACCAGCGGAGACAGCAGCACCAGCGGCGCGGACGCGCCGACCGGCAGCTTTCCGATCCCGCGGAACCACAGCGTGTACGCGATCAGCCCACCCATGCTGCCGAGCCATAGGTAGCCGCCGGCAGCTCCGGCGTCGATCCGCTGCGGCGCCCCCTCGAACGCGAGGGTGAGCGGGAGCAACAGCAGGCCGCCGACGGTCAGTTGCCAGCCTGCCAGGGTCAGTGGACCGACCCCCGCTGGACGGCCCCAGCGCTTGGTGAGGACGACCCCGCCGGCCATGGTGGCCGTACCGCCGAGGCCGGCGAGCACCCCGACGACATCCAGCCGGGCGTCCGGCCCGAGCACGACGAGTCCGACGCCGGCCACGCCGATCACACCCCAGGTCAATCGCCAGACCGTCGGCCGGTCGCGGAGCACCACGATGGCCAACCCGGCGACCAGCAGCGGCTGGGTAGCGCCGAGGGTGGCGGCGACACCGCCGGGGAGTCGTTCGGCCGCGAGGAACAACAGGGGGAACAAGGCACCGATGTTGAGCACACCAAGGATGGCGGCTTTCCACCACCAGTCCCCGCGCGGAAGCACGCGGGTGATCGCCAGCGCGAGCAGCCCGGCGGGCAAGGCGCGCATCAGCCCGGCGAACAGCGGATGCCCGGGCGGCAGCAGTTCCGTGGTCACGGCGTACGTGGTGCCCCAGGACGCCGGAGCGAGTGCGGTCAGTGCGACGGTTGTCACCTGCTGCGCGTACGAGGTCCGCAGCGGGCCCGGTGACCGGTCGGTCAAGGTCTGCATGTGACGCAGTCTCAGCCCCCCGCATCATGATTCCAAAGCATGGTTGTCATGACAGCCATGAACAGTAACGATGATGGTGTGGACCTCCAGCAGATGCGATACGTCGTCGCCGTGGCCGAAACCCGCAACTTCACCCGCGCTGCGGAGCGTTGCTCCGTGGTGCAGTCGTCGCTCAGTCACCGGATCGCCGGTCTGGAACGGGAGTTGGGGGTCAAGCTGTTCGCCCGGTCCAGCCGCCGCGTCGAGCTGACCAGCGCCGGAGCGGCGTTTCTCGTCGGCGCGCGCGAGTGCCTGGCCGCTGCCGACCGCGCGGTTGCCGACGCCGCCGCCGCGACCGGCGTGGTACGCGGCCGGCTCGCCGTCGGCGTGATCGTGACCACAGCTGCCGTTGACGTACCCGAGCTGCTGCAGCGGTACCGCGCCCAGCACCCGGACGTCCACGTCATCCTCCGTGCCGGAGGCAGCGACGAACTGGCGGCGGCGATCCGTAACGGCGAACTGGACATCGCCTTCCTCGGCCTGCCGGAGGGCGAGCGGCCATCCGGTGTGGAAACCGTCGTACTCGATCACGACGAGCACGTGCTGGTGGTGCCGGCCGGGCACCGGCTCGCGGGCGTTCTCCGGGTCACGCTGGAGGAGATCGCCGGGGAGACGTTCGTGGACTTCATGGACGGGACACCCGCCCGCGCCCAGTCCGATCAGGCGTTCGCCGCTGCCGGCCTGGCCCGCGACGTCGCCTACGAGGTCGGCGTCGCGGAGCTGATAACCCGGCTGATCGCGCGCGGGCTCGGCATCGCGCTGCTGCCGTCGGCGTTCATCCGCCCGCTGGCCGCCGACGACCCCGCACTGGCGCTGGTCCGGGTGGTCGACGGCCCGCATCGCATCGAGTACCTGGCGTGGAGCCGTTTCAACCCCACCCCAGCCACCCGAGCGATGCTCGCCGTCCTCGGGGTCGGACCCCAGGCGTAACAGTTAGCGTGCGGACGCATGAACGACAGTGTGTACGTGGGCAACGCGGGCGCGGATGCGCCACTGGACCGGGGATGGCTGCTCGGGCACTTCAAGGACGCCGCAGATCCTCGCCACAGCGAGGCTGTAGAGATCAAATGGGGCGTTCACCCGCGCGGTGACGAGCGAGCGCAGTGGGTGAGAGGCGAAGAACGAACGGCTCTCCTGCTGCTCATCAGCGGTCGCTTCCGCGTAGAACTACCAGACCGGAGTGTGCTGTTGGCACAACAGGGTGACTACGTCGTCTGGGGTCACGGAGTCAACCACTCTTGGTTCGCGGAAGAAGAGTCGGTAGTACTGACGGTCCGGTGGCCGTCCGTGCCCGGCTACGCAGTTGGCGCACGATGACGACACCGCGTCCGAAGCCCGACAGCCACGCGTCCGCCGCGCGAAGGCTCACGCGGCGGACGGCGGACGGATTCTAGGCGATGTTGTTGAACTTGGTGCCCTCGCCCGAGTACAGGGTGGTCGTCTGGCGACTGAACGGGGCCGTCGTCGAGCCGGTCGAGCGGTAGACGAACGTGCCGTCCCGGCCGTAGCCGATCAGGTCGGGGCGGCCGTCGCCGGTGAGGTCGCCGGCGCCGACGAGGTGGGAGAAGCGGTTCCAGCCGGAGCCGACCTTGACGCGGGCGGTGAAGTTGCCCGTGCCGTTGCCCTGGTAGAGCCACAGGACGCCGGAGGTGTCGCGGGCGACGAGGTCGCCCGCCGTGCTGCCCGCGATGTTGCCGACGGCGGTGATCTGGTTGTAAATCTGCCAGCCGGAGCCGACCTTGACGCGGGTCGCGAAAGGGGCGGACGAGCTGCCAGTGCCCTTGTAGAGCCACAGGACGCCGGAGGTGTCGGTGGCGAGGAGGTCGGGTCGTTTGTCGCCGTTGAGGTCGCTGCCACCGGTGATCTTGTTGTAGATCTGCCAGCCGGAGCCGACCTTGACGCGGGTCGCGAAGGGGCCGTCGCCCTTGCCCAGGTACATCCAGAGGGTGCCTGAGGTGTCGCGGGCGACGAGGTCGCCCGCCGGGACGCCGGCGAGGTTCCCCGCGGCCTCGATCTGGTTGTAGATCTGCCAACCGGTACCGACCTTCGTCCGCTTGGCGGTGGTGACCTGGCTGCCCGACGGCCAGTCGAACAGGTCGTCCCGCCACAGCACACCCGAGACGTCCCGCGCGAGGACGTCCGTCGAGCCGTTGTCGTTGAAGTCGTGCGGGTTGGCCTGGCGCGAGACCGTGAAGCTTCCCGAGGTGGTCGCCGGGCCTCCGCCGTCGGTCGGGGTGGCGGTGATCTGCCAGGTGTACGCGCCGTTCGGGGCGCTGATGCCGTCCAGGACGCCGTCCCAGACGAAGGCGAAGCGGCTGTCGGAGACCGGCTGGGACAGGCGCTTGGTGAGCTTCCTGCCGGTGGCCGTGTGCGTGAGCGTGACGTCCACGGTGGCGTTGGCGCGCGACAGGGTCCACTCCATCGGGACCGTGGTGCCCGGCTTCTCCAGGCTCACCGCGGTGGGCACCTGCGACCCGGTCACCCGGACGTCCATGACCCGGCCCGTGTCCGCCACCAGCGTGGCGGTCGGGCGGCCGTCGTCCCCCGGCCAGATCCGGAACAGCCCGTCGGCGTCGGCCGTGGCGCCGCGCACGAGCAGGCCGCCGTCCGGCGCCTGGGCCACGCTGGAGAAGTGCTCCAGGAGCTTGTACGGCGCGGCGGTGGAGCTCTTGACGTTCCGGGCGTACAGCGTGCTCGGCGCCTCGCCGGCGGCCGCCGCCTTGCCCGGGACACCGTAGAGCAGCGTGTCCCACGTGATGCCGGCGATGACGGCACCGCTCATGGAGCTGTCCATGGCGTACGTCCGGTGGACGTACTGCCCCTCCACGCGGAGTGTGGTGACCCCGCTCCGGTACTCGACCCAGGACTCGTAATCGGCGCTGTAGGCGCCCGTCGAGGCGTGGGTCCACGGGGCGGTGTACGCGCTGCTGCCCTCCTTGACGGCCGAGTCGGGGTTGACGTTCCTGCGCGTCATCCAGTACTCGGTCTGGCGGGTCGCCGGGCTCGGGAACACCCGGTTGCTGCTGAGGACGAGCATGGCGTCGCTCGTGGAGGCGATGACCTTGAAGTCGAGGCCGTAGGGGCCGCCCGAGCGCAGCGTCTTCCTGGCGAGGCCGTCGACCGGGGTGAGCTGCCACAGCTCGTGGTAGTCCTGGTTGCCCGTCGGAACCCTCACGAAGAGGTTCGCGCCGACCACGCCGACGAGCTTCGCGCCGGGCTTGAACTCGGCCTCAAGGTCGAAGGACGCGGACAGGGTGCCGCCTTCCCCCATGTCCCGCAGGTAGACCGTGGTGCCGCCGTCGCTGGTCACGACGATGTCGGAGTTGCTGCCGTGACCCACGGTGCCCGTGTTGATCGGCAGCACCGAGCCGTCGGCGTACTTGTGCCACTCCAGGACCGGGTTGCCGACGTCGTCCTTCCGGGACGTGAGGTAGCCGGCGTCGCCCGTGCTGACGATCTCGGCGTCGAGCGGCAGGTTCGCCCCGGTGACGGCGGCGGTGGCCCCGGCTTGCGCGGCGGCCACGGGAACGGCCACGGCCCCGGGCGAGGCCAGGACCCCGGCACCGACCGTCACAGCGAGAACGGTGGCGACAGAGGCGCCGAGACGGCGTCGGGTGGTGCGTGCGGAAGCCAAGGAAGTCCCTCCTGAGGAGCTGAGCGGTGCGCCCATCGGTGCGTACCGCTCGATCAGACCTGCGATGAGGGGAGGTGGTTGTACGAGTTGCTCTTGTTTTCTCTGGGCTCGTCGTGCGACTAACTCAGCACGTGACGCCGCCGAGGTTGCACAAATGCGGCACTAGTGGGGCAAAGCCGGTGTGCGGATTCGTCTTGTGCGGGGTTCGTGTCATCCCGGCCCGGATTCCGCCCCCGGCTGCTGATCCGCCCCAAGCGGGCTCCCGCGAGCGTCGCTCCCGCCTCACGCCGTACCAGCCCCGGTCGCCGCGACCCGTTCCCGCCATGGTGCGCGTACGGTCTCGGTACGCGGCCGGAGCTCGTAGCCCGCTGCCGCTCTGGCCGACGCCCTGCGGCACTCGCCGCACTCCGTCTCGCCCGCCACCGGTCTGAACGCGTGGTCATCGCCCGGCCCCGCGCACAGCACCAACTCGCTCCGGACGCGATCCGGCGGGAGCCCGGCCGTGTCGCGTGGGCGGGCAACAGGCGGCACCTCCGGCATCTTCTGCACCAGCCGATGCCGCAGGAAGCCGACCGCCGACCTCACCCCGTTCACCGGCAGCCCCGTACTCAGCGCCCGCCGCAGTTCCCCAGGCGAAACCCCACGCCGCAGCCACTCGCCCGCCATCTCCACCAGCCCCCGCGCCTCCCGTACGCCCAGGTGCAGGTTCCGGTCGAGGCGACGCAACGACAGCAACACGCGTTCTGCCTCGGCGAATTCACCACGCAGGTTGTCCGGCAGCTCGCCAGGCGGTTCGTCCGCGCGCCCGGCAGGAGGTACGTACGGGACTTCGCCTTCGCCTGCCCGAGCCGTGAACGGTTCGGGTTCTGGTTCGGGTTCGGGTGGGGGGTGGGGAGTGTTCTTCTTCTCCTGTTCTTCATCCTCCGTAGGGGAGCCGCCGACCACCCGATCGGTCGAATCACCGACCGCCGGAAAACGCACACTCGGTGACACGGCAACGTTGTTGGTCACCACCTGCTCGGTAACCCAACGCCCGCGCTCGTTCTGCCGCTTGTCTTCCCGCAGAAACCCGCACTCGACCAGCAGCGCCTTGGCCTTCTGGTACGCCCGTGGCTTGATCCCCAGCCTGGCGGCGTGCTCGCCGAGGGGCTTGTCGCACCTGCTGTCGGGCAGCCCGAGTACGTACAGCAGGAGCATCTTCGCGTCGTTGTTGAGGCGTGAATGCCGCACGATCGCGTGCGGAGCCTTCAGATAATCGCGCGAGGGCGCGATAGCATGCCGAAGCATCCCGTTGGACCTCTGATCCAGTCGGTGTGTAGGTCCTCGGCCGGTGTTGCTAGCACCGCCGGGGACCGCTCCGCCTTAACGGAGTGTGATGACGCGGTTACCGTACAGCACGGACCGCTCTCCCCACCATTTCGTGCAGCAACCCGCCGTCCACGTACGGCACTTCCACCGTCGGCCGCGACTGCCACCGCAGCGGCCAGGTCGCGCCCTCCAGCGCCGGTACGCCGACGTACGCCGCGCACCCCGCGTCACGGCTCAGCGCGCGAACGCCCGCCGGCCACCGGTACGCGGCGGCGGTTTGCGGTGGCAACAGGAAGTAGACGCTCCGCGCGCCGGTGTCCTCACGGACGATCGGACCGGCTTGGAAGTCCGTGAACTGAAGCAGTTCGTACGCCGCCTGCTCCCCCAGAATCCCCTCGATCCGGACCGCGTCGAAGTGAATACCGGCATGTCGCAGGGCATGCCCGGAGGCGGGCACCCATGAGGGCGCAGTTTCTCTGTTCATGAAACAGACGATGGCGCGCGGAGGTTGACTGTGACCAGCACCACAGGACGACTGTGCAGGTCTGTGCACTCCGGGGAGGACTTTGTGCACACGAGTGAACGAGGCTCCGGCAACACGAAAATGTTCGGCTCGTTGCTGCGCTTCTACCGAGAGCGCGCAGGCATCTCCCAGGAGGCGCTAAGCCGCCGCATCGGCTTCTCGAAGTCCCAGGTGGCCATGGTGGAAAGGGGAGAACGCCCGCCGAAGGACACGTTCGCTCCCAACGCGGACGAGACGCTGGGTGCACAAGGTGCACTCTTGGCAGCGGCCAGGGAACTCAAGGTCAATCACTTGCCGTCCTGGTTCGCAGCGCTCGCTGACGAAGAAGCAAGGGCAGTGGCCCGCCATTCCTACGAAAACCACGTCGTGCCTGGACTTCTCCAGACCGAGGACTACGCTCGCGCCGTCTTCAACTGCCACTATCCGCCACTGGACGACGAGGAGGTCGAGGGCCGTGTGGCAACACGGCTGGAGCGCCAGAACCTTCTTCAGCGCAAGCCTGCACCCGCCATCAGCTTCGTCTTGGAACTGATCGCCCTCACTCGCCCAGTGGGCGGCCGCGAAGTCCTCAAACAGCAGCTGCACCACTTGCTTGATACGACGCGACAGCGCAACGTGGAAATCCAGGTGATGCCTGCGGACCGCGAAGCTCACGCGGGACTCGACGGCCCCATGATTCTGCTGGAAACAGCGGAACGCCGTCAGCTCGGCTACGTCGAAGGACAGAGCGGAGGTTACTTCGTGAGCGAACAGCCCGCCCTAGGAGACCTGTTCGGAAAGTATGGCATTCTGCGAGCTCAGGCTCTCAGCCCCGAAGAGTCCGCGAAGTTGATCGAACAGGTGGCAGACGCACTATGAGCACCGACCTCAACTGGTTCAAGAGCAGCTACAGCGGCAGCCAGGGCGGCGACTGCGTCGAGGTAGCCACCTCCCCCCGCACCATCCACATCCGCGACTCCAAAGACACCACCCGCCCCGCCCTCACCCTCTCCCCCACCACCTGGTCGGCGTTCGTCGCGGCGTACCGCAACGACCGCTGATCCTTACTGGATCTCAGCGTCGCGGCGGAACAGGCCGGCCCAGAGGAAGGCTTCGCCGAAGGCCGGGGACTCGGGCGGTTCGTCGTGCATGCGGCGCAGCTCGATCTCCGTCAGGCCGTCGGAGAAGATCCACCGCAGCGACTCCGGCGTGTAGGCGAGACCGCCATGGAGCCGGGACTCGCGGTACAGGTCCGGGTCGGAGACCTCGGAGCCCATGCTCTGCTCGCCCGCCGCGAAGCAGGTGAGGGCGAAGGCGTCGGCGCAGTGGAACCGGACCCCGGCACCCTCCGCCCCCGCCTCCCGCGCCCGCTCCTCGGCCCAGGCGATGGCTTGCGGGGACAGGTCGACCGCGTCCACTTCCCAGCCCAGCGAGGCGAGGTGGAGCGCGTTGCGGCCCGGGCCGCAGCCCAGGTCGAGGGCGCGGCCCGGAGTGATCAGGCCTCGCTCGGCGTACGAGACCAGGTTCTCGTCCGGCTTCGCCACGAAGAACGGCACCGGCTTGTCCCGGTCCGCGTAGAAGCCGTCCCACCACTCAGCGGCGTCTGCCGTCCAGCGGTCGGCATCCCGCGCGAACAGGCCGTCGAGGAGCTTCAGCACATCGTCCACCGTGCGTATGTTCCGGTCCATGCGGTCGGTCCCCTCTCCCGATTCACGATGGGGAAATCGTAGGCCTGCGGAACACAAAAGCCCAGGTCAGGCCGCACGGGAGGACGGCGTGGGCGGCCGCCTGAAGGGCTAGGACCGGGACGGGAAAGGCCCCCCACCCGCAGGTGGGGCCGCCGTCACCGCCCCGCCCCTGCCAAGGGCCTTCACGGGGGCGATTCCACCCGCGCCGGCCCCGGTTTCCGGGCGGCCTAGCTCTCGAACGCCCGCGCCAGCGCCAAGCTGTCCTCGAACGTGATGTAGCGCGTGATCAGGCCGCCCTCGACCTTGATGTGGAAAGCGAACGGCGAGTCGAAGACCTTGCCCGTCGCCAGCACGGTGTGCCTCATGTGCCCGAGTGCCACCGCGTGTTCGCCGTCGACGAGGATGCGTTCCACGGCGAACTTATCCGCCCGCAGGTGGTCCGGCAGCGACCGGAAGAACTCCACGGCTTCTTCCCGCGTGCCGCGCGGCCCGGCCCACGGCACGGTCTCCGCGCCGTAGATGTCCCACTCCAGCTTCTCCGCGAAGAGTTCACCAAGCGATTCACGCTCGCCCTCGCCTATCCGGCGGTACAGCTCCTCAACCACTGAACGGGTATCACTCATCGCGCGCTCACACCTTTCAATCGGCCAGTGCCATCTGCCGGGGCCAGCACCGCCTCAAACCGCTTTATTCCGAGGCGACTTCCGCGCACGTCCCCTTGCTTCGAGCGCGCTCGAAGGCGTTGGCTTGGCAACCATGAAGTACACGCAACTCGGACGCACGGGACTCAAGGTCAGCCGCCTCGTCCTCGGCACGATGAACTTCGGGCCCCAGACGAGCGAGGCCGACAGCCACAGCATCATGGACGCCGCTCTCGGGGCCGGCGTCAACTTCTTCGACACCGCCAATGCCTACGGTTGGGGCGCCAACAAGGGGCGTACCGAGGAGATCATCGGCTCCTGGTTCGCGAAGGGCGGCGACCGGCGGGACAAGACCGTCCTCGCCACCAAGGTGTACGCCAACATGTCGCTCGACGACACGCCTCCCTGGCCGAACCACGACCGCCTCTCCGCCCTCAACATCCGCCGGTCCGTCGAGGCCAGCCTCAGGCGGCTGAAGACCGACTACATCGACCTCTACCAGTTCCACCACGTCGACCGGCACACGCCGTTCGAGGAGATCTGGCAGGCCGTGGACGTACTCGTCCAGCAGGGCAAGATCCTGTACGCCGGGTCGTCGAACTTCGCCGGCTGGCACATCGCGCGCGCCAACGAGACCGCGCGGCGGCTCGGGTCGTACGAGCTGGTGAGCGAGCAGTGCCTTTACAACCTCGCCGAACGACGCGCCGAGATGGAGGTGATCCCGGCCTCCCAGGAGTACGGGCTCGGGGTCATCCCGTGGTCGCCGCTGCACGGCGGGCTGCTCGGCGGCGTACTGCGCAAGGAGCGCGAGGGCGGGGCGGCCCGCTCCTCGTCCGGGCGGTCGGCGGACGCGCTCGCGAACACGACCGTGCGCGCGCAGGTGCAGGCGTACGAGGACCTGCTGGACAAGCACGGGCTGGAGCCCGGCGAGGCGGCCCTCGCCTGGCTGCTCACGCGGCCGGGGGTCACGGGGCCGATTGTGGGGCCGCGTACGGCGGAGCAGCTGGAGTCGGCGCTGCGCGCGGTGGAGCTGGAGCTGACGGAGGAGGTGCTGGCGTCGCTGGAGGAGATCTTCCCGGGGCCGGGGCCGTCTCCTGAAGCCTTCGCCTGGTAGGTACGCCGGACGCCGGGCCGGACGCCGGGCGTCGGGCGTTGAGCATCGGCGCCCTACGTCGGGCAGTACGTCGCCTTGGTGGCCTCGGCCGCCAAGGCGACCAGCCGGGGCCGGGTTGGCAGCCCCCGCCGCCAGTCAGCCGACCAGCCGGGTCGGCGGCCCCCCGCCGCCCCGTCAGCCCGTCAGCCCGTCACGCGCCGACCGCGGCCGCCACGGCGACGACGACGAGCAACAGCACGAGTACACCGGCCATGATCCGGTTTCTGCTTTTCGGGTCCACGCATCGAGCGTAACCGCCCAGGGCAGCGCACCTCCCTGCCCCCCTGCCCTGCCCCCGCTCTCGCCCCCTCAGCGCCCCAGCGGCCAGACCCTCACCGGCTCGTACCGGGGCTGTGCGCCCGGCACGCCGGGGACCGGCGGGTTGCTGCGTACGAGAGCAAGCTCACCCACAGTCCAGGCCGTGCCCTCGAAGTGGGCGAGCGCCTCGACGTACGGCCGAAGGTCCGTGTCGAAGCCGGTGCGGCTCCGGGCGATCGTCAGGTGCGCCTTGTACGCCCGGTGCTCCTCCATCGCCACCCCGGCCCGCCGCGCCGCCGCGTCCGCGCGGTCCGCGAGCAGCCGCATCGCGTCGATGCCGCCTGCCGCCCCGACCCACAGCGCGCGCCGGCCGAAGTGGCCGCCGCCGTGGATGCGGAGGGGGAAGGGGTCCTGGCGGGCGGCGGCGCGGCCGAAGCGTTCCTCGATGACGGGGAGGATCTCCTCGTCCACCTCTCCGAGGAAGGCGAGCGTGAAGTGCCAGCCGTCGTGGCCCGTCCAGCGCAGGCCGCCACTGCCGGGGAGGGTGTGCAGCCGCTCGACGGCGACGGCGAGTTCGTCGATGGCCTGGGCGGGGGGCAATACGGCGGCGAAGAGTCTCATACGAACAGTTTCCGGCACTCGGTGATCGACTGCGGTCGCCTCCCACCCGAACGTGCACTTCCACTTTCACCTGCGCAGACACCATGCAAACATGGCGGCATGGCTACCAGGATGCTCAGCGTGCGGATAGACAGCGACTCCCTTGAGTCGATCAAGGAGCGGGCGGCGGCTCGTGACATGACGGTCCAGGAGTACGTCGTCACGACGCTCCAGCGCGACGAGTTCGTGGAGCGCTTCAAGGCGGCGTTCCGCGAAACGATGGAGCTGTACGGCGACGTACTCGCGGAGGCCGACGCGGCCGACAGGGTGGAGGCGGCGGCGCAGCACACAGACGACGCCGACACCGACGCCCCGCCCAGTACGGAGTCCGTTGCCGCATGACGACGAACCATCTGGACCTCACCGATCTCCTCTGGGCGGCCGAGGAGCTTCACGGCGATCCCCAGCCCGACGACCTCGGCTCCCTGATCGCCGCCTGCGCCCGCACCCGGGCCGAGGCATTCGGCTACGAGGTGTACCAATCCGTGCACCTCAAGGCGGCGGCTCTGATGCAGACGATCGCCCTGCTCCAGCCCCTTGAGCACGAGAACAAGACCTTGGCGTTCGGCGCGGCACGGTCCTTCATGGCGGCCAACGGCTTCCGGCTGCGCCCCAAGCAGGAGCAGCTGCGGGAAGTCCTGGCCACACTCCAGCCGGGGGCCGAAGGCGTGCGCGTACTCGCCAAGCATCTGGACCGCTGGGCCCAGCAATAACCAGCAATAACCAGCAACAAGCAGCCCCCCAGAACATCACACGGCCCCGGACACTCCTGTGTCCGGGGCCGTCGCCGTCAGGTGGCCGCGTCACGCCACCGTCGTCAGTTCCTTCGGGCGTACGGCGCCCTCTTTCGGGGCCTTCAGGGCCTTCGGTACGAACGCCACATGCTGCCGTCCCCGGCGCAGGTCCAGCTTCAGGCGCAGACCCCCGAGGCGCGCCAGTACGACGGCTACGCCGATGCCCGCCAGCAGCGAGATCACACCGCCCGTCGCGAAGCCGACGCGCGCGCCGTAGGTGTCGGTGACCCAGCCGAGGATGGGCGCGCCCACCGGCGTACCGCCCGCGAAGACCATCATGTAGAGGCTCATCACGCGGCCCCGCATCGCGGGGTCGGTCGCCATCTGGACGCTCGTATTGGCGGTGATGTTGACCGTCAGGCCGAGCATGCCGATGGGCACCAGCAGCAGCGCGAACAGCCACAGGGCGGGCGAGAACGACGCCGTGATCTGGAGCAGGCCGAAGGCCATCGCGGCGGCCACCAGCATCCGCAGCCGCGAGGAGCGGCGGCGGGCGGACAGCAGTGCGCCGGCCAGCGAGCCGGCCGCCATCAGGATGTTGAAGAAGGAGTACAGCCCGGCTCCGCCGTGGAAGACGCCGTCGGCGAAGGCGCTCAGCCAGATCGGGAAGTTGAAGCCGAACGTGCCGACGAATCCGACGAGGACGATCGGCCAGATCAGCTCGGGACGGCCCGAGACGTAACGCAGGCCTTCCCTGAGCTGGCCCTTGCCACGCGGCGCCCGCTCCACCTTGTGCATCTCGCTCTGGCGCATCATCAGCAGACCGGCGAGCGGGGCGAGGAAGGACAGGCCGTTGAGCATGAACGCCCAGCCGCTGCCGACCGTCGTGATCAGCACACCCGCGACGGCGGGGCCGATCAGGCGGGCCGACTGGAAGTTCGCCGAGTTGAGGCTGACGGCGTTGCGCAACTGGTCGGGTCCGACCATCTCGGACACGAACGACTGCCGGGCCGGGTTGTCGACGACCGTGACCATGCCGAGCAGGAACGCGATCAGGTAGACGTGCCAGACCTGGATGTGGCCGGAGAGCGTGAGGGCGGCGAGCGCCACTCCGCACAGACCGAGGGCGGCCTGGCTGAAGAGCAGAAGCGTCCGCTTCGGGTACCGGTCGGCGATGACACCGCCGTACAGGCCGAAGAGCAGCATCGGCAGGAACTGGAGGGCCGTGGTGATACCGACGGCCGCCGCCGACCCGGTGAGGTCGAGGACCAGCCAGTCCTGGGTGATGCGCGACATCCACGTACCGGTGTTGGATACGACGGCGCCGGTGGCGAAGAGCCGGTAGTTGCGGATCTTCAGGGACGAGAACATGCCCGTCGTCCCTTTGTGTTCTTTGGTAAGAGTCTCGTTGTGGGTGTTCGGTGCGGGGGCGGAGTCTGCTCCGGATCCCGTACTCAAAGTGGGTTCGCCTCCTTGGCGGCGCGCGGGGTCAGAGGTGTGCGAGCTTCTCCAGGACGGGGGCGGCAGCGCGCAGCTTCGCCCATTCGTCCTCGTCCAGACCTTCGGCGAGGCCGGCCAGCCAGGCGTTCCGCTTGCGGCGGCTCTCTTCGAGCATCGCCTCTGCGGTCTCGGTCTGGCTGACCACCTTCTGCCGGCGGTCGTCGGGATGCGGCTCCAGCCTGACCAGTCCCTTGGCTTCGAGCAGCGCCACGATGCGGGTCATCGAGGGCGGCTGCACATGCTCCTTGCGGGCCAGCTCACCGGGGGTGGCCGAGCCGCAGCGGGCGAGGGTGCCGAGCACCGACATCTCGGTGGGGCTCAGCGATTCGTCGACGCGCTGATGCTTCAGGCGCCGGCCCAGCCGCATGACGGCCGAGCGCAGGGAGTTCACGGCGGCAGCGTTGCCGTCGTGCGACAGGTCAGGCATGTACTTAGCCTAACTCATTACCCACACTAAAGACCAGTCGATTGGCAACATCACCCAGCATCACTCCAACATCACCCGTACGAGTGAGCCCGCTGCGGAAAGTGACGCACCGCCGGGGGCGGGAACGTAACCCTGTCCCCCATGGGATCGACAGTGCTCAGCCTGCGGATAGACGGGGAACTGCACGACCGTCTCCGGGACCGTGCCGCCAAACGCGGAATGAGCGTCCAGGACTATGTGGTCCGGACGCTCATTCGCGACGACTTCGACGAACGCTTCAAGACGGCGGTCGACGAGACAGAGAAGTTCTACGGCCTTACGTGAGTTGCAGCGCCGGCATCAGGTAGTAGAAGGCGAAGACCGCCGACACCGCGTACATCGCCACCGGCACCTCACGCCCGCGCCCCGCCGCCAGTCGCAGCACGCAGAAGGCGACGAAGCCGATGCCGATGCCGTTCGTGATCGAGTACGTGAACGGCATCATCACCATCGTCAGGAACGCCGGGATCGCGAGCGTGTAGTCGCTCCAGTCGATGTCCTTGATGGAGCCCGACAGGATCAGGAAGCCGACCGCGAGCAGGGCCGGCGTGGCGGCCTGCGACGGCACCATGGTGACCAGCGGCGTCAGGAACAGCCCCACGGCGAAGAGACCGCCGGTGACGACGTTCGCCAGGCCCGTGCGCGCGCCCTCGCCGACACCGGCGGTGGACTCCACGAAGCAGGTGGTGGCGGAGCTGGAGCTGGCGCCGCCGGCGGCGACGGCGATGCCGTCGATGAGCAGCACCTTGTTGACGCCGGGGAGGTTGCCCTTCTCGTCCAGCAACTTGGCCTCGTCGCTGACGCCGAGGATCGTGCCCATCGCGTCGAAGAAGCAGGACAGCAGCACGGTGAAGACGAAGAGGACGCCGGTCAGCAGGCCGACCTTCTCGAAGCCGCCGAACAGGCTGACCTGGCCGACCAGACCGAAGTCGGGCGAGGCCACCGGGTTTCCGGGCCACTCGGGCGTCGTCAGGCCCCAGGACGGGATGTCGGCGACGGCGTTGATGACGACGGAGACCACGGTCATCACGACGATCGAGATGAGGATCGCGCCGGGCACCTTGCGGACGATCAGCGCGAGCGTCAGCAGTACGCCGAGGACGAAGACCAGCACCGGCCAGCCGTTGAGGTGGCCGTCGGCGCCGAGCTGGAGCGGGACGGTGGTGTGCGCGGCGTCCGGGATGCGGGAGACGAAGCCCGAGTCGACCAGGCCGATCAGCATGATGAAGAGACCGATGCCGATGGCGATGCCCTTGCGCAGGCTGATCGGCACCGCGCTCATCACGCGCTCGCGCAGGCCGGTCGCGACCAGCAGCATCACGACGAATCCGGCGAGTACGACCATGCCCATCGCGTCGGCCCAGCTCATGCGGGGCGCGAGCTGGAGCGCGACGACGGTGTTGACGCCGAGGCCGGCGGCGAGCGCGATCGGCACGTTGCCGATGACGCCCATCAGCAGCGTGGAGAACGCGGCGGTCAGCACGGTGGCGGTGACGAGCTGGCCGCCGTCGAGCTGGTGCCCGTACATGTCCTTGGCGCTGCCGAGGATGATCGGGTTCAGCACGATGATGTAGGCCATCGCGAAGAAGGTGGCGAGACCGCCCCGGATCTCCCGCGCGACGGTGGAGCCCCGCTCGGAGATCCGGAAGAAGCGGTCGAGACCGTTCCGCGGCTCCGGGGGAGACGGCGGCTGCTTGGCGTCGACCGGAGCCGTGGCCGAGGGAGACATGCGTGACCTCATGCGGAAGAAGGGGGGAGCCAAGGGAGTGAACTGGAAACGGTCGACCCTGGATGTTCAGACGAACAAAACCAGTCAGACCAAAGCCGTTTCAGTATGAATACATAAGGGAAAGATCGCTATCTCCGCGCGTAGACCCTTGGGGCGCCTGACCTCGCCGCGCTCACGTATGTGCCGCCTACACTGTCCCCATGGCGAAGTGGACCCCCAAGCACGAGGCACCCGAGCCCCTTGAGGGGCCCGTCGTCGCCACCATCGTCGGCGGCACGATCCTCTGGTTCGCCCTCTTCCTGGTGCAGCTCCCCTTCTACGGCTGGTTCGACGACCGCGGCTGGGCGTGGTGGGTGTGGACCTGCCTGGCCGGCGCCGGTCTCGGACTGATCGGCATTTGGTACGTGCGCGGGCGCGACGCGGCGATCAAGCGCGCGAAGGCGGCGGAAGCCGCGAAGTCGGCGGACGCGGCGGACGCGGCGGACGCCCGGCGCGACACACCCTGATCCCGATCCCGACCCCGACCCTGCCCCTGCCCTGTCCCCGGCCCTGAAGCCAGGGGCGGGGCGCCGTACGACCCAGGGCCCATCCCCGCCGCTCCGCCGTCATCCCCCGGTCCGATCTTCCGCCACTCGACGGGTCGAGCAGCACATCGGGTCGTACCGTCGGAACCATGACGCAGCGGGCAGAGATCGACACAGACGACCCGGACGCCACGGACGGGGCCGTCGCCGGGCCGAGGCCCACCGGGCTCACCGCGGCCGAAGTGGCCGAGCGGGTCGCCCGCGGCGAGATCAACGACGTACCGGTGCGCAGCTCGCGCTCCGCCACCGAGATCGTCCGGTCCAACGTCTTCACCCGCTTCAACGCGATCATCGGCGTGCTGTGGGTGATCATGCTCTTCGTCGCGCCGATCCAGGACAGCCTCTTCGGCTTCGTCATCGTCGCCAACACCGCCATCGGCATCGTCCAGGAACTGCGCGCCAAGAAGACCCTCGACAGCCTCGCCGTCATCGGCGAGGCCAGGCCGAGGGTCCGCCGCGACGGGGTCTCCGCCGAGGTGTCCACCTCCGAGATCGTCCTCGGTGACCTGGTGGAACTCGGGCCCGGTGACAAGGCCGTCGTCGACGGCGAGGTAGTCGAGACCGACGGCCTGGAGGTCGACGAGTCGCTCCTGACGGGCGAGGCCGACCCGGTGCTCAAGCAGCCCGGCGACCAGGTGATGTCCGGCAGCTTCGTCGTCGCGGGCGGCGGCGCGTTCACCGCCACCAAGGTCGGCCGCGAGGCGTACGCCACCCAGCTCGCCGAGGAGGCGTCCCGCTTCACGCTCGTCCACTCCGAGCTGCGCAGCGGCATCAACCAGATCCTCAAGTTCGTCACCTGGCTGATGGTTCCGACCTCGATCGGGCTGATCATCAGCCAGCTCGTCGTCAAGGAGAACGAGCTCAAGAACTCGATCGCGCGCACCGTCGGCGGCATCGTCCCGATGATCCCCGAGGGCCTGGTGCTGCTCACCTCGGTCGCCTTCGCGGTGGGCGTGATCAGGCTCGGCCGCAAGCAGTGCCTCGTCCAGGAGCTGCCCGCGATCGAGGGCCTCGCACGGGTCGACGTCGTCTGCCTCGACAAGACGGGGACGCTCACCGAGGGCGGCATGGACGTCACGGAGGTACGGACGCTGAACGGGGCGGGGGCGCGGGAGGCGTACGTACACACCGTGCTCGGCGCGCTGGGCGAGTCCGACCCGCGGCCGAACGCCAGCCTGCAGGCGATCAAGAACGCCTACCCGGACACCGACTCCTGGCGCTGTACGCAGTCGCTGCCCTTCTCCTCCGCCCGCAAGTACAGCGGGGCGAGCTTCACCGAGGGCGACGGCCGCAGCAGCTCGTGGCTGCTCGGCGCACCCGATGTACTGCTGCCGAAGGGTGATCCGTACCTCGACGAGATCGACCTGCTCAACCAGCAGGGACTGCGTGTGCTGCTGCTCACCCGCGTCGCAGGAGCGCTCGACGACCCGCGGGTCAAGGACGGTTCGGACGCGGCGGCCCTGGTCGTCCTGGAGCAGCGGCTGCGCCCCGACGCGTCCGACACCCTCCGGTACTTCGCCGATCAGGACGTCGCCACGAAGGTCATCTCGGGGGACAACGCGGTGTCCGTGGGCGCGGTGGCGGCCAAGCTCGACATGCCGGGGGCCGCGAACGCCGTGGACGCGCGCACGCTGCCGGACGAGCGGAAGGAGATGGCCCAGGCGCTCGACGAGAACGCCGTCTTCGGCCGGGTCACCCCGCAGCAGAAGCGCGAGATGGTGGCGGCGCTCCAGTCGAAGGGCCACACGGTCGCGATGACGGGCGACGGCGTCAACGACGTACTCGCGCTCAAGGACGCCGACATCGGGGTCGCGATGGGCTCGGGGTCGGAGGCCACGCGGGCGGTCGCGCAGATCGTGCTGCTCAACAACAGCTTCGCGACGCTGCCTTCGGTGGTGGCCGAGGGGCGCCGGGTCATCGGCAACATCACGCGGGTCGCGACGCTCTTCCTGACGAAGACGGTCTACTCGGTGCTGCTGGCGATCCTGGTGGTCTGCTCGCAGGTCGAGTACCCGTTCCTGCCGCGGCACTTGACGCTGCTGTCGACGCTGACGATCGGCGTCCCGGCGTTCTTCCTGGCGCTGGCGCCGAACAAGGAGCGGGCCCAGCCGAACTTCGTAGGCAGGGTGATGCGGTACTCGATCCCCGGCGGCATCATCGCCGCGTCCGCGACCTTCTGTACGTACCTGCTCGCCCGCACCCACTACTCCGGCCCGGACGCCCTGCCCGCCGAGACGAGCGTGGCGACGCTGACGCTCTTCCTGGTGTCGATCTGGGTGCTGGCGATCGTCGCCCGCCCGTACACCTGGTGGCGCGTCGGCCTGGTGGCCGCGATGGGTCTCGGCTTCGTGGTCGTGCTGGTGGTGCCGTGGCTGCAGGACTTCTTCGCGCTGCGGCTGGTCGGTACGACGATGCCGTGGGCGGCGGTTGGCATCTCGGCGGTGGCGGCGGCCGCCCTGGAGCTGGTGTGGCGCTGGGTCGGCCGCCGCTTCCCCGCTTAGCGGGGTTGTCTCCGGTTCTCAGCGCACGTCGACGTAGTCACCGGCGGTGGTGAAGGCGGGGGTGGTGGTCGTACCCCCGCTGATCCCGGAGTCGTCCGCGGCCGTGACCGCCACGGTGAACGTCCTGACCTCGGTGGTGCCGACCACGACGTTCTTACCGCCGTTGACGACCACCTTCGTGAGGGTGGTGTCGCCGTGTCCACCGTCCGCCTGGGCGGCCGGGACGGCGAGGGCGGACAGAGCCAGGGCGCCGGAAACGGCGGCCACAGTGGCACGAATGCGCATGAATGTCCCCACGATTGATGCGGTCCCCCCGCTTTTCCCCCGGGTCGAATCCTGAGTGCTCGGCGCGCGCCGAGCGATGTACAGAGCGACGTACACGAGCGACGTACGGCGCGGCAGCCGCCCCGGAGCGGGTGAGGCTCCGGGACGACTGCCGCCGGCCCCCGGAAACAGGGGCGTCAGTGCTTAGTGCTCAGCGCTCAGCGCACGTCGACGTAGTCACCGGCCGCGGAGACCGCGGGGGTGGTGGACGTACCCGCGAAGCTCCAGCGCCAGTAGCCGTCCGAAGCGGCGGTGACGGTGGTCTTCAGGTTGCCGGTGCTGTCCGTGTTCACCGTCTTGACGGTGGTGTACGTGGTCGTACCGGCCTTGCGGAACTGGAGCTTCACCGGCTGGGCGGTGTAGCCCGCGTAGGTGGAGGTCTCCCAGTTGGCGCGGGCCAGCTTGCCCGTGACCGTGATGGGCTTGCCCTTCACGACCGGCTCGGGCGCGGCGTTGACCGTCAGCGTCGAGGCGCGCTGGACGCGGTGGGTCTTGTACGCGTCCTTCTCGATGAAGTCACCGTCCTTGCCCCACCCGATGGCCGCGACCTTCCAGGTGCCGGCCAGGCTGTTCTTGTACAGATCGACCTGCGGGTCCACCGGGATGGTGAGCTTGCACGTCGACGTCGTGGCGCTGCTCGCCGTACAGGTGGCCTTCTCGTCGTTCATGAACTGGTCCGAGAGCAGGAAGCCGTCGGGGTCCTCGAACGAGGAGCCGTGCCAGAGCGCGACGTCCGCGTTGTCGACGCCCGAGTTGTCGGTCACCGTCACGGAGACGTTGATCGTCTTGGCGGCCGTGGTGCCGAGAACGATGTCCTTGCCGCCGTTGACGACGACGTTGGTGATCTGGGTATCGCCGTAGGCGTCATCGGCGGGTGCCTGAGCGGAGAAAGCCGACAGGCCGCCCGCCTTCGGCGCGTCCTCGGCCTGGGCGGCCGGGACGGCGAGGGCGGACAGAGCCAGGGCGCCGGAAACGGCGGCCACAGTGGCACGTATGCGCATGTATGTAAGTCCCCACATGGATGCGACCCCGCCGCGTTTCCCCCCGGCGGGATCTTTGAGTGTCGAACGAAGTGTAGGGAGCCCTTGGAGGGTTCGTAAACAATTAGCTCAGTCGAACCAGCGGTCTCGCGCGAGTTCTTCCGTTCGCGACGGGTCTTCGATCAACGCCGCCACCTCGAAACGACGTGGCCACTGGCCCGCCGACCAGGCAAGTCCCGCCGCCACGCCCTCCAGCGTGGCCGCGTGGACGACTCCGTCGGGCGTACGCCGCCAGTCCAGCTCGACCCCGCCCGCGCGCAGCTCCTCGTGTTCGATATACGTCGCCGGGGTGCCGGCGCCGAGCAGGACCCGTACCGCTTCCGGAACCTCTCGCTCCACACCCTCCGACGTCACCTCGGCCTCCGCCGACTCGCTGAGGCGGCGCACCTGGAGGAGCTCCGCCAGGTCGGCGGCGCGGGACGGGGCCACCGGCAGCAGCGGCAGCCCCGAGGTGAGCGGCAGCAGGTCGGGGGCGTCCGCGACCACCGCGTCCGACGCGTCGACCACCCGCACCTCACCGTCCACGACCGCGCGCAGCTCGTCGGGGAGGGTGACCTGCTCGGGGTCGAGGTCGGCCAGGGCGCCGTACAGCGCGTGGAGTTGGGGCGCGGTGACCGTACGGTCCGGGTCCGCGAGGCGGCCGAGGAGCTCGGCCGCGCCACCGGGTTCGTCCAGCAGCGCCGCCACCGAGGTCCGTACGCCGAGCGCCCTCAGCACCTGCTCGTCGTCGAAGCCGGTCGCGTTCGCGGAGGTGTAGAGCCCTTCGAGGAGCGGGTCGCCGCCCGCCGACCGCAGACCGGCCGGCCGGCGGCCGTCGAGCACGGGGTGGTCGCGCAGCCACCAGGCGGTGTACGGGCGTACGGACTGCGTCGTCCCGTCCGGCAGGAGTACGCGCACGGGCTGGGTCAGCGCGTCCCGCAGCGGCGGCTGGGCGAGCAGCGCGAGGGCCTGCGGCCACTTGTCGTCGTCGACCAGGTCGAGGTCGCGTACGGCGACGATCTCGGTGGCGACCGGCGGCACGGAGGTCTCCGGCAGCTGGTCGAGGATGTCCTCGCACCACACGTCCACGGCGTCGAGCAGCCCCGCGTCGTCGGGCTCGGCGAAGTCGCCGTCGCGCGGCTCGAACTCGTCCGGGTCCAGGACGATGTCGGTGGTGCGTACGAGCGCGAAGGTGGCCAGGACGCCGCAGGCGGTGAGCGGCTGCTCGCCCCAGCGGGCGGCCAGTTCGGCGTCGCACAGGGCCAGTTCGCCCTCACGCATGATCTGCGCGAACGGGCTGCCGGGCAGGACGAGTTCACCGGCGGGCGAGAGTTCGCCGTCCTCGTCGGTCAGCGCGAGCGCGCCGAGCCACGGCTCGTCGCCGGGCGACAGGTCGGCGTCCCGTACGAGCGCCAGGACGGTTTCCGCCAGCTCCTCGGCGTCGGGGGCGTCCTCGTCCCAGATCTGGCCGCCCTCGTCCATGGAGGCGGCGACGGCGGCGCGCACCTGCGGGGTGGTGAGGACGGCGCGGGGGGTGGCGGGGAGCGCGCCGAGCTTTTCGAGGAGGGGGTGGGTCGCGTCGGGGTGGGCGACCTTGAGGCCGAGGCGGGCGAGCTGTTCGGGAGCGGAGGCGTCGGTGCCGGCGCCGGTCGCGGTGTCCGTGCGGGTGTCGGTGTACAGCGGGAGCAGGACCTGCCGGGGGCCGATGACCGTACGCCCGCCGGCCAGCGGCACCGGCAGCCCGGACAGGCGGTCCGGGTCGACGCCCGCCAGGGACTCGTACAGCCGCCGCCACCAGGACGGCTCACGCTCGGCGCCCGCGAGGCGTTCGATGGCGTCACCCAGCGGCAGGCGGCCGACGCCGAGGGTGCGCAGCTCGGCGCGGCGTTCGAGACCGGCGGGCAGGAGGGTGGGCAGTACTTCGGCCATGACGCGGACGGTGTCGGCACCCGCGCCCTCGACGACTTCCGCCTCGAACGGGCGCAGCGCGGTGAGCTCCTCGGACGGCGCGGCCGGCGCGAGGAACGCGACGCGGGGCAGCCGCTCGATGACGGCGGCGCGCAGGGCGCCGTCCAGCTCGCCCTTGCCGAGCGGGCCGGGGACGAGGTCGACCGTCCCGGTGGACACCGGCTCCCACTCACCGAGCAGTTCGGCGTACGCGTCGGCGGCGCGCTGCACGAGGAAGTCGGTCAGCGGGCCCGGCGCGGGGTGGCGGCGGGTGGTGTCGAGCGGCAGCGACGCGATGAGGAGCGCCGGTACGCCGAGGGGTTCGTCGGTCGGCGTCGGGGCGTGCACGACGGGCGCGGTGAGGGGGCGCTGCGGGGCTCCCTCACCGTCCACCGGAACGGCCCAGGTGACGGCCCAGTGGGGGCGCAGGCGCTCTTCGACGGGCCGGTCGGCGAGGAGGGCGGGAGCCAGGGCGCCCGAGCGCGTGACGGTGCGCCAGCGGGTGGTGCGGGTGGTGCCGCGTGCGGTGTCGTCGATGTGTACGTACGCGTCGTGCTCGGCGCGCGTGAGCGTGCGGGTGGTGCCGTCCGGGGTTTCGACGACGACCTCGGCGAGGCCGGGAAGGGTCAGCAGCAGCGCGTCGTCGATGGCTTCGAGGAGGTGCTGGGCGAGGTCTACGGCGCCGCCGTCGCGCAGGGGCAGGACCACGACGGTGTCGTAGCCGGCGGGGGCGGAGCCTTCCGCCGGGAGCGGGAGCCGCAGGAGCGGTACGTGGCCGTCGCGGCGCCGCAGCTCCTCGCCGAGTCCGGGGGCGGTCTGGGCGGCGTCCACGGCCAGTTCCCTGGCCTCGGCCAGGGACCAGCGGACGCCGCCGTGCCGGCCGAGGACGGCGGGCTCGTCGCTGACGGCGAGTACGGCGGCGAACCCGACGCCGAAGCGGCCGACCGCGCCGTCCGTCTCCTCGCGCTTGGCGGAGGCGCGGAGCGTACTGAGCGATTCGACGCCGGCGGCGTCGAGGGGGGCGCCGGTGTTGGCGGCGGCGAGGATCGCGGGGGCGTCGGCGGTCGCCGCGTGCAGGGTGAGGCGGAGCCGGCCGGTTACGCCGGCGCGGGCGGCCGCGTCGGCGGCGTTCTGGGCCAGCTCGACCACGAGGCGGTCGCGGTAGCCGCCGAGGGCGAGGTCCTCCTCGGCGTTGGCGTCCTCGCGGAACCGGGCGGGACTGGCGCTCCACGCATCGAGCACCCCACGCCGCAGCCGCGCCGTCCCGAAGGGGTCGGCCTCGTCGGTGGCCCTGACGCTCACGCTTGTCTCCGCTCGTCCAGAGGTACGGATGGCTGATCGCTGGTGCTGATCGCCGACTACTGACGCCTACCCGTGTCTACGGGGCGCAAGTATCCCGCGCGGATGCGCGTGCGGCTGCCACCTGCTCGCTGGGGCGGGGCGGGTGGGGGTGCGGCTTGTGGCGGGGATGCCGCTGCGCGGGGCTTTCCCCGACCCGCCCCTTCCCGGCTGTGACATTTGCGGCTTCGCCGCGGGGGGCTCTGCCCCAGACCCCGCTCCTCAAACGCCGGAGGGGCTGAAAGTTGCCCAGGGGGCACCATCCAAGCCCGTCCGGCGTTTGAGGACACGCCCGAAGGGCGTCCGGGGGTCTGGGGGCTTGCCCCCAGTTCGGGAAGGGGCGGGGTGGGGAAAAGCTCCGCGCAGCGGGTCGGGCGGGTCAGGAGTGGCCCAGGTCCTCCGTCGCGTCCGGGGTGGCCGGGACCGAGCCGCCCTCCGGGTCCGGACGGAGCGGGAACGCGTCCGTGGCCATCGAGTCGAGCACCGGCGGCGCAGGCCGCATCGGCTTCGGCATGACCGCCGCCTCCGAGTGCCCCCCGCAGCCGTACGCGAGCGACACGACGTGGCCGTCCGCCGGCGAGTACTCGTTCGCGCAGACACCGAACGCCTGGCGCAGCGACCCCGCCAGCGGGACGAGGAAGGCGCACGAGACACACGTCGCCGGCGCCGCCTGCGCCATCGGGGTCTTCGCGCCGTACGACTCGTCCCAGCGGTCCGCCGCGATGTGCAGCCCGTAGCGCGACAGGACGCGCGCCCGCCGCATCCCCAGCTCTTCGGCGACCGCCGCGATCGACCCCCGCGTGGGAACCAGCGGCAGCGTCGCCGGCGGGCCGCCCGTGACCTCGGCGTCCTCCGCCTCGACGAGTTCCGCCATCTCCTCCGAGACGGCGGAGTCCGGCGGCGGCTCGTCCTCACCCGTGTAGCCGGGTTCCAGGCGCAGGTCGTCCGCCTCGGTGGGGAGCAGGTCGCCGGGACCCATGTCCCCCGGCCGCAGCCGCTCGCTCCACGGCACCCACTCGGGCGCCAGCAGCGAGTCCGGCCCCGGCAGGAGCACCGTCTCGTCGATGGTGACGAGCTTGGCCCGCGAGGCGCGGGTGACCGTCACCGCCCAGCGCCAGCCCCGGTAACCGGGTTCCTTGCATTCGAAGAGGTGGGTGACCACCCGGTCACCCTCGGCGAAGAGGGAGACATGCTCGCCGACCACGCCGGGGAAGGCGGCCTCCTCGGCCGCCCGCCGGGCAAGGTCTACCGCCTCGGCGCACAGGCGGTCGGGGGTTCGGCTTCGCGTCGTCGCAGCACTCACAGGTCTCGCTTCTCTCCTACGCCGTCTCACGGGTGCGCCAACGGATGCCCGTACGAGGTACGAGATACGAGGTGCGAGCTGCGGGCGGAGCGGACCAAAGGGCCGCGTCGACGTCCGCGCCTCGCCCGACTCGTCTCGGTCTCGGGCGCACTTTCCACCACCCATTCTGCGGGATGACGGAGAGGCGCGCGGCCGAGGACAACCGCCGGTGGCGCGCTACGCACGCTACCCCCTCTGCCGCCCCCGGCCCACCTGTGCGGCCGTCTTTGCGGCGGGAAGGCCCGAGAGATCCGGCAGAGATCCGGCAGAGATTCACAGAGATCCGGCACGGACATCGGCGATGAGTCCGGAATGCCCGGAGTGGTGGTTCACCTGCGCCGTCCGCCACGTTTCCCGTTCGACCCGGCGGGGCTTGGGGCACTATGACGGGGTGGCTGCCGCAAAGTCGTCCGACGGATCCGGTCCACTCCGCAGAACGGGCCGGGCGGTCGGCCGTGCCCTGCACCTTCCCTTCACGGGTACGGCGAAGGGAATCCGCCGCGCCACGCACGCGCACGGCGCGGGCGAGTCGGGTCTCGGCAAGCTGATCGAGCTGCACGCCGTGAACGGCGCGGGCGACGTCATGGTCACCGTCGCCCTCGCCTCCACCGTCTTCTTCTCCGTCCCCACCGACGAGGCGCGGGGCCGCGTCGCTCTCTATCTCGCCGTCACCATGGCCCCCTTCACCCTCCTCGCCCCGGTGATCGGCCCCCTCCTGGACCGGATTCCGCACGGCCGCCGGGCCGCGATGGCCGGCGCGATGCTGGCCCGCGCGCTGCTCGCCCTCGCGATGTCGGGCGCGGTGGCGACGGGCGGACTTGAGCTCTACCCGGCGGCACTGGGCGTGCTGGTGTCCTCGAAGGCGTACGGCGTCGTACGGAGCGCCGTCGTGCCACGTCTCCTCCCGCCCGGTTTCTCCCTCGTCAAGGCCAACTCGCGGGTGACCCTGGCCGGGCTGCTCGCGACGGGCGCCGCCGCGCCGGTCGGGGTGGGGCTGCAACGGATCGGGCCCGCCTGGCCGCTGTACGGCGCGTTCACCCTGTTCGTCGCCGGTACGGTCCTGGCCTTCACGATGCCGCACAAGGTCGACTCCGCGAAGGGCGAGCGGAAGGCCATGCTGCTGGAGCACGGGCACGCGCCGCGCCGCCCCGGCCTGCGGACCGTCGGCCCTTCCGTACTGCACGGCCTCCAGGCCAACGCGGCGCACCGCATGCTCTCCGGCTTCCTGATCTTCTTCCTGGCGTTCCTGATCCGCGAACATCCGCTCTCCGGACAGAGCGCGGCCGTCTCGCTCGCGATCGTCGGTGTCTCCGCCGGCGTGGGCAACGCCTGCGGTACGGCCATCGGCGCCTGGCTCAGGGCGCGCGGTCCCGAGCGGATCATCGCGACCGTGCTGGGGCTGACGCTGGGCGTGGCCGTCTGCACGGCCCTGTTCTTCGGCGGGCTGATGGTGGCGGTGCTCGGCGCGACGGCGGGCCTGTGCCAGGCACTGGCCAAGCTGTCGCTGGACGCGCTGATCCAGCGGGACGTACCGGAGGAGGTACGTACGTCCGCGTTCGCGCGGTCGGAGACGCTGCTCCAGATGGCCTGGGTGGTCGGCGGCGCCGTCGGGATCGCCCTGCCGCTGTACGGCTCCCTCGGCATGTCGGTCGCCGCCGGTCTCCTCGCCACGGGCGCGGCCCTGTCCGTACGGGGTCTCCTGGGGGCGGCCCGGCGCGGCACGCCGCACCCCCGCGTGGCGTGAGGTGGAGCGGGCGATAGCCTTCGCCCCATGACCGTTGCGCTCCTCTCTGGTAAGGCCCGCCGCACCGCCACCGTGATCGGTGCCGTGTCGGCCGGACTCCTCGTCCTGTCCGCCTGCGACAAGCCGACACCGCTCGCGACCGTGACGGTCGGCACGGACTCGGTGAACACCGAGGCCTCGTGCTACAACGACGGCTCCCCGATCAAGGAATCCCTGCTCCAGGGCTGCCTGAACAAGAAGGCCGAGAAGACCGTCAAGGTCTCCATGGACGACAAGGTCCGCTTCGGCGTCGACCCCGAGATCGCGGACAAGGGCTGGACGCTCTTCATCAACGGCCAGCAGGCCGAGCAGGAGCCGTTCAAGAAGACGTACCGCACCATCCCGGGCAGCGCCTTCTTCGCCCAGCAGCAACAGCAGCAGCCGGGCGCGCCGAGCCCCGACGAGGCGCAGGTCAGCGTCGTCGAGACGAAGGGCAAGAAGCTCACCGGCATCTGGCACTTCAAGCTGGAGAAGACCTCCTGACGATGCGTGTCCTGGTCGTGACCGCGGTTCCCGCAGAGCGGGACGCGGTCACGCGCGCGTTGGGGCCCGATGTGGACGGCGTCGACGTGATCGCCGCCGGTGTCGGACCCGCCGCTGCCGCCGCCGCGACCGCGACGGCTCTGGCGTCGGCGTCCGCGACGCGCCCGTACGGCCTGGTGATCTCCGCCGGTATCGGCGGCGGGTTCGCCCACGTCGCCCCGCTCGCCTCCCTCGTCGTCGCCGACGCGATCGTCGCCGCCGACCTGGGCGCCGAGACCCCCGACGGCTACCTCCCGGTGACCGCCCTCGGCTTCGGCGCCGTGGAGCACCTGCCGCCCGCCGCTCTCGTACGGGCCGTGGCCGACGCGACCGGCGCGGTCACCGGCACCGTGCTGACCGTCTCCACCGTGACCGGGTCCGCCGCCCGCGCCGCCGAGCTGCGCGCCCGGCACGCGTACGCCGCCGCCGAGGCGATGGAGGGGTTCGGGGTCGCCGAGGCCGCCGCCCAGCACGGCGTGCCGGTGCTGGAGATCCGCGCGGTGTCGAACGCCGTGGGCCCGCGCGACCGGGCGGCCTGGCGCATCGGGGAGGCGCTGGAGGCGCTCAGCGGGGCATTCGGGAAGCTCGTGCCCGTACTCGAAGGTTGGGATGGATATGACCGCTGAGCCGCTGAAGATCGCTTACTCGCCGTGCCCCAACGACACCTTCGTCTTCGACGCCTGGGCGCACGGCCGCGTGCCGGGAGCGCCCGCGCTCGACGTGACCTTCGCGGACATCGACATCACCAACGGGATGGCCGAGCGCGGGGAGTTCGACGTACTCAAGGTGTCGTACGCCGTGCTGCCGTGGGTCCTTCAGGAGTACGCGCTGCTGCCGTGCGGCGGGGCGCTCGGCCGGGGCTGCGGGCCGCTCGTCCTCACACGTGAGGCGGGCGTCGACCTGACCGGCAAGCGCGTCGCCGTGCCCAGCGAGCGCTCGACGGCGTACCTGCTCTTCCGCCTCTGGGCGGCGGATGTCGTGCCGGACGGGGTCGGCGAGATCGTCGTCATGCCGTTCCACGAGATCATGCCGGCGGTGCGCGACGGCAAGGTCGACGCGGGGCTCGTCATCCACGAGGCGCGCTTCACCTACCAGGACTACGGGCTGCACTCGCTGGCCGACATGGGTGAGCACTGGGAGAACACGACCGGCCTGCCGATCCCGCTGGGCGCGATCATCGCCAAGCGCTCGCTGGGCGCGGAGCGGCTGCGGCAGCTCGCGGACGCGGCGCGGCAGTCGGTGCGAATGGCGTGGGACGACCCGCTGGTGTCGCGGCCGTACGTGCTGGAGCACGCCCAGGAGATGGACCCGGCGGTGGCGGACCAGCACATCGGTCTGTACGTGAACGAGTTCACCGCGGACCTGGGCACCGACGGATACGCGGCCGTACGGGGCCTGCTGACGCGTGCGGCGGCGGAGGGCCTGGTACCGCCCCTCCCGCGCGACGCGCTGGCGTTCGAGTAGCACCGGTGGTCCGGGGCCAGGGGCCTCGGACCACCGGCGGCCCGCGCTACACGTCCAGCTGGTCGGCCACCGCGCGCAGCAGGCCCGCGATCTTCGCGCCGGCCGCCTTGTCGGGGTAGCGGCCGCGTTCCAGCGCCGGGGTGATGTTCTCCAGAAGCGTCGTCAGGTCCTGCACGATCGACGCGAGTTCGTCGGGCTTGCGGCGCTGCGCGGCGGCGACGGACGGGGTCGGGTCGAGGATCGTCACCGAAAGCGCCTGGTCGCCGCGCTGACCCGCCACGACGCCGAATTCGACGCGCTGGCCGGGCTTCAGGGCGTCGACTCCGGCAGGGAGCACCGACGAGTGAACGAAGACGTCGCCGCCGTCGTCGCGGGAGAGGAAGCCGAAGCCCTTCTCACTGTTGAACCACTTGACCTTGCCGGTAGGCACCGTCTGTCCTCGTCCTCGTACTCGTCGGATCCCCGGACTGCTCCCGCTCACGCGTTCGGCCGGGGAAAACGGCTCTGGATAGCACTACAGCGGGTCGTTGGACCCGCCACCACCAAGGCTAATGGTCCAGGGGCTGGTGACAAGACGTCGCCGGGCGGTTCCTCCGGGCAGGGAACTACCCTGGCCCGGTGATGACTGAAACCCAATCGCCCGAGGCCGGCGCCGGTGACCGGCTGGTACGCGTCGGTGCCATCGTCTTCTTCGTCGGCGCACTGGCCACACTGGTCACCGTGGCGCCGCTCTTCCTCGGCACGGAACCCTTCCCGCCGGTCGCGTACGCCGTCTGCATGCTGATGGGCGCCGGCTTCGCGATCGCCGCCGCGGGGGTGCTCAGGTCCATCGCCGCGCAGCGCCGTCAGGCGCGCGCCGCGACCGTCCCGCAGTAGCCGGCCAGCCAGGCCGGGAAGGCCGTGAGGTCGTCCAGGACCACGTCCGCGCCGGCTTCCCGCAGTTCAGCGGCGCCGCAGGGCCCCGTCGGCACGGCCACTGACAGGGCGCCCGCCGCCCGCGCGCCGCGTACGTCGCCGAGGTGGTCGCCGACGTACACCGAGGCGCCGTGCTCGCGCAGCGCCTCCGCCTTGGCCTCCGCCCACAGCCAGCCGACGACCGCGTCCGGGTCGATGCCGAGGTGCGCGAGGTGCAGCTTGGCGTTCGGCTCGTGCTTGGCCGTGACGACGACGGCCCGGCCGCCCGCCGCCCGTACCGCGGCCATTGCCTCGCGGGCGCCGGGCATCGCGGGAGTTGGCGTGATCGCGTGCGTCGGATAGATCTCGCGGTAACGGTCACACATCTCCTGGATGCGTTCCTCGGGGAACCAGAACGCCAGTTCCCGTTCCAGCGGAGGGCCCAACCGGGTGATCGCCAGGTCGGCGTCGATGTACGCACCGGTCTCCGCGGCGAGGGCCTCGTAGGTGGCCTTGATGCCGGGCCGGGAGTCGATGAGCGTCATGTCGAGGTCGAAGCCGACCGTCAGCGGGGGCAGCGGGGACGTCTCGGAGTGCGTGGGCATGAAGGCCATTGTGCCCGCGGGGGCCCGCGGACCCACCCGTACACTTAGCCAAGCCTTACCAATCCCGGACGCGGAATGGGTCAATGCGAGCTGCCACCAGCCCCACCACGCGCGCGCTGGTGACCCGCCGCATCGGCTGGACAGCCGCCGCCGTCGCGGCCCTGCTGTTGTCCGTGCTGCTGAGCCTCGCGGTCGGCGCGCGGTCGATCGCGCCGACCGAGGTCTTCGACGTACTGCTGCACGGCGGCCACAGCGACGCCGCCGAGGTCGTACGGACCATGCGGGTGCCGCGCACGCTGATCGGGCTCATGGTCGGCGTCGCGCTGGCGCTCGCCGGAACCGTGCTCCAGGGGATCACCCGCAATCCGATCGCCGACCCCGGAATTCTGGGCATCAGTCAGGGCGCCACGGTGGGCGTGGTCCTGGCGATCGCCTTCGCCGGGATCCACTCGCTCTCCGGTTACGTCTGGTTCGCCTTCGCCGGCGCGGCGCTCGCCTCGGTCGCGGTGTACGCCATCGCGGCGAGCGGGCGCGGCGGAGCGACGCCGGTGAAGCTCGCGCTCGGCGGCGCCGCGATCAACGCGCTGCTCGCGTCCGTGACGATGGCGGTCCTGACGACGAAGGCGGCGGCGCTCGACGAGTTCCGCTTCTGGCAGGTCGGTTCCGTGGCCGGTCGTGACGCCGAGGTGGTCGGGCAGATCTGGCCGTTCCTCCTCATAGGGACGGTGCTCGTCCTCTCCGTGGCGCGCGGGCTCGACGCGCTGGCGCTCGGCGAGGACGTCGCGAAGGGGCTCGGGCAGAACGTCGCGACCGTACGGATCGTCGGCGGCGTCGGCGCGACGATCCTGACCGGGGCGGGGGTTGCGGCGGCCGGCCCCATCGCCTTCGTCGGGCTCGCGGTCCCGCACATCGCCCGCGCGATCGTCGGCAGCGACCACCGGTGGGTGCTGCCGATGGCGGCGCTGATCGGCCCCGTGATGCTGCTGGTCTCGGACGTGGTCGGGCGGATCGTGTTCCCGCCGAGTGAGGTTCCGGCGGGCGTGATGACGGCGCTGATCGGCGTGCCGTTCCTGGTAGCGCTCGTACGACGAAAGGCGGTGCCGGCGTGACGGCGAGCAGTGCGGCAGCAGCAGTCGGGATGCGGCCCGCCGGGTACGCGCTCGTACGGCTCGGGCAGGGACGCTTCCTCCTGCACCGGCGGGCCGCCGTCGTCGCCGGGGTCCTCACCCTCGCGCTGGCCGCCGTGTGCGTCGCGTACCTCTGCGTCGGCGAGAGCAACGTCCCGCCCGCCGACGTACTGAAGGTCCTCTTCGGACAGCCATCTGCGAACGAACTCGTCGTAGGAACCCTCCGCCTGCCCCGCATGACCGTCGGACTGCTCGTCGGGGCGGCGTTCGGCATGGCCGGGGCGCTCATCCAGACCGTCGCGCGCAATCCACTCGCCAGCCCCGACATCATCGGCATCAGCCAGGGCGCCAGCGCACTCACCGTCGGGGCGATGACCTTCGGGATCACCTCGTACGCCGTACTGCCGTACCTCTCCATCGCCGGCGGCATCCTCGCCGCCGCGCTCGTCTACGCCTTCGCGTGGCGCGGCGGGCTGCACGCCACCCGCTTCGTGCTCATCGGCATCGGCTTCGCGATCGCCCTGCGCTCCATCACCCACCTCTTCCTCACCAAGGGCGACTACCTCGTCGCCCAGCAGGCGCAGATCTGGATGACCGGCTCGCTGAACGGACGCGGCTGGGACGAGGCGGCCCCACTCGCCTGGGCGCTCCTCCTGCTCCTGCCGGCAGTGCTGTGGGCCGCCCGCGCCCAGCGCACCGTGTCGATGGACGACGACACCGCGACCGCGCTCGGCGTACGGCTGGGGCGGGTACGCCTGGGCCTGGTCCTCACCGGCGTCGTGCTCGCATCGGTCGCCACCGCGACCGCCGGCCCCGTCGACTTCGTGGCGCTGCTGGCACCCCAGATCGCCCGCCGCATGACCCGCACCGCGCAGATCCCGCTGCTCTGCTCGGCGCTGATGGGCGCGGTGATCGTGGTCCTGGCGGACCTGCTGGCCCGCCGCCTGCTGTCGCCCACCGAACTGCCGGTGGGCGTACTGACGGCGGCGGTCGGCGCCCCGTACCTGATCTGGCTGATTATCAAAGGCCGTACTGGAGGCAAGGCGTGAGCAGGCTCACCGCTCGCGAGCTGACGCTCGCCTATGAGGACCGCACGGTCGTGCACGAGCTGGACCTGGCCGTACCCGACGGGCAGGTGACCGTCATCGTCGGCCCGAACGCGTGCGGAAAGTCCACCACCCTCCGCGCGCTGGGCCGGCTGCTCAATCCCAGGCACGGCGCGGTGCTGCTCGACGGCGCCGAACTGGCAAAGATCCCCACCAGAAAGATCGCGCAGGCGATCGGTCTGCTGCCCCAAAGCCCCGTCGCGCCCGAGGCCATCACGGTCGCCGACCTGGTGTCGCGCGGCCGCCAGCCTCACCAGCACTGGTGGCAGCAGTGGTCGGACGAGGACGAGCGCGCGGTGACCGACGCCATGGAGCGCACGGACGTCACCGCACTCGCCGAACGGCCGGTCGACGCGCTCTCCGGCGGCCAGCGGCAGCGCGTATGGATCGCCATGGCCCTCGCCCAGGAGACGGACCTCCTCCTGCTGGACGAGCCCACGACGTACCTCGACATCTCCCACCAGGTGGAGGTACTGGACCTGGTGCGCCAGCTCAACCACGATCACGCCAGGACGGTCGTCATGGTGCTCCACGACCTCAACCAGGCCGCCAGGTACGCCGATCACCTCGTCGCGATGAAGCAGGGCCGCATCGTCGCCGAGGGCCGCCCGCAGGACATCGTCACGGCGACCCTCGTACGTGAGGTCTTCGGCCTCACCTCAGTCGTGATCCCGGACCCGGTGACCGGCTCCCCCCTGGTAATCCCCGGCGCACCGTGGACCCCCGTCACACCCCCCACCCCGCAGAACGCGCAAGCCCCCGCTTCGCAGACCGACGTGGCCGGCACCGCCACCAAAGCCACCGCCCCGCAGGACGCGCCACACCCCGCTTCGCGGACCGACGTGGCAGGAGGGGACGTGCCGGGGCGCTCCCCGCAGGGTGTCGAACGCAACCACCGCGAACGGGACAACGCCGTACCCGAACGTTCGGCACCCGAGGAGACGCCCCGGCGCGGCACCGACCCCAACGCCACCGCCCCGCCCCGCGACCCCGCCGACACCTCCCGTACAACCTGAAAGGCCTCCATTTCATGACCAGAAGCCTCCGCAGCCGCGGCCTCGTCGCCGGCTGCCTCGCCGCCACCGCCGCCCTCACGCTCTCCGCCTGCGGTTCCTCCGACGCGGACGCCGACAAGGCGCCCTCCGCCGAAAACAAAACCCACACCGTCAAGACCGCCATGGGCGACGTGAAGGTCCCGGCCAACCCGAAGCGCGTCGTCGTCCTGGACACCGCCGAACTGGACTCCGCGATCACCCTCGGCGTGAAGCCGGTCGGCGCGACGCACACCACCGCCGAGCCCGGCTTCCTGAGCTACCTGCCCAAGGACAAGGTCGCCGGCATCAAGGACGTCGGCGAGATGATGACCCCCAACCTGGAGGCCGTCGCCGCCCTCAAGCCCGACCTGATCCTCACCAGCAAGGTGCGGCACGGCGCCCTGTACGACGAACTCAAGGCGCTCGCACCGACCGTGATGACGGAGAACACCGGCTACCCCTGGAAGGAGAACTTCCAGGTCCACGCCGACGCGCTCGGCAAGAAGGCCGAGGCGAAGCAGGTCGTCGCCGACTACACCGCGCACGCCGCGAAGGTCACCGAGGCGGTCGGCGGCAAGGACAAGGCCGCCAAGACCAACGTCAACGTGGTGCGCTTCATCGAAGGCGCGGACATCCGCATCTACGGCAAGCAGAACTACATCGCGACGGTCCTGGCCGACGTCGGCCTGGGACGCCCGGCCATCGCCGACAAGGCGAAGGACGGCTTCTCGTACGACGTGAGCCCCGAGAAGATCAACCTCGCGGGCGAGGACGCCGACGTCGTCTTCCACTCGACGTACGGCGACCCGAAGAAGGCCAAGCAGACGCAGACCCTCGACAGCGGGCTGTGGAAGAACATGCCCGCCGCGAAGGCGGACAAGGTCTTCGGCGTCGAGGACGAGCTGTGGATCCAGGGCATCGGCTACACCGCCGCCAACAAGATCCTCGACGAGATGCAGGGCCACCTGACGAAGAAGTAAGCGGCGCCTACCGCCTCCGCGCCCGCCACACCAGGTAGAGCGCGGAGGCGACGGCCGCCGTCCGTACGACGGCGGGCCACGCGCCCGAGACGGCCTCGCCCATCGCGCCCTGCGCGATCGGCTCGCCCCAGCGCCCCTCGGTCCGGCCCCACAGCCACACGAAGCCGCCCACCGCGACCACTCCCGGCAGGCCGAGCACCGCCCACTTCGCCTGGGCGCGGCTGATGCGCCGCGAGGCGAAGACGAGGAGCCACCCGCCGCCCAGGGCGAGCCAGTTGCCCAGTGCGGCACCGACGACGAGCAGTGCGGCGGCGAGCAGGAGCAGGACGCTGGCGGGCTGGCGTACCGCCTCAGGCTGCACGGCGACGACGGCCGGGGCGGTACGGCGGCGCAGGAGGCTCACGAGGCGGCGGCGCGTCGGGACTTGCGCCTCGACGGGCATGGGCTCGACTTCGTCGGCTTCTACCTCGTCGTCGTCCTCCGCCGGCGGGGGCTTGAGTATTTCGGGGATCTCGACGCCGCCGGTGAAGCCCGGCACGGAGACGCCCAGCCCGAACGGGCCGGGTTCGACGCGCCACCAGTCGGGTTCGCTGCCCTGGGGCCCGAGTTCGTGGGAACCGGCGAGGTGGGGCGGGGAGGCGGCGGCGGGTTGGTCCACCACGCCCGGCCGACCCTGGCCGCTGTCGCGGTCACGGGGTCGCGGAATCCACCCACCGCGCTTCGACTTGTCGCGCTGCTCCGGCAGCACGACCTGCTGAACCGAATCGCCCCCGGACCCGCCCCCGGGCCCAGGCCCAGACCCGGACCCGGGCATCGACCCGCCCGACGCGACCCGCGCCACCAGCTCGGCCGGCGATCCGATCCGCCCCAGGATGCGCCGTACCGCCGCGGGCGTGTCCGGCGTACCGAACTTCGAGCGCTGCCGGTCGATCTCGTCGCGCAGGCCGGCCACCAGCCGCATCCGCGCCGCCGAGGACAGCTTGTGCTGCTGAGCCAGGTCACCGACCCGGCTCAGATAGTCGTAGACGAGCTGATCGCTCTCGATCCCCACGCGACGGTCCGTCCCTTGCCCTCCAACTGCCTGCACCGACGGTAGCGCCACACCGGCTACCGTGGGGCGGATGGGGACCGGCGAGCGCAACCAGGAGGCGCACGTGTCCGAAGGATCAGCCGCAACGCCACCGCGCACACTCGCGGAGGCCCTGCGCACCCGCGGCGACGCGTCCCTGGCCGCGCTGCTGCGCGCCCGGCCCGACCTGCTCTCGCCCGTGCCGAACGACTTGTCGCAACTCGCGACCCGGGCGGCGACACGCGCTTCCGTCGTACGCGCGCTGGAACGGCTCGACCGGTTCACTCTCCAGACCGCCGAGGCGCTGGCCGTGGCGCCCGATCCGGCTCCGTACGAGGCGCTGCGCGCGCTGATGACCGGCGACGACGGTGACCCGGCGGTCGAGGCGGCGCTGCCGGGGGCCGTCGGCACCCTGCGTGACCAGGCGCTGCTGTGGGGCGCCGACGACCGGCTGCGGCTGGTGCGTACGGCACGCGAGTTGCTGGCCCCCTCCCCCGCGCACCCGTCGCCCACCGGCCTCGGCCCGACCGTCGCCGAGGCGACCGCCGGCATGTCGCCGGGGCGGTGGCAGGAGACCCTGGCCGCGGCCGGACTGCCGCCCACCCACGACCCGGTGTCGGCGGTCACGGCGCTGGCCGCGCTCTTCAGCGACCGCACCCGGATGTCGGCGCTGCTCGACACGGCGCCACCCGAGGCGCTGATGGTGCTGGAACGACTGGTGTGGGGCCCGCCGTACGGCGAGGTCACCCCCGACCCCGCGCCGCCGGTGCGGTGGCTGCGCGACCGTGGTCTGCTGCTGCCGACGAGTCTGCGTACGGTCGTCCTGCCGCGCGAGGCGGCGCTGCATCTGCGCGCCGGGCGCGCACACCGCGTGCCGGAGCCGGTCCCGCCCGCCGTCGTACCGGCCCACGCATACAGTCCACAGGTTGTGGACAGCACGGCCGCCGGCCAGGCGTACACCGCGCTGGCCACCGTCGAGGAGCTGCTCAAGGACTGGAACGAGGGCGGCCCGGCCGTCCTGCGCTCCGGCGGTCTGAGCGTCCGCGACCTGAAGCGGACGGCCACCGCGCTGGACATGCCCGAGCACACGGCCGCCTTCTGGGTCGAACTCGCCTATGGGGCGGGGCTGCTGGCGTCCGACGGTGAGGCCTCCGAGCGGTACGCCGCCACGCCCGCGTACGACGAATGGCTCGAACTCCCGCCGCAGGATCAGTGGACCCGCCTCGCCACCGCCTGGCTGCACGCCACCCGCACGGCCGGCCTGGTCGGCAGCCAGGACGCGAAGGGCCGGATCCTGGCCGCGCTCGGCCCGGACCTGGACCGCTCGGCGGCCCCGGAGGTACGCCGCCGCGTCCTCGCGCTGCTGGCCGACCTGCCGGAGGGCGCCGCGCCGGCGCCGGAGCAGGTGCTGGCGCGGCTGCGGTGGGAGCGGCCGCTGCGGGGGGCGGGGGCGGCGTCCGCGCCCGCTTCGGCGTCGGCTTCGGCGTCCGCCGGCACCCCTGGGGACCTGCGTTCCCGTATCGCCCTGTGGACGCTCACCGAGGCGGAACTCCTCGGGGTGACCGGACGCGGAGCACTCTCCTCCCACGGGCGCGCGCTGCTGGCCGCCGGGCACGGGACCGGCACCGGCACCGGCACCGGCACCGAGGAAGCCGCGGCGGTGGCGCGCGCCGCCGCTCTGCTCGCGCCGCTGATCCCGGAGCCGCTGGATCACGTACTCCTCCAGGCGGACCTCACCGCCGTAGCCCCGGGGCCGCTGCGGCGGCCGCTCGCCGACACGCTCGACGTACTCGCCGATGTGGAGTCGAAGGGCGGGGCGACCGTGTACCGCTTCACGCCCGCGTCCGTACGGCGCGCGCTGGACGCGGGGCGGGCGGCGTCGGACCTGCACGCCTTCCTGGCCGAGCACAGCCGTACGCCCGTGCCGCAGCCGCTGAGCTATCTCATCGACGACGTGGCCAGGAAGCACGGGCATCTGCGGGTCGGCGTCGCTTCTGCCTACGTACGCTGCGACGACGACGCGATGCTGGGCGAGATCCTCGCCGACAAGCGGTCGCAGGGGCTGGGTCTGCGACGTCTCGCCCCGACCGTCCTGGCGGCGCAGGCCGACCCGGCGGCGCTGCTCGAAGGCCTGCGGGGGATGGGCTTCGCGCCCGCCGCCGAGTCGGCGGCCGGAGACGTACTGATCACCAGGGCCCACGCCTACCGAACCCCGCCGCGCACCGCGCCCGCGCCGGTGCCCGAGGGTCCGCCGACGCCGGACGACACGCTGCTGGGTGCCGCGCTGCGGGCGATCCGGGCCGGGGACATGGCGTCCACGGCGGTACGCAAAGAGGCCCCGGCGGCGGCACCGTCCCCCGGCGAGCTGCCGCGCACCACCTCGGCGGAGACCCTGGCCACGGTCCAGGCGGCGGCCCTCACCGGCTCCGCGGTGTGGATCGGGTACGTCAACGCGGACGGGGCGGCGAGCCAGCGGGTCATCGCGCCGGTACGGGTGGAGGGCGGCTTCGTCACGGCGTACGACCACACGGCGGACGAGGTCCGGACGTACCCCCTGCACCGCATCACGGGCGTGGCGGAACTGGCGGACAGCCCTTAGCCGACGGCCGCGCGTCACGGTACGGCGGCACCCGGGGCTCCGCCCCTACCGCCGCCGGTCCACGAGCCCCGTCTCCGGCGATGCCGTCAGCAAGGCCGCCCACGTGCTCTCGGGGTCGCACTCCTTGCCGTTGGGCCAGTGCTCCGTCATGCGGACCTTCGCGCTGTCCTTCATGATCACGCGTTCACCCTCCACCGAGGTGACCGAGAACCGCACGTCGAGCTCCTCGTCCCGCACCTCGTCGGACGTACGGAGGTGCATGCTCGTGCCGGCCGCCGCGGACGCTTCCGTACGCTCCTCGCACTTCCCGTCCACGCACAGCCGGAAGACGGCGGGCCCCACCGGGTCCGCCGTCGCGCCTCCGGCCGGTTCGAAGAGCACGGTGATCCCCGGTACGCCGCCGATCATCGTGCAGTTGCGGGCACCGGCGTGGTCCGCCCCGCAGCCCGAGAGGACCGGTGCCACAAGCAGCACGGCGGCCACCCGTCCGCCCCACGCGCCCCGTATAGACCCCGCGCCCCGTATCAAGTCGCCTCCCGATCCGCTCACTTGCCGGAAGGCACCGTATCCCCCTCCCTGCGCGGCGCGCGCCTGGCGTGCACCGCGCGGCCGATCCGGCGGCCGAGGAGGAAGTAGCCGATGAGCGCGCCCGTCGTGTTGAGGATCACGTCGTCGACATCGAACGCCCTCCCCTCCACGATCGCGCCCTGCGCCAGCTCCACCAGCACCATCACCACCACCGTGAGAGCCACCACACGCAGCAGCCGCAGCGAGCGCGGCACCAGCACCGGCAGCAGCAGCCCGAACGGCATCCCGAGCAGCAGATTGCCGCCGATCTGCTTGCACGCGGCGAGGAAGGTGTAGTCCTCGGCGTACTGCCGCAGCGACGCACCGGGCCGCAGGTTGGTCGTGACCAGGGCTTCCGAGGCGTGTGAGGGCGCGAGCGTCAGGCGCGCCAGTACGGCCGAGAAGAGCACGAGGCCGAGAAAGGCCACGGCGACCGCGAGGGCCCGCAGCACCGCCCGCCCCCAGGAGCGACGAGGCCGGGCCGCATCCGCTCCGCCCACTGCATCCGCTTCATCCGCTTCAGCTGTCATGGACACCCGTTTACCCCGACTCACGACCCGTACCGCACGCGATGCTGCACACTGGACGTTTGGCCGTACGGGCCGACCTGCCGCAGAAAGGGCCGAGACACGCGTGAACGGACCCCTCATCGTCCAGAGCGACAAGACGCTGCTCCTCGAAGTCGACCACGAGCGGGCCGACGCCTGCCGTCGCGCCATCGCGCCCTTCGCCGAGCTGGAGCGCGCCCCCGAGCACATCCACACGTACCGGGTGACGCCGCTCGGCCTGTGGAACGCGCGGGCCGCCGGGCATGACGCCGAGCAGGTCGTCGACGCGCTCGTCGAGTTCTCCCGGTACCCGGTCCCGCACGCGCTCCTCGTCGACGTCGCCGAGACGATGGCCCGCTACGGCCGGCTGACCCTCTCCAAGCACCCGGTCCACGGTCTCGTCCTGACCTCCACGGACCGCCCGGTGCTGGAGGAGATCCTGCGCTCGAAGAAGGTCCAGCCGCTGGTCGGCGCCCGGCTCGACGCGGACACGGTCGCCGTGCACCCCTCCGAGCGCGGCCAGATCAAGCAGACGCTGCTCAAGCTGGGCTGGCCGGCCGAGGACCTCGCGGGTTACGTCGACGGTGAGGCCCACGCGATCGACCTCGCGGAGGACGGCTGGGCCCTGCGCCCGTACCAGAAGCAGGCGGTCGAGGGCTTCTGGCACGGCGGCTCGGGCGTCGTGGTCCTCCCCTGCGGCGCGGGAAAGACACTCGTCGGCGCAGGCGCGATGGCGCAAGCCAAAGCCACCACCCTCATCCTCGTCACGAACACCGTCTCGGCCCGCCAGTGGAAGCACGAGCTGGTGAAGCGGACGTCGCTGACCGAGGACGAGATCGGCGAGTACAGCGGTACGCGCAAGGAGATCCGCCCGGTCACCATCGCGACGTACCAGGTCCTGACGACGAAGCGGAAGGGCATCTACCCGCACCTGGAGCTCTTCGACTCCCGCGACTGGGGCCTGATCGTGTACGACGAGGTACACCTCCTCCCCGCCCCCGTCTTCAAGTTCACGGCGGACCTCCAGGCCAGGCGCCGCCTCGGCCTGACGGCGACGCTCGTGCGCGAGGACGGCCGCGAGTCCGACGTCTTCTCCCTCATCGGCCCGAAGCGTTTCGACGCGCCGTGGAAGGAGATCGAGGCGCAGGGCTACATCGCGCCGGCGGACTGTGTGGAGGTCCGGGTCAACCTCACCGAGAGCGAGCGTCTGGCCTACGCGACGGCCGAGACGGAGGAGAAGTACCGCTTCTGCGCGACGACCGCGACGAAGCGGAAGGTGACGGAGGCGCTGGTACGGAAGTTCGCGGGCCAGCAGATCCTCGTCATCGGCCAGTACATCGACCAGCTCGACGAGCTGGGCGAGCACCTGGACGCCCCGGTCATCAAGGGCGAGACGTCGAACGCGCAGCGCGAGAAGCTTTTCGAGGCGTTCCGGCAGGGCGAGATCAGCGTCCTGGTGGTCTCAAAGGTCGCGAACTTCTCGATCGACCTCCCCGAGGCTACGGTCGCGATCCAGGTGTCGGGTACGTTCGGCTCCCGCCAGGAGGAAGCGCAGCGCCTTGGCCGGGTCCTCCGCCCGAAGGCGGACGGCCACCAGGCGCACTTCTACTCGGTGGTCGCACGCGACACGATCGACCAGGACTTCGCGGCCCACCGCCAGCGCTTCCTGGCGGAACAGGGCTACGCGTACCGCATCGTGGACGCGGACGAACTCATGGCAGCGGACGACCCCACGCTGTAACGCGGCGGCCGGAAAGCGGGGGACGAGCTATCTCCTTCCCCGCTCCCGCCCCGCCACTTCCCGCCGCCGGGGCTCCGCCCAGACACCGGTGGACGAGCTGGATCTGCTGGACGGAGTTGATCCGCCCCACCTGGCCTACGGCTCACGGCGCCCTCTTGGGTGCTCACCCAACCTGCTGGGCCTCCCCCGACCTGGTGTCCTCACCTGGCCTGGAGTCCGCGTCCTGTGCCCGCCTGGAGGCATCGGCTGCCGGGCCGGATTCCATCCCGTCCGGCGTTTGAGGCCGGGCGGTGGAGTCGCTCTTGTCGCTGGGGGAGAGGGCGGGGCGGGGTGAGGGCAGCGTTCGCCGGGCATGCCCCAGCCGGGCCACACCCGTCACCCGAGCCGCACGTCCCGCTCCCGCCGCGCACGCCAGCAGACCGAGCAGTGCCAGCAGTGGGTACGGGGACGCCAGTGGCTGGTGCCACCACGGGAGTTGAAGGTCCAGCGCCCCCTTGTGCGGCACCAGCCACAGCGTGCGCGCCGTGAACACCACGGCCACCACTGCGGCCAGCCTCCCCCGCCCCTCCGCGGCGAGCACCGCGATCACCGGCACGCACCACACCCAGTGGTGCGACCAGCTGATCGGCGAAACCAGCAGCGCCGTCGCGGCGGTGACCAGCACGCCCCACGTCTCGCGGCCCCCCACGACCGCCGCCCGGCGCGCGGTCCACAGCCCCGCCGCCGCGACGAGCACCGCGGCCGCGAGCCACACCGGTCCGGGCGCGGGATCGTGCAGGACTCGCGCCAACAGCCCCTGCAGCGACTGGTTGTCGACGATCCACGCCCTGCCGACCCGCCCCGTCTCGAAGACCCGCCGGGTCCAGAAGTCGACGCTGGCATGCGGCAGTACGAGCGCGCCCAGCAGCACCGTGCCGGTCAGCGAGGCGAGCGCGGTGAGCCCGGCTCGTACACGGCCCGTCAGCAGCAGATAGACGATGAAGATCGCGGGCGTGAGCTTGACGCCCGCCGCGACACCGAGCGCGAAACCTTTGCCGATGGCGTCGTCCGTACGGGTCAGGTCCCACAGGACGAGACACGCGAGGGCCAGGTTGATCTGCCCGAAGAGGATCGTCTGGAAGACGGGTTCGAGCCACACTCCGAGTGCGGTGGCCGCGAGCACGAGTGCGGGTCCGGCTGGGAGCCGGGCGAAGCGGCAGGAGAGATGGACGAGGAGCGCGAGGAGCGCGGTGTTGCCGACGGCGAAGGCGACCTTGAGCGCGCCGATCGGCAGCCAGGTCGTCGGTACGAAGAGGATCGCGGCGAACGGCGGGTAGGTGGCGGGCAGTTGCCACTGGGTGACGGTGAACCCGTACAGGTCGGTGCCGTTGGCGACGGCCGCACCTTCCGCCCGGTAGACGAGGGTGTCGGCCATGGGGATGTGCTGGAGTACGCACAGCGTGGCCAGTGCGGCCAGCGATACGGCGAGCAGGATGCCGGCGGGCTTGCCGGCCAGTATGGCCGGTGATCGAGGGGTCACGCTCCGTTTCTCCACGGCCGCGACCCTAGTGGATCAGCCGACGGAGCTGTGGAGCCGCCCACTCAGCGGCGCTTTACGCCCGCCTCCTGCGCGTACTCCCCGAGGACGGCCACGCTGAACGCGGCGCCCACGAACACCTTGACGGCGCGCACCGCCCGGCCGATCCGGTGCGCGGAGTGGAGGGAGTGGAGGGAGTGGGCGGAGTGGACGGTGGCTCCGTCGGCGCGGCGATTCGGGTTGCCGTTGCGGTTGCGGTGGGTGGAGGGACCGGGGGCGAAGGCTGCTGAACTCATGTCTCCATGCTGGATTCCGGACATTTTGAGCACAACGGTCTGCGGGCTGAACTCCGCACCACCGGCCTCCTCCCGGGGGCTGACCCAACCCTTAGGGCCGGGCCGCATGGCCGCACCGCCTCCGGCGACGGAAAACCATTCGCCCGCCTCACACCCCCGCGACTACAATCCCCGGTCTTCCCGCCTCCCTCCGTGGAGCGCCGCCGCCCGGACGGAAACCGGCCGGTCCACGCCGTGATCCCACGTGTCCCCACGTGATCCCACGTGATCCCAAGTGATCTCCCCCGGAGGCAGCACCGTGCCCGCGCCCGACCCCGACACCGCCCACAGCGACGCCCTCGACCCCCTCGACCCCCTTGGCCGCGAGCGTGCCCACCTCACCGCCTCGCGCGCCGCGCTGCGCGCCATGCGCGAGGACGCGCAGGCCCTCGACATCCGCGACGTCACCGCGAACTGGGTGAACGCCGCCGTCCTCGGCGCCCAGATCGCGGAACGCATCAAGTCGCTCGCCGACCTCTCCCACACCCCGCTCTTCTTCGGCCGCCTCGACTACCTGCACGTCGTCGGCGCGGACCGGGCCGAAGGCGCGGAGGGCGAGCGCTTCTACATCGGCCGGCGGCACGTCCACGACGCCGACGGCGACCCCATGGTCATCGACTGGCGCGCGCCCGTCTCCCAGCCCTTCTACCGCGCCTCCAAGAAGGACCCGCTGGACGTCGGCCTGCGGCGCCGCTTCGGTTACACGGGCGGTGAACTCACGGCGTACGAGGACGAGCACCTCTCCGACCCCACCGAAGCCGCGCAGACCAGCAAGCTGCTCCAGGCGGAGATCGAGCGCCCGCGCGTCGGTCCGATGCGGGACATCGTGGCGACGATCCAGCCCGAGCAGGACGAGATCGTACGGTCCGGCCTGTCCGGCAGCGTCTGCGTCCAGGGCGGCCCGGGAACCGGAAAGACGGCTGTGGGCCTGCACCGCGTGGCGTACCTCCTCTACGCGCACCGCGACCGGCTGGCCAGGACCGGCACGCTGGTCATCGGCCCGAACAAGTCCTTCCTCCACTACATCGAGCAGGTCCTGCCCGCGCTGGGCGAGCTGGAGGTCAAGCAGGCGACGGTCGACGATCTGGTGGCGGTGCACGGCGAGGTACGGGGTACCGACGACGCGGACGCCGCCGTGATCAAGGGCGACGCGCGGATGGCGGAGGTACTGCGCCGGGCCCTGCGCTCGCACGTCACCGCCGTACCCACCGAGCCGGTGGTGGTGGTGCGGGGATCGCGGCGGTGGCGGGTCCCGGCATACGAACTGGAGGAGATGGTCGGCGAGTTGCTCAGCCGCGACATCCGGTACGGAGCGGCCCACGACGCGCTGCCGCAGCGCATCGCCCACGCGGTGCTCGTACGCATGGAGGAGGCGGGCGAGGCGCCCGACGACCGGGTGCAGGACGCGGTCGCCCGTAACCCGGCGGTGAAGGCGGCCGTCAAGGCGCTGTGGCTGGCGGTGGACCCGGCGAAGCTGGTGCTGCGGCTGCTCTCCGACGCGGATTTCCTGGCGGAGCACGCGGAGGGTGTGCTGTCGGCGGAGGAACAGAAGCGGATCCTGTGGGCGAAGCCGGCGCGGTCGGTGAAGTCGGCGAAGTGGTCGGCGGCGGATGTGGTGCTGCTGGACGAGGCGGCGGATCTGATCTCGCGTACGCACTCGCTCGGCCATGTCGTGCTCGACGAGGCGCAGGATCTGTCGCCGATGCAGTACCGGGCGGTGGGCCGCCGCTGCTCGACGGGTTCGGCGACGGTACTGGGCGACCTGGCGCAGGGTACGACGCCGTGGGCGACGGCGAGCTGGGCGCAGGCGCTGCGGCACCTGGGCAAGCCGGAAGCGGTGGTCGAGGAACTGACGGCGGGGTTCCGCGTGCCGCGCGACGTCATCGCGTACGCGTCGCGGCTGCTGCCGGCGATCTCGCCGGGGCTGGCGCCGGTGTCGTCGGTGCGGGAGAGCGCGGGGGCGCTGTCGGTGCGTCAGGTGGATGCGGACGCGCTGACCGGGGCGGTGGTGTCGGCGTGCGCCGAGGCGCTGCGCCACGAGGGCTCGACGGGCCTGATCGCGGCGGACGCGCGCGTCCCGGAACTGGCGGCGGCGCTGACGGCGGCGGGCCAGGCGTACCTCTCCCCCGGAGAGGAGACGACGGCGGAGTCGCGGCTGACGCTGGTGCCGGCGTCGCTGGCGAAGGGCCTGGAGTACGACTACGTGGTGCTGGACGAGCCGGCGGCGGTGGTGTCGGGCGAGCCGGACGAGCGGACCGGGTTGCGTCGGCTGTACGTGGCGCTGACCCGCGCGGTGTCGGGCCTGACGGTGGTGCACGCGGCCGCGCTGCCGTCGGCCCTGGCCTAGTGCCGCATCGGGCAACGTTTGCCCTGTCTGTGGTGAAGCACCACGCACCGTTCGGACGTTGCGCCAGATCGCAGCCATGGCCCCGGCGGAACGGGCGGCAGACGTCCCGCCACTGCCTTGACCGCTCCGATACACCAGCATTCCATCGGACGGCGTAGAGACGTCCGCCACTGCTCGCTGCCATACGCACGCGGACGTAGCGTCATCCACAGGTGGCCGACTTCGAACGTGAATCGAGGAAAACCGAGATGGCAGTGTTGGTACACAATCAGGGCGCGGACTGGAACCAAGAGCTTTACCAGGCGACCTTCGACCGGACGACCGACCGCACAAATCCGCCCGCCGGGCTCATTGCCCACTTCGGGGCGCCTGGCGAGGCGGGCGGTTGGCAGGTCATCGACGTATGGGAGTCGGAAGACGCGTGGCGACGCTTCATGGAAGAGGCGGTTTACCCTGCCGCACAGGAACTCGGAGCGCCGCCGTTCGACACGAAGATGGTCGAGATCTACAACTCCTTGATCCCGTAGCGGGGCCAGTGCCGTTCGAGCGGTCGGACCCTGTCCGCCTGTTGTTGGCAGGGCAAACGCTGCCTGATACGGCACTAGCCCCCGCGCAGCGGCCCGCACCGCACCGGCCTGCACCCGCACCCCCTACCCGTCCAGCGTCGCCCGCCACTGCCCTGTCGGCCAACGTATCCCTGGCCGAAGTCGCTGAGGCGTCGGTCCGGTCCCGTCAGGTCCGTGCCGGATTCCGTTCCTCCTTCAGGACGCCGTAGACGACAGAGTCGCGCCAGGCCCCGCGTACGAAGACGTGTCCGCGGATGCGCCCCTCCTCCGTCATGCCGGCAGCCAGGAGAGTCTTGGCGGAGGCTTCGTTCTTCGGGGCGCGGGCCGCCCAGACGCGGTGCAGGTCCAAGTCGTCGAAGGCGAGGTCGAGGAGTATGTGGGCGGCCTCAGTGCCATAGCCGTGACCCCAGGCGTCGGAACGCAGGGCGCCGCCGATGGTGGCGGCCTGCTGCTGGTGAGGGTCGAGGGCCAGGCGGGCGAAGCCGATCAGTGGCCCTGCTGGGCCTTCGGTGACGGCCAGGGCGTACTCCTCGCGCGGTGTGGCGGTCGCCACGGCGATGGAGCGGGCCACGAGGTCGGCTACCTGATTGCGAGTGCGGGGCTCGAAGGAGAGGTACTCGGTCACCTGATGGTTGCCGTAGATGGCGTGGATGGCGTCCACGTCGTCGTCGGTCAGTTCACGCAAGGCCAGGCGGGAGCGAGTGCGGACAACCGGATGCATGGGCGGGACCTCCCCAAGGGTTCAGCGGGACAGGGAAAGAGTGGGTCTGGAGAACATCTCGATCTCCTCGCACAGTTCGCGGGCGAGAGTCGCGTCGCGGCAGTCTGAGTGCAGGAGCGCGGTGCGGACACGGCTGGCGGAGAGGATGATTCCGGCGTTGCGCCGGTCGGCGGGCAGGTCGAGGACAGGGCGTACAGCGTTGGCCGCGCCGTCCAGGTCATCGGTGTAGAGGCGGGCCAAAGCGAGGTTGGCACGGGCTCCAGCGGCAGGCCCGAAGGACCAGTCGGCGCGCTCAGGATCATTGGAGTCATCGACAACCTCGGCGGCGCGACGTACGAGGGAGGCATCGCCGTGGCCGAGCATGACGTGGGCTTCGACGTCGTAGTAGTCCTGGCGGATGCGAGGAAAAGTGAGCAAGCCGCCGAGTTCGTCCAGATCGTCGGGGGCGGTGCGCTCGCGTAGGTCGGCGGCGCGGTGGACGGCTGCGGTGACAGTGTCGGAATCGCCGGTCAGCCCGGCGGAGCAGGCTTCGAGGCTCGCCAGCCAAATGGTGACCGTGCCTCGCTGGGCCGTTGCCGAAGCCGCGCCTTGCCGAGCGTAGTGCAGCGCGTCGGTGGGGCGGTCGGCCCAGTAGGAGATGAGGGACTGCAGGCCACGGACCCAGGCGCCCATGGCGGGGTGTTCGGCCTTGTCTGCGCATACGGCAGCGGTGCGGGCCTGCATCATCGCCGCGCTCGGGTCGCCCAGGTCGTGGCCGGCCTTGGCCAGCATCCCGGACGACAGCGCGGCGATCAGGTAGAGGTCGCGGAGCTGGGCGGGACGGGCCCGGCCGGATTCCAGGAGGCGGAAGGTCTCGTCCTGCACGCTGATCAGGTCGTCCAGAACGGTGCCGAGCGGCACCCTCACATAGGCGGCGGCCAGGCGCCTCACCTCGTCCTGGAGGAATCCCATGGTCTCCTCGCCGACCTGGCCTCGTTCTTCTCCCATGGCGAATGCCATCGCGCGCCGTGCTGCCATAGCTGCGTTTCTTCCCATCTCGTGCAGGCCCGCGCCGAACGCGGCGTCGGGTGGGGCGGTGTACGACATGCCGGGCCGACCGGATGCGGGCGCGGAGGGGAGCTGGTCGGGGGCCGGGGACCACAGCTCGTCGATGGTGTGGCCCAGGAGGTGGACCAGGACCCGCCGGGAGTCCGGATGCGGCCGGCCGGTGCCGTAGTACCAGCGCTCGAAGGTCGCCTCCGAGACCGTGAGCGTCGTGTACTTCGACAAGCCCTCCATCTGGGCCAGTTCCCCGGCGGCTGCCGTGAAGCGGGAGAGGAAGACGTCGAAGTCCCGCCACTCCCTGGTATCGAGCAGCACCCGCAACAGCGTGACCATCGCGCTCCCTCACCTGTCCGGCATGTCGTTTCCGACCGTAGCCCTACGTCGCCTTCAATTCCCTTCCCCAATAGCCCTGTTGGGAAAGGTGAGGTGTGGGTGAGGGGAAACCGATGCCGCACCTCACTCTGCGGACGGAACCCGAGGCCCGGATGCGGGTGGATCTGCTCCGCACGCGACCGCCACGCTCGGTGTTGTCCCTGCCGACGAACCGGCTACCGCGGCCTGAGCCGGCTCCTGAAGGTTCTCGGGCGGCCGCACGTCCGCCACGGAGAAGGAAAGTGACAGCCGACATGATCGAGGCCCGCACGGAAGCCGCCGCCCCTGTCTTCTGCGAATGGTCGATGGGCTACACCATGGTCGAGGGCTCGGTCGGCCTCGCCCGCATCCACACCCGCCGGCAACTGACCACATGGAACTGGACGGGCGACGTCCAGGACGCCGCGATCATCGTCAGTGAACTGGTCACCAACGCCGTCTGGCACGCACACAAACGCGGCCACGTCCTGGGGCTGCGCCTCGCCGTGCTGGAGGACCACACCCTGGTCATCGACGTCAGCGACCCCATCGCAGCCTTCCCCGGTTTCACCCACGCCGACCGCCCGGCAGCACCCAGCGATCAGGACGAACGCGGCCGGGGCCTGCTCGTCGCCCGCGCGCTCGGTGCGGAGGTGACCTGGTTCCTGCGCCGGCACATCGGCAAGACCGTCCGCGCCACCCTCACCGCCGCCCGCCCGACGACCTGACTGGCTGGCCGCAGGCCTGCGCACCCGGACCACCGCGCCGTCTCCACGACCGGCAACTCCCGACCTCCCATGGGGAATCGAATGACACAACCCACGCTCGCCAACGGCTGTGACCTGACCACCGCACGGATCGGCGTACTGTGCGGCGGCCACTCACCCGAGCGCCCCGGCTCCCTGGCCTCCGGAGAGGCCGCCGCCAAAGCCCTGGCCAACTCCGGCTACACCAGCGAGTTGTTCGACCTCGCCGAAACCCCGCTGGGCGAGTTGGCCGACCGGATCGACGTGGTGCTGCTGGGCCTGCATGGGCTGGGCGGCGAGGACGGCAAGATCCAAGGGCTGCTCGACACCCACCGCATCCCGTACACCGGGTCAGGCGTCATGGCCGGCCATCGGCATGCACAAACCGACTTTCAAGTCCCTGATCGCCGCCCGGCGCATCGACACCCCCGTCTGGACCGTCCTGCAGCCTTCCCTCTCCGTGGCACAGCAGTGCAGCGTGATCCGGTCCTCGCTGGGCAACTGGCCGGTCTTCGTGAAACCGGCCTCCGGCGGCGGCAGCGTGGAGGCATCCATCGCCCGCGATCACCAGGAACTCTCCCACCTGGTCGAGCGCGCCCACGTCGAGCAGCCGTACGCGCAGTACATGGCGGAGGAGTACATCCAGGGCATGCCCTGCACCGTCGGCGTGGTCGAGATCGACGGGCGGCTGACCACACTGCCCGTCCTGGGGGTGGAGACCGAGCGGCCGTTCTACGACTACGCCGCCAAACACGACGTGACGCTGCGCACCGAGCACTGTCCCGCGCCGCTGCCCGACTGGCAGCTCGACCAGATCCGCCAATGCGCCCTGAATGTGCACCGGGCCGTCGGCGCCCATGGCGTCTCCCGCGTGGACTTCATGGTCTGTGGGGATCGTGCCACTGTTCTGGAGATCAATACCCTGCCCGGCCTGTCCCAGCAGGGGAACCTCGCCACGATGGCCAAGGCCGCCGGCATCGCGTACCCGGATCTGATCGGCCACGTGTTACGGACCGCGTTCACCAAACCGTCCTACGTGCCGTAGCAGACTGTGGGGCCATGAACACCGGCTCCGCACCTGCCACCGTCCTCCACCCTGTGCCCTACCACTCCCAGTGGGCCTCACCCGAACTTGTGGCCGCAATCATCGCGGGCGCCCTGGACGCCGCAGAGGACCCGTTGTGGCCCAAGTACGGCGCCGAAACGCCCGAGGAGTACGCCTGGTGGTCCTGGCGCCTGTGCGGCATGGCCTGCCTGCGCATGTGCCTGGACCACTGGCAACAGACCGTGCCCACCGCCATGGACCTCGCCAAGGAGTGCGTCGAGGCCGGCGCCTACGTCCACCGCGCCGACGGCGGCCTGGACGGACTGATCTACGGACCGTTCGCCGCCTACGCCACCCGCCGCTGGGGGCTGGAAGCTGTCGTCCGGCCGGCCCTTCCCCAGCAGGAGATCCCCCAACTCCTCGCCTCCGGGCGGCTGGTCGTGCTCTCCGTTCATCCCTCCATCCGCACCCTGGCGCCCGAGCCGCCCCGCAAGGGCGGACATCTGGTCCTCGCCGTCGGCGCCACCCCCGAACACGTCCTCATCCACAACCCCTCCGGATTCCCCGACCGGTCTCAGCAGTTCGCCCCCGTTCCCTGGACCGACTTGGGCCGCTTCTACGCCGGACGCGGCGTCGTCCTCGGCCCCGGTGCGTAGAAGCCCCCTCCCCCTCCCCCTGCCTTTCTAGGAGAACCACCGCCGTGCTGCCGCTCACCCTCGCCGCCATCGCCGACATCACCGGTGGACGCCTCACCGACGTCCCCGACCCCACCGCCCAGGCCACCGCACCGCTCTCCTTCGACTCCCGCCAAGTTCAGCCCGGCGGCCTCTTCGCCTGCCTGAGCGGCACCCGGAGCGACGGCCACTCCCACGCTCCTGCCGCCCTCGCCCAAGGCGCCGTCGCCGCACTCGCCACCCGGCCCGTAGGCGTACCGGCTGTGATCGTCGGCGACGTGCTGACCGCGATGGCCGATCTCGCCCGCCACACCGCGACGCAACTCACGGCCACCACTGTCATCGCAATCACCGGTTCTGCGGGAAAGACCACGGCAAAGGACCTGCTCCTGCAGATCCTGCGGCGCACCGGCCCGACCGTGGCCACCGAGAGGTCCTTCAACAATGAGATCGGACTGCCCGCCACCGTCCTGCGCGCCACCGCCGACACCCGCCACCTCATCCTGGAGATGGGCGCACGGGGCAAGGGCCACATCGCCCATCTGTGCGCCATCGCCCCGCCGCGCATCAGCACGGTCCTGGGCATCGGTAGTGCCCACCTCGGTGAATTCGGCAGCCGCCAGGCCACTGCCGATGCCAAGGCCGAGATCCTCGACAACCTGCCCACCGCCGAGGCCGGAGGCATCGCCGTTCTCAACGCCGACGACGAGCTCGTACGCGCCATGACCACCCGTACCAGCGCCCGCGTCCTATGGTTCGGCCGACACCACACCGCCGATATCCATGCCCAGGACAGCACCCTCGACCACCAGGGCCGTGCCCGCTTCATCCTCCGCACCCCGGACGGAACCGCTCCCGTCCGCCTCCGGCTGCACGGCGAGCACAACATCACCAACGCCCTCGCCGCCGCTGCTCTCGCCCACGCCGCCGGAACGCCCCTGGACAGCATCGCGACCGCCCTGAACGTGGCCGAACCACTCAGCAGCGGACGCATGCAGATCCTGACCCGCCCCGACGGCGTCACCGTCATCAACGATGCCTACAACGCCAATCCCGACTCCATGACGGCGGCCCTCAACACGCTCTTCGCGCTTGCCGAACCGGGACACGCCGTCGCCGTCCTCGGCGAGATGCGGGAAATCGGCGACGAATCCGCACGCGACCACCGGGAGGTCGGCCGGACCGCCGCCCGGATCGGCCTCCGCCAGATCATCACGGTCGGCGGGCCAGACGCCTCCGCCATGGCCGAGGCCGCACAGGCGGGAGGCATCACCGCCACCCACGTCACCAACAAGGATCATGTACCCGCACTGATCAGCAAGATCCTGGCCCCCGGAGACCACGTCCTCGTCAAGGGCGCCAATGCCCTCGGCTTGGAGACCACAGCGCAGCAGATCCTCCGCCACCCCTCCGGCGTTTGAGAAGCGGGGTCTGGGGCAACGCCCCTCACGCGGCGGAGCCGCAAAGCGGCGGCACCGCGCCCGCACCCGCCCCCTACGCGTCCAGTGCGGTCCGCCAGGATCTCACCGCCGTCGCGGACACCGGCCCCGACCAGCCGCCCGGCCGCGCCGCACCGCCGATGTGGAACGCGTCGATACCGGCGGCCCGCAGGGCCGGAAGGTGGTCGAGGCGCAGACCGCCGCCGACCAGGAGCTGCGGCAGGTAGCCCGGCGCACCCCGCCTCCCGGCCGCCGCCTCCGCCACCAGCACCGGCAACCCCACGTCGACGCCCTCCGCCGCACCGGCGGTCAGGTACGTGTCCAGGCCGGGCAGCTCCGCGAGCCGCTTGCGCAGCGCGTCACGGTCCGCCGCCCGGTCGATCGCCCGGTGGAACGTCCACCGGCACCCCTCGATCTCCGCCACCACCCGCTCGACCGCGACCAGGTCGGGATTCCCGTCCGCGTCGAGGAAGCCGAGTACGAACTCGTCGGCCCCCTCCGCGAGCATCCCGCGCGCCGCGCGCACCAGCTCGTCGACGTCCCCGGCGAGGAACCCGTCCGCCAGCCTCAGCATCACGCGCAGCGGAATGTCCACGGCCGCGCGGATCCGTCCGAAGGTCTCGCGGGACGGGGTCAGGCCGTCCGCCGCCATGTCGGTGACCAGCTCAAGCCGGTCCGCCCCTCCGGACTGGGCGGCGATCGCGTCCTCCGCGTCGAGGGCGATCACCTCCAGGACTGCACGGTTGTTCATGGGACCCCATTCCTCGAAAAGCGGCGACTACAGGTCTAGTCCAATGTCCACCCTAGAGCCCCCACGCCGCCAGCGCATCAGGCGCTTGCGCGGGGCGGTGGCGAGGGGTATACATGGACCAGCCAGATACCCCCCAGGGGTATCCACCAGCCAGCCCAGCCGGCCCAGCACCCGAGGGGTACAAGTGACCACGACGCCCACCACCGGAGCCCCGACCTCCACCGGAGCCGAGGTCGAACTCGCCATCGGCGGCATGACCTGCGCCTCCTGCGCCGCCCGCATCGAGAAGAAGCTGAACCGGATGGACGGCGTCGAGGCCACCGTCAACTACGCCACCGAAAAGGCCAAGGTCACCTACCGGGGCGAGGACGTCTCCGTACACGACCTGATCGCGACGGTTGAGGCCACCGGTTACACGGCGAAGGAGCCGCCCCCGCCGCGCACGGAGCCGCAGACGGGCACGGCGGGGGCTGCGGCCGGTGGAGCCGAAGGCGCCGCCGGCGCCGAGGACGACGAGCTGCGGCCCCTTCGCCAGCGGCTGGCCGCCGCCACAGTCCTCGCCGTGCCGGTCATCGCGATGGCGATGGTCCCCGCCCTGCAGATCGAGTTCTGGCAGTGGCTGTCGCTGACGCTGACCGCCCCGGTCGTCACGTACGCCGCCTGGCCCTTCCACCGCGCCGCGTGGACCAACGCCAAGCACGGCGCGGCGACGATGGACACGCTGATCTCGGTCGGTACGTCCGCGGCGTTCCTGTGGTCGCTGTGGGCGCTGTTCTTCGGCACCGCCGGTACGCCCGGCATGACGCACGCCTTCGAGCTGACGATCTCGCGCAGCGACGGCGCGGGGAACATCTACCTGGAGGCGGCGGCCGGCGTCACCGCGTTCATCCTGGCCGGTCGTTACTTCGAGGCCCGCTCCAAGCGCAAGGCGGGCGCCGCCCTGAAGGCGCTGCTCGAACTGGGCGCCAAGAGCGTCACCGTACTGCGGGACGGCGGACGCGAGGAGACCGTCCCCACTGCCGAACTGGCCGTCGGGGACCGCTTCCTGGTCCGCCCGGGCGAGAAGATCGCCACCGACGGCACCGTCGTCGAAGGCACCTCGGCAGTCGACGCCGCCATGCTCACCGGGGAGTCGGTCCCGGTCGAGGTGGCGCCCGGCGACACCGTCACCGGCGCGACCCTCAACGCCGGCGGGCGCCTGGTCGTCGAGGCCACCCGGGTCGGCGCCGACACCCAGCTCGCCCGCATGGCCAAGCTCGTGGAGGACGCCCAGAACGGCAAGGCGGCGGCCCAGCGGCTCGCCGACAAGATCTCCGCCGTGTTCGTCCCCGTCGTCATCGCCCTCGCGCTCGGCACGCTCGGCTTCTGGCTCGGCAACGGCTCCGGCCTGACCGCCGCGTTCACCGCCGCCGTAGCCGTACTGATCATCGCCTGCCCCTGCGCGCTCGGACTGGCCACCCCGACCGCCCTCATGGTCGGCACCGGCCGCGGCGCCCAGCTCGGCATCCTGATCAAGGGCCCCGAAGTACTGGAGACCACCCGCAAGGTCGACACGATCGTCCTCGACAAGACCGGCACCGTCACCACCGGCAGGATGACCCTCCTCGCCGTCCACACCGCCCCCACCACCACCGAGACCGAGGTACTGCGCCTGGCGGGCGCCCTGGAGCACGCCTCCGAGCACCCGATCGCCCAGGCCGTGGCGGCCGGCGCCGCCGAGCGGACCGGCGGCGCCCTGCCCGTCCCCGAGGACTTCGCGAACGTACCGGGCCTCGGCGTCCAGGGCGTCGTCGAGGGCCACGCGGTCCTGGTCGGGCGCGGCAGGCTGCTCGCCGAGTGGGCGATGACCCTGCCCGTCGAACTCGAACGCGCCAAGGCCGCCGCCGAAGCGGCGGGCCGTACCGCGATCGCGGTGGCCTGGGACGGCGAGGCCCGCGCGGTCCTGGAGGTCGCCGACGCGGTCAAGGACACCAGCCCGCAAGCGATCCGCCGGCTGCGCGCCCTCGGCCTGACCCCGATCCTGCTGACCGGCGACAACCAGGCCGTCGCCGAAACGGTCGCCCGCGAAGTGGGCATCGACGAGGTCATCGCGGAGGTCATGCCGGAGGACAAGGTCGACGTCATCAAGAGGCTCCAGGCCGAGGGGCGCAGCGTGGCCATGGTCGGTGACGGCGTCAACGACGCCGCCGCGCTCGCCCAGGCCGACCTCGGTCTTGCCATGGGAACCGGAACCGACGCCGCCATCGAAGCCGGCGACCTCACCCTCGTACGGGGCGACCTCCTCGCCGCGGCCGACGCCATCCGCCTCTCCCGCAAGACGCTCGGCACCATCAAGTCCAACCTCTTCTGGGCCTTCGCGTACAACGTCGCCGCCCTCCCCCTGGCCGCGTCCGGCCTCCTCAACCCGATGATCGCCGGAGCCGCCATGGCCTTCTCGTCCGTCTTCGTCGTCGGCAACTCCCTGCGCCTGCGCGGCTTCAAGGCCGCGACCAACTGAGGGGCAACGGTGACCGGTTACGCACAGACCAGAGCCGCCAATGCCGTGGCCCTGCTCGACGAACGACGAACACCTCAACTGCTACGTCACAAAGGCAGCGTGCGGTGTGAGAACCCGGCCCACGGCCAGGGTCGGGTCGGGTGGGGTCGGAGCAGCTGTCCGCCGTCATTCAATTGAGGCGTTTGACAGCGAATCTAGTCACTCCTCGGTCCGATGCCTTTGAGCCTGCTCGGTGTTCCGTCCGGATCGAAGGAGTGGTGGAAGGTGAAGGCGTACGGCGCGGAGCCGTGGTCTTGGAGGTGTTCCAGCCTGGAAACCCCGTCCTGCCAGGTCGGTATCACGCCGTCGGTGACCCACCAGAACACGTAACCCGGGTGTCCCGTCCTCTCGAACCAGTCGTAACGCCTGTTGAGCGCCGCGCGGTGCAGACCGGTGTAGATGGAGTCGAAGGCGGATCGCAGGTCGGTCCAGAGTGAGAGGGTCGCGGCCAGGGCGGTGGTTTCCACAGTGCGGCCTTTCCCGTACCAGGCCGGAACAGCAAACTCTCCCCATTCACCCCAGTCCGAGTCGAAATCCGTCCGTGCGCCCAGGCTGCGATCTGCCGCTTCAGCACGAGCGATGTATCCGGGGTGCTGGCCGATCTCCCGGTAGACGGCCTCACCGCTCTCGTGGAACTCCCGCGTAAGACGTGCGGGATCGGTGAGGGGTGACTTCAGGACGCCGAACGTGTACAGAGCAAGATGGGGCATGCGTCTCTCCCTGGCTGAGGGGGCCTGGTGTGGAAGTCCCTGACGGTCTCGCTGTCTGGGCGTGGACTCGATTCGGTGGCTTGCGCGCGGGGGCGGGAAGCTGTGAGCGTGATCGACTCATCCGGTTGCGGGTGGCTCCGGCTGATGGAACCCCTGTGCGACTGCGGCGGCGCCGAATGTCAGGAAAAAAATAGCCACCACTGCAGGCCCTGTCCAAGTTGCGTTTTCCCTGTCCAAGTGGCCTCTTGCCTGGCCTGAACCAGCCCCTCTGCACGACGAATCACCAGTGATCCAAATGACTGCGACCGCCTGATCAAGACTCCGGTCGGCTTGCCGGTGGCGATCGGGGGCATCGACTACCACAGCCGCGAGAACGCCGGAACCCTGTGGCAGCTCGCCGTGCTCCCGGCGCTCCAGTCCTGCGGCCTGGGAACGCTGCTGATACGAGCCGCCGAACAGAGAATCAGCAACCGCGGCCTGCGCAGGGCCGAACTGCCGTGGAGGAGGACAACCCGTCGGGCTCGCGCACTGTACGAGCGCTGGGCTACAGCGCGTACGGCCGGGAGCCGGATGCCTGGGACGAGGAAGGTCCTGACGGGTTGATCCGTCGCCGCGAGACGATGTGCGTTCTCATGCGAAGGAGCCTCTGAGCGCCGGGCATGTCCGGCGGCAGAATGAAGGGCATGAACGCCACGGACGGCGCCCCGCGCCACCCCGCGCACGACGACCTGATCCGCCGCTGGCTGGACACCGTCCCCGCCGGAACGGAGCTTTCGGCCGACCCTCGCCCGTACGCCGAGAATCTCCTCGCCCGCTGGGCCGAACCGCAGCGGCGCTACCACTCCACGGACCACCTGGTCGCGGTCCTCGGCCACCTCGACACCCTCGCCGGCCACGCCGACGACCCGGCCGCCGTCCGCCTCGCCGCCTGGTTCCACGACGCGGTCTACCGCCCCGACCGCTCCGAGAACGAGGAGCGCAGCGCCGTCCTGGCCGAACGCGCGCTGTCGGAGCTGGGGCTCGACGGCGCCCGTACGGCCGAGGTCGCCCGGCTGGTCCGCCTCACCGCCACCCACGACCCCGGCCCCGGCGACACCAACGGCGAGGCCCTCTGCGACGCGGACCTGGCGATCCTGGCCGCTCCCCCGGGCCCGTACGCCGCCTACGCTTCAGCGGTCCGCGAGGAGTACGGCTTCGTCCCCGACGCGGCGTTCCGCGAGGGGCGCGCGGCCGTGCTGCGGCAGCTCCTGGAGCTGCCAGCGCTGTTCCGTACGCCGCACGGGCGGGACCGGTGGGAGGCGCGGGCGCGGCAGAACCTGGCGACGGAGCTGGAGCTGCTCACGGTGTAAACAGTACGGAGGGGAGCTGAGCAGCGGTGAGCGGAGCGGTACTGAGCACTGACTCGGCGGGAATGTAAGCGGCGTTTGCGGCGTTCTCCCCTGTCATGCCTGACTCCGGCGACCGCCGCACCCGCATGCCCCTGGCCGTTTACATACTCGGCATAGCCGTCTTCGCCCTCGGAACCAGCGAATTCATGCTGTCCGGGCTGCTGCCGCCGATCGCCGCCGACATGCACGTCTCGATCCCCCAGGCCGGGCTCCTGATCTCGGCCTTCGCCATCGGCATGGTGATCGGCGCACCCCTGCTGGCCGTCGCCACGCTGCGCCTTCCCCGCCGTACGACCCTCATCACTCTGATCACGGTCTTCGGCCTCGGGCAGGTCGCCGGCGCGCTGGCACCGTCGTACGAGCTGCTCTTCGCCTCGCGCGTCGTGAGCGCGCTCGCCTGCGCCGGGTTCTGGGCGGTGGGGGCGGCGGTCGCCGTCGCGATGGTGCCGGTGAACGCACGGGCGCGGGCCATGGCGGTCATGCTCGGCGGGCTGAGCATCGCGAACGTGCTCGGGGTCCCGGCCGGGGCGTTCCTCGGCGAGCACTTCGGCTGGCGGTCGGCGTTCTGGGCCGTCGGCGCGGCGTCGGCGCTCGCGCTGGTGGGCGTCATGACCCTGATCCCGCGCATTCCCCTCCCGGCGGAGAAGCCGCTGCTCAAGCGGGAGCTGGCGATCTACCGTGACGGCCAGGTCTGGCTCGCGATCACGATGACAGCGCTCGCGGCGGGCGGCGTCTTCTGCGCGTTCAGCTACCTGACGCCGCTGCTGACGGATGTGGCGGGGCTCGACACGGGCTGGGTGCCCACCGTGCTTGCGCTGTTCGGGATCGGCGCACTGGTGGGTACGACGGTGGGCGGCCGGGTCGCGGACGCGCACCTTTTCGGCGTACTGGTCAGCGGTATCGCGGCGTCGACGCTCTTCCTGGTGGTGCTGGCCGTCTTCGCTTCGAGCGCGGCGGTGGCCGTGGCGGTGTCGTTCCTGCTCGGCGTCTCGGCGTTCTACACGGGGCCCGCGCTCAACGCCCGGATGTTCAACGTCGCGGGCGCGGCGCCGACCCTGGCTGGGGCGACGACGACGGCGGCGTTCAACCTGGGCAACACGGGCGGCCCGTGGCTCGGCGGCACGGTGATCGACGCGGGCTTCGGTTTCGCGTCGACGGCGTGGGCGGGGGCGGCGATGACGGTGCTGGCGCTGGTGACGGTGACGTTCTCGCTCCGGCTCCAGCGTTCACGCTCCCGCGTGGTGGCATCCGCCGCGTCGACGCCGAAAGCTGTGCGTACCGAACGGGTCTGAGCGCCGCGGCCCCCTTTAGCGCCGCGACCCCCTTTCCCGGGCTGACCCGGAGAGGCATTCCTAGGCCGGCCGGCTCTTCGGCCGGCGCAGGCCCGCCTCGGTGAGCCGCCGTACCAGCTCCTTCGAGCCCACCTCCACCGCCCCCGCGGCCACCGCGTCCGCATACCGCGTGTCCGGTACGTCGTAGTGGTCCCGCTCGAAGGCCCTCGGCGGGCAGCCGATCGACGCCGCGAAAGCGTGCAGTTCCTCGAACGAGACGTCACTCACCAGGTGCGACCACATCCGGCCGTGCCCCGGCCAGGTCGGCGGATCGATGTACACCGTCACCGCAGGCTGCCGACCGGCGCCACGATCACGGCCGCCTTGGCGCACACCCAGTGCGGGTCGGGCCCCAGCTCGGGTGCCACCTCCAGCGCGTGCGGCTCCACGTCCGTGCACACCGGGCAGAGCGGCCAGCGGCCGTACCGCTCAAGCAGCGCGTCCTGTACGTCCTGGGCGATCAGGCCCGTGACGTACGACGCGCCCTCGGGCCACTTCTCCACCCACCAGCGGCGTTGCACGACGGCGTCCTCGACCAGCGACACGACGTCCGCCCGCGCCACGTCGCGGGCCGCCAGGTCGGCCATGACCAGGGCGCGGGCAGCGTGCAACGCCTGTTCCGTGGGAGAAGGAATGGGGTCCATGCAGCCATTGTCGCGCGCCCGCGCGGGCACGCAGGCGAGGCAAAGGCCGGGGTTGACGGCCCATCGCCCCCGAAAATATCTTTCACTGGTGACCAATGAAGTGAAGGAAATTTTCACCGGCAGAGCCGCCCCGCCCGCGTCCGCCGCCCCGCCCGCGCCCGCCGCCCTGGCAGCCAAGGTACGGACCCTCGCGCCGTCCATGACCCGCTCCATGCAGCGCGTCGCGGAAGCCGTCGCCGCCGACCCGGCCGGATGCGCCGCCCTCACGGTCACCGGACTCGCGGAGCTCACCGGCACCAGCGAGGCCACCGTCGTCCGTACCGCCCGCCTCCTCGGCTACCCCGGCTACCGCGACCTGCGCCTCGCGCTCGCCGGGCTCGCCGCGCAGCAGCAGTCGGGCCGGGCCCCCGCCGTGACCGCCGACATCGCCGTCGACGACCCCATCGCGGATGTCGTCACCAAGCTGGCGTACGACGAACAGCAGACCCTCGCCGACACCGCCGCCGGCCTGGACACCGTCCAGCTCGGCGCGGCCGTCGCCGCCCTCGCCACGGCCCGCCGCATCGACATCTACGGCGTCGGCGCCTCCTCCCTCGTCGGCATGGACCTCGCCCAGAAACTCCTGCGCATCGGCCTCATCGCGCACGCGCACACCGACCCCCACCTCGCCGTCACCAACGCCGTACAACTGCGCTCCGGCGACGTGGCGATAGCCATCACCCACTCGGGATCGACCGGCGACGCCATAGAGCCGCTGCGCGTCGCCTTCGACCGGGGGGCGACGACGGTCGCGATCACGGGCCGCCCGGACGGGCCCGTATCGCAGTACGCCGACCACATCCTGACCACGTCGACGGCCCGCGAGAGCGAACTGCGCCCGGCCGCCATGTCCAGCCGTACGAGCCAACTCCTCGTCGTGGACTGCCTGTTCATAGGCGTGGCCCAGCGTACGTACGAGACGGCCGCCCCCGCCCTCGCCGCCTCCTACGAGGCACTCGCGCACCGCCACACACCCCGCAGCAGCAGCCGTTAGCAACCGAACCGCAGCCACGCAGCCGGTACGACGAGAAAGAGCCGCACTCCTCATGACCTCCACCAGCGCGAACGCGACCAGCGACAGCGACACGTACGGCGAACTGCGCGCCCAGCTCGCCACCCTCACCACCGAGGCCTTCCGCCCCGAACTCGCCGACATCGACCAGCTCCCGACGGCCGAGATCGCCCGCATCATGAACGGCGAGGACCGCACCGTCCCCGAGGCCGTCGCCGCCCGGCTCCCCCAGATCGCCGCCGCCATCGACGCCACCGCCGAGCGGATGGCCCGTGGCGGCCGGCTGATCTACGCGGGCGCCGGAACGGCGGGACGGCTCGGCGTGCTGGACGCCAGCGAGTGCCCGCCGACCTTCAACACCGACCCCGCCCAGGTCGTCGGCCTGATCGCGGGCGGCCCATCGGCGATGGTCAAAGCGGTGGAAGGCGCCGAGGACTCCGCGAAGTTGGCGGCCGAGGACCTGGACGCACTCGGCGTGACCGCCGACGACACCGTCGTCGGCGTCTCCGCCTCCGGCCGCACCCCGTACGCGATCGGCGCCGTCGAGCACGCCCGCGGCCTCGGAGCCCTCACCATCGGCCTGTCCTGCAACGCGGACAGCGCGCTGGGGGCAGCCGCCGAACACGACCTGGAAGTCGTCGTCGGGCCGGAACTCCTCACCGGCTCCACCCGCCTCAAGGCCGGCACGGCCCAGAAGCTCGTCCTCAACATGATCTCGACCATCACGATGATCCGGCTCGGCAAGACGTACGGAAACCTGATGGTCGACGTCCGCGCCTCCAACGAGAAGCTGCGCGCCCGCTCCCGCCGCATCGTCGCACTGGCGACGGGCGCGCAGGACAAGGAGATCGAGGACGCGCTCGCCGCCACGGACGGAGAGGTGAAGAACGCCATCCTGGTGCTCCTCGGGTCGGTCGACGGACCCACCGCGGCCGCTCTGCTCGACGAAGCGCGGGGCCATTTGCGCGTGGCGCTGCGGGCCGCCGCCGCCCGTACCCCATGAACTGACACCATGACAGAGAACAAGAACCGCGCCACCGCCGCCGCGATCCTTCCACTCGTCGGAGGCGCGGGGAACATCACCTCGATCGCCCACTGCATGACCCGCCTCCGCCTGGGTCTGCGCGACCGAAGCCTCGTCCAGGACAAGAAGCTGGCGGCGCTGCCCGCCGTGATGGGCGTGGTCGAGGATGCCAGTACGTACCAGATCGTCCTCGGCCCCGGCACGGTCGCCCGCGTCACCCCGGAGTTCGAGACCCTGGTCGAGGCGGCCCGAACAGCCTCCCCCGCACCCACACCCACACCCACCCCCATCCCCCTCACCCCCGACGAACTCGCCGCACAGGGCGCCGCCCTCAAGGCCCAGCAGAAGGCCAGGAACGCCACCCCCGTCAAGCTGTTCCTCCGCAAGATCGCGAACATCTTCGTCCCGCTGATCCCCGCCCTCATCGGCTGCGGCATCATCGCCGGCTTCAACGGCCTGATGGTCAACCTCGGCTGGCTCCCCGCCGTCACCCCCGCCCTCGCCGCGATCGCGACCGGCTTCATGGCCCTGATCGCGGTCTTCGTAGGCCTGAACACCTCAAAGGAATTCGGCGGTACGCCGATCCTGGGCGGCGCGGTCGCCGCGATCATCGTCTTCCCGGGCGTGGCCAAGATCGACGCCTTCGGCCAGCCACTCTCACCCGGCCAGGGCGGCGTGCTGGGCGCACTCGGCGCGGCGGTCCTGGCGGTGTACGTCGAGAAGTGGTGCCGCAGCTGGATCCCGCAGTCCCTGGACGTCCTGGTCACCCCGACCCTCACCGTCCTGATCTCCGGCCTCGTCACCGTCTTCGGCCTGATGTTCGTGGCCGGCGAGATCTCCACGGCCATCGGCGACTTCGCCGACTGGCTTCTGTCCACCGGCGGCGCGGCGGCCGGATTCGTCCTCGGCGGCCTGTTCCTCCCCCTCGTCATGCTCGGCCTGCATCAGGCCCTCATCCCGATCCACACCACCCTCATCGAGCAGCAGGGCTTCACGGTCCTCCTCCCGATCCTCGCCATGGCAGGCGCGGGCCAGGTCGGCGCGGCCGCCGCGGTCTACCTCCGCCTCCCCCGCAACACCTCGGTCCGACGCACCATCAAGTCCGCGCTCCCGGCCGGTTTCCTGGGCGTGGGCGAGCCCCTGATCTACGGCGTCTCGCTCCCCCTCGGCCGCCCGTTCATCACCGCCTGCGTCGGTGGCGCCTTCGGCGGCGGCCTGGTCGGCCTGTTCAACCAGCTCGGCGGCTCAGTCGGCTCCACGGCCATCGGCCCGTCCGGCTGGGCCCTGTTCCCCCTCCTCTCCGGCAACGAGACCATGGCCGTGATGATCGCGGTGTACGCCGCCGGCCTGATCACGGGTTACGTCGCAGGCTTCCTGGCCACGTACTTCTTCGGCTTCAGCAAGCAGCTGCTGGCGGACTTCAACGTGGATACGGCCGAGCCGACGCCGACCCGGCCGGTCACGGGCGCCCCGACGGAGGAACCGGTCTCGGCAAGGGTCTGACGACGACGCAGAACCACTTGCCGTAAGCACACAACACACAGTCACACGAACGGACGAAACCGCACCACGCACCGTATTATGTTGTCGACGACATAATACGGTGCGCCGCATGGACGACCTGTACGTGATCGAGTTGGAGCACGAGGTGCGTGATTGGCTGGAGCTTCTCCCCGACAGGCAGTACCGCAAAGTGGAGGAGTACGCCCAGTTGCTGGCCACAAGACGCGGATGCGCGAGGCGGCCCAGGTCACCCGGGCGGTCGTTGCGAGGGCGGTATGCGCCGGGGAGCACGGTCCGGCACACACGACGTACAGTCGCGGCGAGGAAGGGAGCGCCTCATGAACCACACCCGCTGGAAGCTGGCCCGCGAGCGGACATTGACCGAGGGATACGCCGAGCCCCCGGAAGCCGCCGCCGAGCGTGCGGAGATCCGGCTGGCGATGGCCTTCGCCAAGGCCGTTTACGACCGCCGCAAAGAGCTGGGCCTGTCCCAGGCAGAGGTCGCCGCGCGCGCGGGGCTCACCCAAGCGAAGGTCTCCCGCGTCGAGGGCGCCGACACCGTCCCCACTCTCACCCTGCTGCGGCGGCTGGCCCACGCGCTGAACGCCTCCCTGAACATCGCCCTGGACGACGACCACGAAGAGGTCGCGTTCGTCGCCCGCCCGGCAGCCTGACTTCCCCGGCCCCCGGCACGTCAGTCCACGGCCGCAGTCCGCAGAAACCGAACCAGGTCATCCACGCTGTAACCGAGCTTCGGCCCTCGCTCAGCAGCCATCAGCAGCAGCTGGCCCACGATCTCCGCCCCCCAGCCGTCCGTACCGTCCGAGGACGATTCCCACAGCTTCTCGATGCCGAGGTCCGTCATGAGCAGCCCGTGCTCGGCGCGGATCTCGGCACAAACCACACCGACCGCCTCGAGCAGTGTCGTCCCGGGCCTCACGCAGCGCAGACCGAAGTACTCACCGAATTCCCGCACCTCGCAGCCGTCGGGCGGACACGCCCTCAGGGCGTCACCTCGCCCAGCGGAAAACATTTTCCGCCAACGCCTATCGCAACGCCGTCCACTGGGCATGATGCGCGTAAGCTCCCGCCTCTGCCTGACGTTCCGTCACCGCGTCACCCAGGGCGGGCCTTCCGTAACTTCCCCTCGGGAGGTAACACGCCATGCAGTCAGAGCCCACCGCGTCGCCGGCCCCCACCCGCCGTAGCCTCCTCACCGGCCTCGGCCTCGCCGCGACCGCTCCACTCGTCCTCGGCGCCACCCCCCGCACAAGCCCCCGCACAACTCCCCCCACCAGCCCCCGCACCAGCCCGGCGCACCCGCTCGCCGCAGCCGGCCGGACGACCCTCCTCCGGGGCGCTTCCCTGGTCCTCACCATGGACCCCGCCCTCGGCGACGGCCCCCTCGGCACCGTCAAGAACGCCGACGTCCTGATACACCCCGGCACCATCGCCGCCGTCGGCGCCGACCTCCAGGCGCCGTACGGCGCCCGCGTGATAGACGTGTCCGGCAAGGTGGTCATGCCGGGCTTCGTGGACACCCACACCCACCTGTGGCAGTCCCTCTTCCGCGGGGGCTGCGCCGACCGCGACCTGTTCGGCTGGTTCAAGGAATGCACCACGCCCCAGCGCGACCGGCTGACGCCCGCCACCGTGTACAGCTTCGTCCGCCTCGCCGCTCTCGACGCCGCCCAGGCCGGCGTGACCACGCTCGTCGACTGGGTGGACATCTACTCGTACGACATCATCGAGAGCTACGTACGGGCCCTGGCCGACACCGGGGTGCGGTTCACCTACGCGATGTTCCCGCCCGAGCCCGACGCGACGCTGGTCACCAAGGCGAAGAAGGAACTCGTCGACCCGGTGCCGCTCGGCTCCTTCCAGGTCGCCACCCACGCGGCACGGGCCATCCAGAACCTCAACCGCGCCCACTGGGAAGCCGCCCAGGACATGGGCGTCATGCTCAACAGCCACGTTCTCGAACGCCCCGAGCAGCGCGCCGACGACCCGATCGGAGTCCTCACCGACATCGGCGCGCTGGGCCCGCGGCTGCTGATCAACCACGCCATCCACCTGACCGACGACGAGATGGACGCCGTCGCCGCCCACGACGTACGCGCGGCCCACTGCCCACTGAGCAACATGCGGCTGGCCTCCGGCATCATGCGGCTGCCCGACTTCAGACGGAGAGGCGTCAAGGTCGGCCTCGGCCTGGACGGCGGCACCAACGACACATCCGACTTCCACGCCCTGATGAAGACGGCCATCGGCCTGCAACGGGCCCGCTCGACGGACGCCGGAGTCTTCCCCCAGGTGCACGACGTCCTGCGCATGGCAACGCTGGGCGGCGCCGAGGCCATCGGCGTCGCCGACCGGGTCGGCTCGCTGACCCCCGGCAAACGAGCCGACGTCGTCGTGATCAACCCTGCCGCGCTGAACTTCGCCCCGCGGTTCGACTGGATCAACCAGATCGTCTTCAACGGACGGCCGGAGAACGTCCACGCGGTGTTCGTCGACGGCCGGCCGCTGAAACTCGACGGCCGGCTCGTCGACGTCGACACCGACCGGGTCGTACGGGAGGCCGAAGCAGCCGCCACCCGACTGCGCAAGGCCGCGTAGGCATGACGCAACCGCCGCCCCACTGCCGCGCCTCACGGCAGCCGCCCTTGCGCGTTGATCTCCCGCACTCTCGCTCTCAGCACCTCCCCGAGCGCGACCGGCCGCACATGCTCCGGTGGACAGTCCCACTCCTTGCCCCCGCCCGGCGGTCGTAGCTGTACGTAAGGGCCCACCCGCCCCATGACCCGGCCCATCCGCCCGTCCCGCACGTCGATGGCGTACTCCCCCGTCACGGCTTCAGCCCCTGGAGTACGGCGGCGAGCCGCAACGCCGTGTCGAGGTTGCAGCGCCCCAGGTCCACCAGCGGATACGGCGCCTCGCTCGCCAGCGACAGCAGGTCCACCCGCAGCGACGGCAGCGTCACCGCCACGCCCCCGAGCCCCTCCCGCAGCTGGGCCACCACGTCTTCCGCAGCCCGCAGACGTTCCGACGATCGCACCACCATGTCCAGGCACCTCCACACGCTGAGTGTTCGCTTTACTCACACAGCGTGGCCGAAGACGCACTAGCCTGACAGCGAAAACGGCCCAACAACCCCGTATGTACGACAGGGAGTTGCCATGCCCGGACCAAAGGACCTCGATCCCTCCTCCTCCCCACGCGCCCTGCTCGGCGCGGAGCTGCGCCACGCGCGGGAGAAATCCGGACTCACCCAGGACGAGCTCGGCCAACCGCTGTTCGTCAGCGGCTCGTTCATCGGCCAACTGGAGGCGGGTACGCGGCGGATGATGCCGGAGTACGCCGTGAAGATAGACGAGATCTTGGGGACGGGCGGCTTCTTCGAGCGGAACTGCAAGGCGTCCACCAAATCGAAGTACCCGGACCACTTCGCGGAGGCGGCCGAGGCGGAAGCGATCGCAACGGCGATCAAGGAGTACGCGCCGCTGCTGATCCCGGGCCTGTTGCAGACGGAGGCATACGCGAGGGCGATCTTCCGCGCGTACCAGCCGACGGCGACGGAGGAGGTGATCGACGGGCTGGTGGCGGCGCGGCTGGAGCGCGCGCACCTCCTCGACGATCCAACAACGCCGTTGTTGTGGGTGGTTCTGGACGAGGCGGTGTTACGTCGAAAGGTTGGCGGCGCTGCGGTGATGAAGGAAGCAATGCGACACGTGGTGACTCTCGCGCGCCACTACCGGATCATCGTGCAGGTACTGCCGTTCCAAGCGGGCGCGCACGCCGCCATGGACGGCGGCCTGAAGCTGATGTCCTTCTCGGACGCACCACCGCTCGCCTACCTTGAGGGCCTGGGATCAGGCCAGTTGTTGGACGATCCGGCTTCGGTCGCCCGATACGAACTGGCTTACGATCTGGTCAGGGCCAGCGCATTGTCACCGGAAGCGTCCATGGCTCTGATCGAATCGGTGGCGGAGGATTACGCCCATGAGGACCAGCCCTGAGTACGACCTGAGCGGCGCGACCTGGCACAAGTCCAGCTACAGCGGCGGCGACGGCGGCAACTGCCTGGAGGTGGCAACCTGGCGCAAGTCCACGCACAGCGACGGCAGCGGCGGCAACTGCCTCGAAGTCGCCGACGGCCACCCCGGCATCGTCCCCGTCCGGGACTCCAAGAATCCCACCGGTCCGAAGCTTGAGCTCCGGGCCGAGAGCTGGTCCGCGTTCCTTCTCGGCGTGAAGAACGGGCAGCTCACAGGCCCCTGATCCGGCCCGAGGCTCAAGCCTCGGAGTCCGAGCCCTTTTCAGTGGATTGGGCGGGTGAGAACTACCCAACCACCCGTCCAACTCCCGCCCACATCACGGCGAATGACTTTCCGTGACCGGCTTGCCACAGTACGTCGCGACGGTCTAGCGTGCCCGATTAACGAACAGAACAGCCCCCGCCGGTGCGGACAACACCGACGAGGGCTTGACCATCAAGATCGAATCGAGCGATCCCTTGGCTGCAAGCCAGCTTAATGCTGCCCCCTCCCCGCCCGCACATCCCCTCGCCAATCCGGGTTACGGAAAGCGCAGCGCGCCCGAACAACTACCCCGGCGCGAAAGTGATTTCGCCCATCTACCCCGCCGCGAGGCGTCCATCGCGGCGTACATCGACCGGCTGCCCGACGGCTCGGACATCTCCGTGAAGATGCTGGCCAAGGTCCTCCCGGACTACGGCCAGTGCGCCGTACGCACGTCCCTTCGCCGCCTGTCGGAAGCCGGTCACCTGCGCCTCGGCCGGGAGACGGTCACCGACGAGGCGACCGGCAGCCGGCGCTGGGTGACCCGCACGTTCTTCTCCCGTACGGCCAGGGACGACGCCTGGTGGGCCGCCTTCCAGGGCCAGGGCCAAGGCAGCAGCGGCACCACCACCGCCACGCCCGCCCGGCAGCCGAGCCGCCCGCAGCCCCAGCAGCGTTCCCGCGCGTACGAGATCCTCGCCTCCGTCGGCCGTACCAAGCCCCAGATGTCCCTCTCGGCGGACGACTGCGTCACCCTTGAGTCCCTCGCCACCGACTGGCTGACGCGCGGCGCAACCGACGCCGAGCTGCGGCACGCGCTGACCGCCGGACTGCCTGCCGAGGTCCACCGTCCCGCCGCCATCGCCCGGACCCGGCTGGCGAAGCTCCCACCCGAACGCGCATCGCACCCCGCCGACCTGGGCGCCCAGGGCCCCGCCCCCACCCTCCGCGTCCTGGAGTGCACCGAATGCCGGGCGCCCGCTCGGCCCGAGGCGCTGTCCGGCGGCCTGTGCCGGGTCTGCCGCGCGGAGCCGCCGCTCCCGCCGCGCGACGGCCTCCCCGAGGCCGACGTCCGCGCTCACGCGGCCAAGATCCGAGCCGCGGCCGCGACACGCCGCCCCGAAGGGACCCGCGCATGACTGTTCAGCCCACCCACGCCAGAAGCGGGGCACGATGTAGGGGAGGAGGCGACGCCATGACCCCCAGCACTGCTGATCGCCCGGAGATGTCCATCGAGGACTTCGACGAGCTCGCCCGCAAGGCACCCAGGAACGTAAAGCTCGAATTCATCGGGGGACGGCTGGTGGTCAAGCACGGCCGTATCGACGTCGAAGACTTCGAGGAGCTTGCCCGCAGGGCGCCCGAGACAGTGACGCTCGAACTCATCAACGGAAAGCTAAGGGTCAAGCCCGTGCCGGATGGCGATCACGGAGAGATCTACATGTGGCTGATGCGGCAGTGCATGCAGCACCGCCCCGACCTGGGCCTCTATCCCGAGCAGGGGCTGTTGATCGATACCTACCGCAAAGGCCGGGCACGCCCAGACGGAGCCCTCGCACCGATCGGGCACTTCGCCGGCCAGGAGGAGTGGGCGCACCCCAACGGCGTCCTCATGCTCGTCGAGATCACGTCCCACGACTCCGACACCCACCGCCGCGACCGCATCGAGAAGCGCGGCGCCTACGCCACCGACGGCATCCCCGTTTACCTTCTCATCGACCGCGACAACCACACCCTGACCGTGTTCAGCCGTCCGAAGCACGGCAGGTACGAGGAACACCCCTCATATGCGTACGGTGACACCGTCCCGCTCCCCGACCCCGTCGGCATCACGCTGGACACCGAAAGGCTCAAGGACTTCGCCCACTAGCACGCCGCCTGCCCTCCGCCTCCCGAACCGGGGGCGGAGGGCAGAGCGTCGCCGCAGCGGGGGGCCGTCAGATGCCGCCGGTGAACAGGAGCTTGTTGGGCGTGCCCGGGGTGACGCCCGACAGTACGTCCTTGGTGGAGGTGGTATCGATCCAGTCCGCGATCTGCGCCGACGTGGCCGTCGGGTGGGTGGTGTTGTAGAGCAGGGCGGTCCCGGCCACGTGCGGAGTGGCCATGGAGGTGCCGTTCATCGCGACGCTGCCGCCGCCGAGTCTGGCCGAGACGATGGCGGTGCCCGGCGCGAAGAGATCCACGCACCGGCCGTAGTTGGAGAAGGATGCCTGCGCGTCGGAGCTGGTGGACGCGGCGACCGTGACCACTCGTTGTGCGGACGCCGGTGAGACCCCGCACGCGTTCTTCGCCTCATTGCCCGCCGCGACGACCGGCAGTACACCGCTGTCCGAGAGGGCGGTGGCGGCGGCGTTCACCAGTGCCGACCTCTCCCCGCCGAGCGATCCGTTGAGTACGGCCGGCCTGGCGGGGGTGAGCGCGGCGTGCGACGCCGCCCATTCGAGACCGGCGATCACCGTGGCATTGCTGCCCGCGCCCTCACAGTTGAGGACCCGGACGCTGTAGAGGTCGGCCTGCGGCGCCACTCCGTACGTCCGGCCGCCGACGGTACCCGCGACGTGGCTGCCGTGCCCGTGGCAGTCCCGCCCGAAGCGCCCTTCGGCCGGGAAGGCGTCGAAGCCGAACCGGGCGCGCCCCGCGTACTCGGAGTGGCTGTAGTCGATACCGGTGTCGAGGATGTACGCCGTCCCTCCGGCGCCGGTCGCGTTGGTGGTGAACTGGCCGTCGAGGGGCAGGTTGCGCTGGTCGATGCGGTCCAGGCCCCAGGACGCGGCGGGCGCGGACGCGGTGACCTTGGCGTCCTGCTCCACGGCCGCCACGTTCGGGTCCGCCCGGACCGTGGCCAGTTGGGCGTCCGTGAGCTTGGCCGCGAAGCCGTTCATCACCTTCTTGAAGCTGAACAGGGGTGTGGCGCCCACCTGGCGCGCAGCTTTGGCAACGTCCGCCGTCGGTTTCATGGCCACGAGGTACTGGCCGGGAACGGGTTGGTCCGAGAGGCGCAACGGCGCGGGAGTGGAGCGCTCCGCCGAGGCGGACGGCGCTGCTGAGGCGGTCAACGGGCCTACGGTCGCCAGGACAGCCGTAACGGCGGCCGCGAGGGCGATCCTCATGGGTTGTGGCATGGTCACGATGGCACCATGCAGAAACGATCACGCGCAATCACTCGCTGGCGTGGTTTGAATACTCTAAGTAATTGCACCGGAGCGGGTGAACGCCAACGCCCGAGGGCGGCACCCCCGCAATGGGAGTGCCGCCCTCGGTCGCGTACAGCGGTACAGCAAGCAGTACTGCGATGGAGCTACTGATCCTCGACGGATCAGAAGTCCATGTCACCGCCCGGCATGCCGCCGCCCGCGGGGGCACCGGCCTTCTCGGGCTTGTCGGCGATGACGGCCTCGGTGGTGAGGAACAGCGCGGCGATGGACGCGGCGTTCTGCAGAGCGGAACGCGTGACCTTCGCCGGGTCGATGATGCCCTCTGCGATCATGTCGACGTACTCACCGGTCGCGGCGTTCAGACCGTGGCCGATCGGCAGGTTGCGCACCTTCTCGACGATGACGCCACCCTCGAGACCACCGTTGACGGCGATCTGCTTGAGCGGGGCCTCCAGCGCGAGACGCACGGCGTTGGCGCCGGTCGCCTCGTCGCCCGAGAGCTCAAGCTTCTCGAAGACGGCCGTGGCCTGGAGCAGAGCCACGCCACCACCGGCGACGATGCCCTCCTCGACAGCGGCCTTGGCGTTGCGCACCGCGTCCTCGATGCGGTGCTTGCGCTCCTTGAGCTCGACCTCGGTGGCGGCACCGGCCTTGATGACGGCCACGCCGCCGGCCAGCTTCGCCAGGCGCTCCTGGAGCTTCTCGCGGTCGTAGTCCGAGTCGGAGTTCTCGATCTCGGCACGGATCTGGTTGACGCGACCCTGGACCTGGTCGCTCTCACCGGCACCGTCGACGATCGTCGTCTCGTCCTTGGTGATGACGACCTTGCGGGCGCGGCCGAGCAGGTCGAGACCGGCGTTCTCCAGCTTGAGGCCGACCTCCTCGGAGATGACGGTGCCACCGGTGAGGATGGCGATGTCGCCGAGCATGGCCTTGCGGCGGTCACCGAAGCCCGGAGCCTTGACGGCGACGGACTTGAAGGTGCCACGGATCTTGTTGACGACGAGCGTGGACAGCGCCTCGCCCTCGACGTCCTCCGCGATGATCAGCAGCGGCTTGCCCGACTGCATGACCTTCTCCAGCAGCGGAAGGAGGTCCTTCACGTTGGAGATCTTGGAGTTGACGATCAGGATGTACGGGTCGTCGAGCGACGCCTCCATACGCTCCATGTCGGTGGCGAAGTACGCCGAGATGTAGCCCTTGTCGAAGCGCATGCCCTCGGTGAGCTCAAGCTCCAGACCGAAGGTCTGCGACTCCTCGACGGTGATGACGCCTTCCTTGCCGACCTTGTCCATCGCCTCGGCGATGAGCTCGCCGATCTGGGTGTCGGCGGCGGAGATGGAGGCGGTCGAAGCGATCTGCTCCTTGGTCTCCACGTCCTTGGCCTGCTCAAGGAGAGCGGCGGAGACGGCCTCGACGGCCTTCTCGATGCCACGCTTGAGGGCCATCGGGTTGGCGCCGGCGGCGACGTTGCGCAGGCCCTCGCGGACCAGAGCCTGGGCGAGGACAGTCGCGGTCGTCGTGCCGTCACCGGCTACGTCGTCGGTCTTCTTCGCGACTTCCTTGACCAGCTCGGCGCCGATCTTCTCGTACGGGTCCTCGAGCTCGATCTCCTTGGCGATGGAAACACCATCGTTGGTGATCGTGGGGGCGCCCCACTTCTTCTCGAGGACGACGTTACGGCCCTTGGGGCCGAGGGTGACCTTGACGGCGTCGGCGAGCTGGTTCATCCCGCGCTCGAGACCGCGCCGTGCCTCCTCGTCGAACGCGATGATCTTGGCCATGTGAAGTGGTCCTCCCGGACTGGGGTGGATTCTCCGGACCGAGTGGCGCCCGCGACGGACGGCCAGCCTGCCTGGTGGTTTTCCTTGTCCCACCAGGCCTGCGGGCCTCACCGGCCCGGTCCTTCTGTCACTCTCACTGGGAGAGTGCTAACAGTGCTAACGCCAATGATTAGCACTCGACCCCTCCGAGTGCAAGCGTCCCCCTCAGATGTGGACACGCACGAAGGGCCTGTACCCGGTGCGGGGTACAGGCCCTTCGTGTGTGAGTGCGTCGGTGGCCGATCGCGCCGAGATCAGACGGCGAGCTTGACCATGTCCGCCTGCGGACCCTTCTGGCCCTGCGAGATCTCGAATTCGACTCGCTGACCTTCTTCAAGGGTGCGGTACCCGTCCATCTGGATCGCGCTGTAGTGGACGAAAACATCCGCACCACCGTCGACCGCGATGAAGCCGTACCCCTTCTCCGCGTTGAACCACTTGACGGTGCCCTGAGCCATGGCTTAACTCCCCTATTTCTGGCCCTTGCACAGGACCGCACTTCGCGGGTCCTGGGTCAGACTCCTCCACCCTCCGACAGGAGAGGGCGTGCGCCGGAACGCGTCGACCGCGGCTGAATGTATCCGCCCAACTGCCCTCTGCAACAGGTCAATCCGACGAGAAATCTGGGCATGGATGAGCACGCGAATGTGAAGAATTCTCAGGTTTCCCGGGCAAGTCGGGCCGGACAAGGCGCGCATTGGCGGCATTTGGGTCCGGCACTTTGGCTGCTTCTTGTCGCACGGGGTCGCATTCTCATATGCGCCGGGCACAGGCAGCGGAGGGGGGCTTCCCAACTGTACCGCGCTCAACCATGCAGAATTGCCCCCTCCGCTTTCATGGCGGAGGGGGCAATGGAAGCAATGCCGAGGGCGACCGGCGGAGATCAGCCTCCGGCACTGTGCCGAATGGTCAGCCTCCGGCGACGGCCGGGATGATCGAGACGCCGGCACCGTCCGGCGTGGCCGTCTCCAGGCCCTGCTCGAAGCGCACGTCGTCGTCGTTCACGTACACGTTCACGAAGCGGCGCAGCTTGCCCTGGTCGTCCAGGACGCGGGCCGCGATGCCCGCGTGGTTCTTCTCCAGATCGGCGATGACCTCGGCGAGGGTCGCGCCCTCGGCCGCGACCTCGGCCTTGCCGTCCGTGTACGTACGAAGAATGGTGGGGATGCGGACGTTGACACTCATGCGAGGCCAGCCTCTCGGAAAGAGTCCAGGTTGGGGCGGATGACGGCGGACTGGCCCGTGGTCGGGGCCACCGCCTCAAGGGTCTTCAGGCCGTCGCCCGTGTTGAGCACGACGGTGGTCAGGGCCGGGTCGAGCAGTCCGGCCTCGATGAGCTTCTTCGTCACGCCGACGGTCACGCCGCCCGCGGTCTCCGCGAAGATGCCCTCCGTCTCGGCCAGCAGCTTGATCGACTCCACGACCTGCTCGTCGTTGACGTCCTCGACCGCGCCGCCCGTGCGGCGGGCGATGTCCAGGACGTACGGGCCGTCGGCCGGGTTGCCGATCGCGAGCGACTTGGCGATCGTGTTCGGCTTCTGCGGCCGTACGACGTCGTGCCCGGCCTTGAAGGCCGTCGACACCGGGGAGCAGCCCTCGGCCTGAGCGCCGAAGATCTTGTACGGCTTGTCCTCGACCAGGCCCAGCGCGATGAGCTCCTTCAGCCCCTTGTCGATCTTCGTGAGCTGCGAGCCCGAGGCGATCGGGATGACGAGCTGGTCCGGGATCTCCCAGCCGAGCTGCTCGCAGATCTCGTACGCCAGGGTCTTGGAGCCCTCGCCGTAGTACGGGCGCAGGTTGACGTTGACGAATCCCCAGCCCTCGCCCAGCGGGTCGCCGATGAGCTCCGAGCAGAAGCGGTTGACGTCGTCGTAGTTGCCCTCGATGCCTACCAGGTCGCCGCCGTAGACCGAGGCCATGACGACCTTGCCCTGCTCCAGGTCGTGCGGGATGAACACGCACGAGCGGAAACCGGCCCGCGCGGCGGCGGCGCCGACCGCGCCGGCGAGGTTGCCGGTGGAGGAGCAGGAGAGCGTCGTGAAGCCGAACGCGCGGGCCGCCTCGACGGCGATGGCGACGACACGGTCCTTGAAGGAGTGCGTCGGGTTGCCGGAGTCGTCCTTGACGTACAGGCCGCCGGTGACACCCAGCTCGCGGGCCAGGTTGTCGGCCTTGACGAGCTTGGTGAAGCCCGGGTTCAGGCTCGGCTTGGTGGCCACGTCGGCGGGCACGGGCAGCAGGGGCGCGTACCGCCAGATGTTGTCCGGTCCGGCCTCGATCTGCTTGCGGAGACCTTCGGCGTCACCGAGGGGCAGCTCGTAAGCGACCTCAAGAGGGCCGAAACAGGAAGAACACGCGAAGATCGGGCCGAGTTCGAATCGTTCTCCGCACTCGCGGCAGGAAAGCGCGGTGGCGGGGCCCAGGTCTACGGGCAGGGAATTCGTGGTGCTTGCATCGGCTTCAACAGACTGCACAGCCATGGTGGCGAGGCCCTTTCTCCTCATCTTCCCCACGGCGCGTTTCGCCGTGAGACGGAATTGGCACCGTCCCCACCGTTACCTCGCGGTCGGCGGAATGGTTGCCGGGACTTCAACGGGCCGTTCCCTCTGTCCCTCTGGATGAGCGCTATGGCGCCGGGTCTGGGCCCGGCGCGTTTGTCCCGCGGCACCCCCCGAGATGCAAGGGTCGTCCGCGTTGTTCAAGACTGTAACCGAACCCCCGGACGGTTGAGACAGTCGTCCGCACCGCGAGATGGATCACATGACGAGTCGTGCGACGGCTCGCCGGACGAGGGAGAAAGCACGTGCTGGAAGAGGTGGAGCGCTGGCTGGACCTGCGGTCCTGGTCCACGGCCGACCGGCCGCTGGACCAGCTGGTCGCGGCCAAGGCCCGGCGCGGCCTCACCGTCAGCGTGGTGCTGCCCGCCCTCGACGAGGAGGAGACGGTCGGCGACATCGTCGCGGCGATACGCCACGAGCTGATGGAGGCCGTGCCCCTCGTCGACGAGCTCGTCGTCGTCGACTCCGGCTCGAAGGACCGCACTGCCCAGATGGCGACGGCCGCGGGGGCGCGGGTCGTCCACCGGGACGCCGTACTGCCGCGAATACCGGCCCTGCCCGGCAAGGGCGAGGTGCTGTGGCGGTCACTCATCGTCACGCACGGTGACATCGTGTGCTTCATCGACTCGGACCTGAAGGACTTCTCCGCCTCGTTCGTCTCGGGCATCGTCGGCCCGCTGCTGACGGAACCCGACGTGCATTTCGTAAAGGCGATGTACGACCGCCCCCTCGGCGAAGCCACAGGTCAGGGCGGCCGGGTGACGGAGCTGGTGGCGCGCCCGCTGCTCAATCTGCACTGGCCGCGGCTGGCCGGGTTCGTCCAGCCGCTGGGCGGCGAGTACGCGGTACGCCGCTCGCTCCTTGAGCGGCTGCCCTTCCCCGTCGGTTACGGAGTGGAGCTGGGCCTGCTCGTCGACTCGCTCCATACGGTGGGCCTCGACGCACTGGCCCAGGTCGACGTCGGCGTACGCAAACACCGCCATCAGGACGGGCAGGCGCTCGGGCGGATGGCCGCCACCATCTACCGCACGGCTCACCTGCGGCTTTCGCGCGGCCCGCTGGTGCGGCCTGCGCTGACGCAGTTCGAGCGGGGCGAGGACGGGATCGGGTTCGTGCCGCGGACGCACGCGGTGGACACGGAGGAGCGGCCGCCGATGTGCGAGATCGACGAGTACGCGGCGCGGCGGGCCGCGTGAGCACCGGTGCGGCCGGGGTGGGGCGCCGTGGCCGAGGTGGGCCGCTGTGGCCGGTGTGAGTCGCCGTGGCCGGTGTGAGCCGTACGCACGTTTGAGGGCTTCCCGGACGGGCTAGGTTCGCCACATGGTCTCCGAGCGCGCTGCACAGGTTCTTGTCGCTTCCAATCGCGGCCCGGTTTCGTACACGCTCCGTGAGGACGGCACGCTCGCCGCGAAGCGCGGCGGGGGTGGTCTCGTCTCGGGCCTTTCGGCGATCGGGAAGTCCGGCGAGGGGGCGGCCTCGCTGTGGGTGTGCGCGGCGCTGGGGGACGGCGACCGGGAGGCGGTACGGCGCGGAACGGGCACGGCGGGCGTACGGATGCTCGACATCGACGCCGGTGTGCACGCGGACGCGTACAACGGCATCGCGAACTCCGTGCTGTGGTTCGTCCACCACATGCTCTACCAGACGCCGCTGGAGCCGGCCTTCGACGCGGAGTTCCGGCGGCAGTGGGCGGCGTACGAGACGTACAACCGCGCCTTCGCCGACGCGCTGGCGGCCGAGGCGGCCCCGGGCGCGGCGGTGCTGGTGCAGGACTACCACCTGTGCCTGGTGCCCGGCATGCTGCGCGAGCTGCGCCCGGACCTGCGGATCGGCCACTTCACGCACACCCCGTGGGCGCCGGTCGACTACTTCCGCCTCCTCCCCGACGACATCGCGCGCCAGCTCCTGCGGGGGCTGCTGGGCGCGGACCGGGTGGCGTTCCTGACGCGGCGCTGGGCGGACGCCTTCGCGGCGTGCGCGGTGGATGTGCTGGGCGCGGACGCCCTGGAGGGCACGGCGCTCGGGGTGCACGGGCTGGGCGCCGACGCGGACTTCCTGCGGGAGCGGGCGCACCAGGAGGACGTCAACGAGTGGATGGTCAGGCTGCGGGAGCGGGTGGGGGCCGGACGCCGGACGGTGGTCCGGGTGGACCGTACGGAGCTCTCCAAGAACATCGTCCGCGGCCTGCTCGCCTACCGGCAGCTGCTCACGGACCGGCCGGAGTGGCGCGGGCGGGTGGTGCACATCGCTTTCGCGTATCCGTCGCGGCAGGACCTGGCGGTGTACCGGGACTACACGGCGGCCGTGCGGCGGCTCGCCGACGAGATCAACGCGGAGTACGGGACGGACGACTGGCAGCCGGTGCTGATGGAGCTGGACGACGACTTCGGGCGGTCGCTGGCGGCGTACCGGATGGCTGACGTGGCGCTGGTCAACCCGATCAGGGACGGCATGAACCTCGTGGCGAAGGAGGTGCCGGTCGTCTCCGACGCGGGGTGCGCGCTGGTGCTTTCGCGGGAGGCGGGGGCGTACGAGGAGCTGGGCGACGACGCGATCGTGGTCAACCCGTACGACGTCATGGCGACGGCGGACGCGCTGCACGCGGCGCTGGTGATGGAGCCGGGTGAGCGGGCGGAGCGTTCGAAGCGGCTGGCCGCGGCGGCTACGGCGCTGCCGCCGGCGGCGTGGTTCCTGGCGCAGCTCTCGGCGCTGACGTCGCACTGACCAGGCGCGGGGCGGCTCTGGTTCCGTGGCTGTGGCCGTGAATGTCGCTCAGAGGAACCGGCGGATGGGGCCGACGGCCGCCTCCCGCATCCGCTGTGTCACGGAGCGGTGTTTCCAGCGGCCCTTCTCGATCTGTTCGCTGACCCGCAGGTCCTCGTCGAAGTGCCGGTCCATGGTGGCGGTGAAGTCCTCGTCCAGGACGGCGAGCATGATCTCTTCGTCGTGGTCGAGGGAGCGGCGGTTGAAGTTGGTCGAGCCGATCAGGGCGGTGACCCGGTCGACGGTGATGACCTTGGCGTGCATCATCGTCGGCTGGTACTGGAAGATGCGCACCCCGCACGCGAGAAGGTCCTCATAGAAGTTCTGGCCGGCCAGGCGGCAGACCCGCTTGTCGGTGTGGGGGCCGGGCAGCAGGATCTCCACCTCGACGCCGCGCCGGGCCGCCGCGCACAGCAGATCGACGAAGTAGGCGTCGGGGGCGAAGTAGGCGGTGGCCAGGCGGAAACGTTCCTCTGCGGATTCGAGCATGACCCGCATGAGGGTCTGCATGTCGTGCCAGCCGAAGCTGGCCGAACCGCGGACGACCTGCACCACGGCGTCGCCCTGCGGTGTGTGGCCGGTGAAGCGGTCGCGCGCGTCGAAGAGGGTGTCGTGGCACTCGGCCCAGTTCTGTGCGAAGGCGGCGGCGATGCCGTCCACGGCGGGGCCGCGTACCTGGACGTGGGTGTCGCGCCACTCGTTCTCGTTACGGGCGTTGCCGCACCACTCCTCGGCTATGCCGACCCCGCCGGTGTAGGCCACCGATTCGTCGACGACCAGCACCTTGCGGTGGCAGCGGTGGTTCTGCTTGAGCGGGGAGAGGTACAGAGGCTTGCGGAACCACGTCACCTCGGCCCCGGCCCGGTCCATCAGATCGAGCAGGTCCTGTTCGATGAGCCGGCTGCCGAAGCCGTCCAGCAGCAGCCGCACGCGCACCCCGTTGCGTGCCCGGTCCGCCAGCGCCTTCGCGAAGTCGCGGGCTATCTCACCGCGCCAGTACACGAACGTCATCATGTCCACGGTGTGCTCGGCGCTGCGGATGCTCTCCAGCATGGCCGCGAAGATCTCGTCCCCGTTGCGCAGCGGAACCACGGCGTTGCCTTCCGTGGCGGCGATGCCGATCAGCCGCTCCAGGCGGCGCCGCATCCGCTGCTTGCGCTCCGGCAGAGACGGAACAGTGCCCTCTTCGGACAGCTGCGACTCGCTGCGTGTGCTCGTCATGGGTTCACCTGGCCGGTCGGGGAAGGCCGCCCCGCGCGTCCGGCAACCGCTGAGGCGAGCCGACTGTACACACCGGCTCGCAACCCGGGGAGCCGCGGTTTCGCCGCAGGCGAGGCGAAGCCGCGGCGGCGGACGTGCCGTGCCGTGTCATGCCGTGGCCCCCAGGGGCGTGGCCGCCGCGCCCGCACGTCGTCGACCGGCGGGAGCGGCAGGGTCGGCCTCGCCCGTCGACGACGATCGGCTGCGGCGGCTCACGCCGGGCTTGTCCGCCCTGGGCGCGTGATCAATCCCGTCCGGCGGTTTGCGACAACGCCGTAAGCAGCCCCACCACTCCCGCCGGGCCGTCCACCACCAGGTCGGCCCGGTCCGCGAGCGCGGGTACTTCGCTGCCGCTGCACACCAGCAGGCCGGGGACGCCCTCCGTACGGAGCTTCTCGACTGTGGAGTACGCGGCGACGTCGCCCAGATCGTCCCCCGCGTACAGCACGCAGCCCGCGCCGACCTCGCGTACGTACTCGGCGAGCGCCACGCCCTTGTCGATGCCGGGCGGGCGCAACTCCAGCACCAGGCGGCCGGGTTCGACGATCAGCCCGTGGCGGGCGGCGAGCTCGGCGAGGGGAACGCGCAGGGACTCGAACGCCGTTACGGGGTCCTCGGCGCGCCGTGTGTGGACGGCGACGGCCTGGCCCTTCTCCTCGATCCACGAGCCGCGCCAGGCGCCGATGCCTTCGAGGAAGCCGGGGAGTTCGGCGCGGGCGGCCTGTACGCCGGGGTGTGCGGCGGGGGCACGGACGGTGCCGGTGACGGCGTCCCAGCGCTCGGCGCCGTAATGGCCGAGTACGACGAGGTGTTCCAGGCCGGGGACTCCGGCGAAGCCGCCGTAACGGACCGCGACGCCGGCCGGGCGGCCGGTGATCACGGCTACGGAGCCGACGTTCGGCGCGAGTGCGGCGAGCGCCGCCACCGCGCCGGGGTGGGCGCGGGCCTGCTCCGGGTCGGGGACGATGTCGGCGAGCGTGCCGTCGAAGTCGAGGGCGATCACCGCCCGGTCCGGTGCGGCCAACAGCGCGGCCAGGCCGTCGCGGCCGGCGGGGGTCGCGGGAGTGAAGTCGGTCGGCAGGGGGTGCGGTTGCGATTGGCTGCCCATGCCCCCTGACCCTACCGGCGCCCGCGCCGAGCGTCCCGTACGCGGCGGAGGCGGTTGACCGTGACGGGGTCGTGGGCGAGGGCGCGTGGGTCGTCGAGCAGGACGTTGAGGAGCTGGTAGTAGCGGGTCGGCGAGATGCCGAGCTGCTCCCGTATCGCCCGCTCCTTGGCGCCGGGCCCCGGCCACGACTGCCGCTCAACGGCAAGAACAGCACGGTCCCGCTCGGAAAGCCCGGAGGGCTCGGACGGGGCGGACGGCTCAGTGCCGCCCCCGTCGTCCTCCCTCGGGAGGGGCCCGGCCGACGCGACGGGCGCGTCCGTCGCGTCCTGGGCGGCGGGCTCGTCCGGGGGGTAAGGCATATGAGCAGTCTAGGGCGGAGGGGAGAGCGGCCGGTTCGCCTACTCGGCGTTCTCCTGGGCCGCCGCCTCGCGGCCGATCGCGCCAAGGGTTCCGGTGGGATCGCCGTTGGGTCCGACCACCGAACCGATCTGCTTCTTGATGTTCTCGCTGACCTTCGCCCACGACGTCTTGCCGACCGGGTAGAGCGTCGATCCGGGCAGCGCCTCAAGGAACGGCCACAGTTCCTTGTGCGCCGGGTCCGCGCCCATCGTCTCGGACGCGGAGACGGTGACCGGCAGCAGGTCGTACTCGTCGGCGAACTCCAGGACGTTCTCGTCGCTGTACGCGAAGTCGAGGAACTCGCCGATCTGCCTGCCGTGGCCGTGCTGCTTGAAGCCCATCATCCAGTCGGCGACGCCCATGCTCGACCTCGCCTTGCCGTTGGGCCCCGGCAGCGGCACCATGCCGACCTTGACGCCGTTCTTCGCGGCCTGCTGGAGAAGCGAGGGGTGGCCGTTGAGCATGCCGACCTCGCCGTTCGCGAACGCGGCGAAGGCGGGCTTCCGGTCGAGCTTGCCGGGGGCGACGGGCCCGGTCAGCTCCTCGCCGACCAGGGTGTCCTTCAGCCAGCTGAAGGCCTCGATGTTCTGCACGGAGTCGATCGTGTACGAACCGACCGAGTCGGTGTAACCGCCGCCGTTGCTGAGCATCCACATCATGGTCTCGGCCTGGGCCTCTTCATTGCCCAGCGGCAGCGCGAACGGGTACTTCACACCGCGCTGCTTGAGCGCCTTGGCCGCGCTCTCGATCTCGTCCCACGTCTTGGGGGGCTCGACGCCGGCCTGGTCGAAGAGCGTCTGGTTGTAGAAGAGCAGGCGGGTGCTGGCGACGAACGGGATGCCGTACGACACCCGGCTGACCTCCCCCGCCTCGGCGAGCGGGGCGAGCAGGTTGGCCTGTACGGGGATGGAGAGCAGTTCGTCGACGGGGTAGAGCTTGTCCTCGGCCGCGTAGTCGGCGTACGCACCGATCTGGGCGATGTCGGGGGCATCGCCGGCCTCGACCATCTCGGCGACCTTGCGGTCGACGTCCTTCCAGTCGTAGACGGAGACGTCGACCTTGATGCCCTTGTTCTTGGCCTCGAACGCGGTGACGACGCCGTCCCAGTACTGCTTGGTGCTGTCGCCGCCCTCGGGGTCGTAGTCCGCCGCGACGAGTTTGAGGGTGACGTCACCGCCGTCGGAGCTTCCGCATCCCGCCAGGCCCACTGTCATGCCCAGTGCGACCACTGTCGCGGTCACACCCAAGAAGCGCCGGTGCACAGCTCTTTCCCCACCTGATTCGTTGTCCGACATGCGTATGAGCTGCGATTTTCGCCCAGTCCGCCCCGCGAGGTCTACACCAGTGGGGTCTCACTTGTACAACACCTCCACCCCGAAGTGGACTAGACCTTTCCAGGGTTTACGCGCGAGACTGTTCCCGTGAAACACGTCATCGCCCTCGATGTGGGCGGCACCGGGATGAAGGCCGCGCTGGTCGGCGCGGACGGCGCACTGTTGCACGAGGCACGCCGGGCCACCGGCAGGGAGCGGGGGCCCGAGGCCGTCGTCGAGACGATCACGGGCTTCGCCGCCGAACTGCGCGCGTACGGCGAGGAGCGGTACGGCGAGAGCGCCTCGGCCGCGGGCGTGGCCGTACCCGGCATCGTCGACGCCGAGAACGGGATCGCGGTGTACGCCGCCAACCTGGGCTGGCGCGACGTACCCATGCGGGAGTTGCTCAGCCGCAAGCTGCACGGCGTGCCGGTCGCGCTCGGCCACGACGTACGCACCGGCGGCCTCGCCGAAGGCCGGATCGGGGCGGGCAGGGGCGCGGACCGCTTCCTGTTCGTACCGCTCGGCACCGGGATCGCCGGCGCCATCGGCATCAACGGCGTCATCGAGTCCGGAGCCCACGGTTACGCCGGCGAGATCGGCCACATCGTCGTACGCCCCGGCGGCCCCCCGTGCGGCTGCGGCCAGCGCGGCTGCCTGGAGCGCCTCGCCTCCGCGTCCGCCGTGTCCGCCGCCTGGGCCGCCGCCTCCGGCGACCCCGACGCCGACGCCGCCGACTGCGCGAAGGCCGTCGAGTCGGGCGATCCCAGGGCCCGGGAGGTGTGGCTGGAGGCCATCGGCGCGCTCGCCGACGGGCTCGTCACCGCGCTCACCCTCCTGGACCCCCGCACCCTGATCATCGGTGGCGGACTGGCCGAGGCGGGGGAAACCTTGTTCACACCACTGCGGGCGGCCGTCGCGGAACGCGTCACGTTTCAGAAGCTGCCCTCGATCGTTCCGGCGGCCCTCGGGGACACCGCCGGCTGCCTGGGCGCGGGGCTCCTCGCCTGGGATCTCCTCAAAGCCGACTCCACGGAAGCCACGGAGGTATCCGCCTGATGGCCGGACGCGCTGCAAGCAAGGTTCTTTCCGGCGCCCGGGTGGTGCTGCCGACCGGGACCGTGGAGAACGGCCGGGTCATCGTCGAGGGCGGCCGCATCGCCGGCGCCGCCCCTGCGGACGCCCCCTCCCTGGACCTCTCCGGCCACTGGATCGTGCCGGGCTTCGTCGACATGCACGTGCACGGCGGCGGCGGCGCGTCCTTCACCTCCGGCACCGCGGAGGACGTACTCAGGGGCGTACAGACGCACCGCGAGCACGGCACGACGACGATCGCCGCGTCGACCGTGACCGGCGAGATGGACGTACTCGCCCGGCAGGCCGCGCTGCTCTCCGAGCTGGTCCAGCAGGGCGACCTGGCCGGCATCCACTTCGAGGGCCCGTTCATCTCGCCGTGCCGCAAGGGCGCGCACAGCGAGGACCTGCTGCGCGACCCCGATCCCGCGGAGGTCCGCAAGCTGGTCGACGCCGCGCACGGCACCGCGAAGATGGTCACGCTGGCGACCGAGCTGCCCGGCGGCATCGACTCGGTGCGGCTGCTCGCCGAGCACGGCGTGATCGCCGCGATCGGCCACACGGACGCGACGTACGAGCAGACCGTCGAGGCCATCGACGCGGGCGCGAGTGTCGCCACGCACCTCTACAACGCGATGCCCGCCCTCGGCCACCGCACGCCCGGCCCGATCGCCGCACTCCTGGAGGACGAGCGGATCACGGTCGAGCTGATCAACGACGGTACGCACCTGCACCCGGCCGCCCTGGAGCTGGCGTACCACCGGGCGGGCGCGGCCCGCGTCGCCTTCATCACGGACGCGATGGACGCGGCGGGCTTCGGCGACGGCATGTACGACCTCGGGCCGCTCGCGGTCGAGGTCAAGGACGGGGTCGCGCGCCTCGTCGAGGGCGGCTCGATCGCCGGCTCCACGCTCACCCTCGACACCGCCTTCAAGCGCGCGGTGACCGTGGACCGGCTGCCGGTCGAGGATGTCGTACGGTCCATCTCCGCCAACCCCGCCCGCCTGCTCGGCGTCTACGACAGGGTCGGCTCGCTGGAGCCGGGCAAGGACGCGGACCTGGTGGTCCTGGACGCCGGCTTCACGCTCAAGGGCGTGATGCGCAAGGGCGCCTGGGTGATTGAGCCGTAAGTAACCCTAACTGGGGTGATTTCACCATCAGTTGATATCAAAGCGACACAGAGCGGTTGGCCCGGAACCCTGGGCCGGCCGCTTTCTTTTTGGCATGATCACCCCGGCAGGGTTCAGAGGGCAAGCGCTTCCACAGGGGGTGACGCAGGTGATCCTGACGGTCACGCTGAACACCGCACTCGACATCACCTACCGCGTCCCGGCCCTCACACCGCACGCCTCGCACCGGGTGACCGACGTCGCGGAACGCCCCGGCGGCAAGGGCCTCAACGTGGCGCGCGTACTGGCCGCCCTCGGCCACGACACGGTCGTGACCGGCTTCGCGGGCGGCCCCTCCGGCGCCGTACTCCGCGATCTGCTCGCACCCCTCGCCCCCGTCGACGCACTCGTGCCCGTCTCCGGCAACACCCGCCGCACCGTCGCCGTCGTCGACGCCGCCACCGGCGACACGACCCAGCTCAACGAGCCGGGCCCGACGGTCACCCCCGACGAGTGGGCGGCCTTCCTCGCCTCGTACGCCGAACTCCTGGGCGGCGCCGAGGCGGTGGCCCTCTGCGGCAGCCTGCCCCCCGGCATCCACGTCGGCGCGTACGCCGAACTGATCCGCCGCGCCCGCACCGCCGGCGTCCCCGTACTCCTCGACACCAGCGGCGAACCACTGCGCCGCGGCATCGCCGCCCGCCCCGGCCTCGTCAAGCCCAACGCCGACGAACTCGCGCAGCTCACGGGCTCCCGCGACCCCCTGCGCGCCGCCCACGACGTCCGCCGCCGGGGCGCGCACACCGTGGTCGCCTCGCTCGGCGCGGACGGCATGCTCGCCACCACCCCCGAGGGCCTGTGGCAGGCGGCCCCGCCGGCCCGCGTGAAGGGCAACCCGACGGGCGCGGGCGACTCGGCGGTGGCCGGGCTGCTCTCGGGGCTGGTGGAGCAACTCCCCTGGCCCGAGCGGCTGGCGCGGGCGGTGGCGCTGTCGGCGGCGACCGTACTGGCCCCGGCGGCGGGCGAGTTCGACGTACGGACCTATGAGGACCTGCTCCCACAGGTCGAAGTCACCGCCCACGCCACGGCGGCGTAACCACGCCCACACACGAGCACCAGGGGATCGCATGCCACTCGTCAGCACCGGCGAACTCGTCACCGCGGCCAGGGAATCGGGCCACGGCCTCGCCGCCTTCAACGTCATCACGCTGGAGCACGCGGAGGCGATCGCGGCCGGCGCGGAGCGGGCGGGCGCACCGGCCGTCCTCCAGATCTCCGAGAACGCCGTGAAGTTCCACGGCGGTGACCTCACCGCCATCGCGGCGGCGGCGACGGCCGTGGCCCGCGCCTCCGCCGCCCCGCTGTCCCTCCACCTCGACCACGTCGAGTCGGTCGAACTGCTGCGCGCGGCGCACCCGGCGGGCTTCAGCTCGGCGATGTTCGACGCCTCGAAGCTGACGTACGGCGACAACGTGAAGGCCACGGCGGAGGCAGTGCGCTGGGGTCACGAGCGCGGCATCTGGATCGAGGCGGAGCTGGGCAAGGTCGGCGGCAAGGAGGGCGAGGCCCCGCTCGACGCCCACGCACCCGGCGTACGCACGGACCCGGTGGAGGCGGCGTCCTACGTGGCCGACACCGGCGTGGACGCCCTCGCCGTCGCCGTCGGCTCGTCCCACGCGATGACGGACCGCACGGCGGCCCTGGACCACGACCTGATCGCCGCCCTGCGCGCCGCCGTACCCGTGCCGCTGGTCCTGCACGGCTCGTCGGGCGTACCGGACGGGGAGATCCGGCGGGCGGTCGCGGCGGGCATGGTCAAGATCAACGTGGGCACGGCCCTGAACACGGCCTTCACGGGCGCGGTACGGACCTACCTGGACGCGAACCCGGCGACGGTCGACCCCAGGAAGTACCTCGTCCCGGCTCGCGAGGCGATGACCGGGACGGTGGCGCACTTCCTGGGGCTGATGGGCCCCTGAAGCACGGGGGCTACTGGATGTGGCCGGCCTTGAGCTCCAGCCGGTCGAGGTTGGCCTCGCACTGGTCGCCCGCACCGCAGGAGATCACGAAGGTGTTCTCACCCTCGGTGAGGTTGACGAAGGCGAAGGTGTTGGTCCAGCCCTTGTCCCAGGCGCCCGCCTCGGCGTTGGCGAAGTTCTTCATGTTCAGCCCGCCGCTGTGCGGCTTCCCGTTGACCGTCAGCGAGGTCTTCGCGTCCTTGCCGGGCACGCCGTAGTCGATCGACAGCGTGTACGCCCCGGCCTTCGGCACCTTCACCGTCCAGGTCGCGGAGGCACCCGGCGTGTTCAGCGGGACGTACGCGCCGCTCGCCGACCGCGCACCGGGAATCGTCTTGTCCGTGGACAGACCGGGAGAGAGCTGGAGGAGCGCCGCGTCCTTCTTGGGCAGCTCGACCGTCGGCTCCTCCGGCTTGTCCTTCGGGTCCTCGCTCGGCTTGACCGTCTGGCCGGCGCTGGAGCCGCCGCCGCCCGTGTCACCGGCCTGCGTGTTCTTGTCGTCCTTGTCGCCGCTGGTTATCAGGGCCACGCCGATGCCTATGAGGACGACCGCCACGACCGCCACCGCGCCGATCAGCAGGCCCTTGGTGTTGGGCCCGCCACTGCGGCCGCCACCACCGCCCGCGTGCGACACCTGGCGGGTGGGTGCGCCGCCGGGCTGTGTCTCGGGGGCCGCGTAGTGGGCGTTGGGCTGGCTGTAATTCTGCTGGCCGTAGGCCTGCTGCGGGGGCACCTGCTGGCCGTACTGCTGCTGGTGCTGGCTGTGCTGCTGCTGCCCGTACTGCCGCTGCCCGACCGTTCCCACCTGGTGGTACGAGGTTCTGGGCACCCCGGGCTGCGAGGCCGGGCCCGGGTAGCCGTAGCCGCCCGAGCGGGGCGAGACGGCACCCGCCGCCTGGCCGTCCTCGTAGAGGTAGCCGAACGGATCGTCGTCCTCAGGCGTGCTCGTGCCGTTGTTCGCGGCAGTCATCCCTGGTCACTCCTCACCATGTTCGCCAGCCGTCGCCGACCGGGCGAGCCTACCCCGAATGGGCAACCCGAAGGTTTGGCGTGGACCACAGTGCGGTAGTGGGGGGTCGGTCAGCCCGCTCGCCTGTGAACCTTGGCACGGGAGCGCTTCTCCACGTACATCCGCTGGTCAGCGGAGTGCAACACCTCGTCCGCCGACATTCCGCAGCTCGCCCAGCCGATGCCGAAGCTCGCTCCGACCCGGACCGCCCTGCCGTCGACTCTGATCGGCGGAATGATGGCGTTTCGCAAGCGTACGGCGAGGTCGGCGGCGTCCGCGCTGCCGAGACCGTCGGCGAGAACGACGAATTCGTCACCTCCGAGCCGGGCGACCGTATCTCCGTCGCGTACGCACGTCGTCAGCCGGCGGGCGACCTCGATCAGGACGGCGTCTCCCGTGTGATGCCCGAACCGGTCGTTGATCGACTTGAAGCCGTCCAGGTCGCAGAAGAGGACGGCGAGCCCCTTCGTGCCGTCGTCGGCGCCGCCCGCCCCGCCGTCGGCGTCCGAGGTCGGCGCGACGATGTGGACGTGGTGGTCGAAGGAGCCCGCGTCGGTGTGCGGGTTGTAGTCGAAGTCGTGCTCGGGCACGGCCCTCCCGGGCGCGGAAGGCTCGCCGTACGCCGCGTCCAGGGCCTCGACCGCCGTGGCGCGCACCGAGTGCGGGCGGCGGCACAGCCGGGAGGAGAGGCGGGAGCGCAGCTCGGCGCTGTTGGGCAGGCCGGTGAGCGAGTCGTGCGAGGCGCGGTGGGCGAGGTGCAGCTCGTGGCGCTTGCGCTCCTCGATGTCCTCGACGTGGGTGAGGAGGAAGCGCGGCCCGTCGGTGGTGTCGGCGACGACGGAGTTACGGAGGGACACCCAGACGTACGTCCCGTCGCGCCGCGCCAGCCGCAGCTCGGCCCGGCCGCCCTCGGCCGACGTACGCAGCAGGGTGCCGATGTCCTCGGGGTGGACGAGGTCGGCGAAGGAGTAACGGCGCATCGCGGAGGCGGGGCGGCCGAGGAGCCGGCACAGCGCGTCGTTCGTCCGCAGCAGCCGGCCGTGCTGGTCGCCGCCCATTTCCGCGATGGCCATGCCGCTGGGGGCGTACTCGAAGGCCTGCCGGAAGGATTCCTCACTGGCGCGCAGAGCCTGCTGCTCGCGCTCCAGGCGGACGAGGGCGCGCTGCATGTTTGCGCGAAGCCTGGCGTTGCTGATCGCAATGGCCGCCTGGGACGCGTACATCTGGAGCGCCTCCTGGCCCCAGGGGCCGGGGTGCCTGCCGTTGCGCGGCCGGTCGACGGAGATGACGCCGAGGAGCTCCTGGCCGCCGCCCGACGCGTACATGGGGGCGTAGAGGCGGTCGTGCGGGTGCCACTCGTCGGCGAAGCGGGGCTCGGGGCCCTCGGTGTGCCACTGGGGTACGTCGTCGTCGAGGAGGACCCAGCCCTCGGTGTGCGGGATGAAGTGCAGGTCACCCCAGGCCTCGCCCATGGAGAGGCGGCGCTCCCAGGAGGCGCGGGAGCCGACGCGGCCGGTGATCAGGGCTTCGGCCGCCGCGTTGCCCGCGAAGGCGGCGATGACGAGGTCGCCGTCGGGCTGGACGAGGTTTACGCAGGCCAGCTCGAACCCGAGACCCGCGACGACTCCGTCGGCCACGGCCTGCAGGGTGTCAGCCAGGCTGGTGGCCCGATTGAGGTCGGCGACCACCTGGTGAAGCTGCCGCAGCGTCGCCAGGCGGACGTACGGCTCGGACTCGGCCTCCATTGTTCGCTCTCCCCGAGACCTCGACAGCAACTCCAGGATTCTCAATCGCCGCACTTGTTGCAGTATCACGGCCACTGAATCACAGCGAGCTGCCCACCCGGTACACAGGGTCAGCAAATACTGGGCTGTGTGACTCAAGTCACGTCAGGTGAGGAACGGCTGGATGGGGTGGGTGGGAGCCGCGTGGGAGCGCTCCATGGTTTTGTTGAACGCAAATAGCGCAAATGCGGCCTCGTGGTCCTAGGACCGGGAGGGGAGCGTACTGGTCCCAAGGCCCGATGGTGGCGGGCGGAGCGGCGGGCATAGCGTTCCTGTGTGTTCCAGACGACTTCCCCCCAGTCCCCCCACCCCTCGATCCCGCATCCTGAGGGGGTGAGCAGCGAAGAGTTCCGGGCCGCGATGTCCCGCTTCACGGCGGGCGTGACCCTCGTGTCCGCGCACGATCCGGACAGTGGTGCGCGCGGTGAGGACGTCGGCATGACAGCGACGGCCTTCATGTCGGTGTCGCTGGACCCGCCGCTGGTACTGGTGAGCGTACGGAACGGCTCACGCATGGACGACCTGCTGGCCGAGCAGCCACTGTGGGCGGTGTCACTCCTGTCGGAGAGCCAGCGGCACATCGCGGGGCGGTTCGCGATGAAGGGCCGGCTCAGCGACCGCCTGCTGTTCGAGGACATCCCGTATACGCGGGGCACGGCGTCCGGGGCCCCGCTGATCGGCGGGGCGCTGGCGGTGGTGGAGTGCAGGACCGAGCAGCGGGTGGAGGCGGGGGACCACACGCTGGTGATCGGCCGAGTCCTCGCAGTGGGCCTGCCGAGCGCGGACGGGGGCCCGCTCGCGTACTTCAGGGGCCGGTACCGCCATTTGGCCTGAGGGCCGACTGTCGTCACCTCAGCGCGCTCGCGTACTCCCTGGTCCCTAGTCCCAGCCGCCCGAACGGCCGCGCTTGGTCTCGCTGCGCGCCTTCTTGTTGCGCAGGCGGCGCTCGTTGATGCCGCGGGGGATCTTCTTGGCCCTGCGCGGCTTGGGCGGCGGGGCGGTCGCCTCGGCGAGCAGGGCCGTCATGCGGACGAGTGCGGTCTCGCGGTTGCGCCACTGGGAGCGGTGCTCGGACGACCGTACGGAGATGACGCCACCCACCAGCCGGGAGGCGAGCCGCTCCAGTGCGCGTTCCTTCCAGACGGGGGGCAGCGCTTCGGTCCTCGCGAGGTCGAAGCGGAGTTCCACCTGTGAGTCGGTGGTGTTGACGTGCTGGCCGCCGGGCCCTGAGGACCGGGAGAAACGCCACGTGAGCTCCGCCTCCGGCAGGGAGACGGCACCGCGAATGACATGAGGCCCGGACATGCGTCCAATGATCCCGTGCCGGCGGGCATCACGTCACCCACTTTTCCGTGGCGGCCTGGAACCTTGCGGCGGCCTGTCGGCGTTAGAGCGGGTGACGGTAGCTTCGGACCCCACGGGTCCGACCGGCCCGCACGACTTCAAGGAAGAGGACATCCCGATGGCTGTAAGTCTGTCCAAGGGCGGCAACGTCTCGCTCACCAAGGAGGCCCCGGGCCTGACCGCCGTCACGGTCGGCCTCGGCTGGGACGTCCGTACGACCACCGGTACCGACTTCGACCTCGACGCGTCCGCGATCGCGGTCAACCCGACCGGCAAGGTGTACTCCGACAGTCACTTCGTCTTCTTCAACAACAAGTCGACGCCGGACCAGACCATCGTCCACACCGGGGACAACCGCAGTGGTGAGGGCGCGGGCGACGACGAGGCGATCAACGTCAACCTGGCGGGGCTGCCGGCCGACGTCGACAAGATCGTCTTCCCGGTCTCGATCTACGACGCGGTGACCCGCAGTCAGAACTTCGGCCAGGTGCGCAACGCGTACATCCGCATCGTCAACCAGGCCGGTGGCGCCGAGATCGCGCGCTACGACCTGAGCGAGGACGCCGCCACGGAGACCGCGATGGTCTTCGGCGAGCTCTACCGCAACGGCGCGGAGTGGAAGTTCCGCGCGGTCGGCCAGGGCTACGCGTCCGGCCTGACGGGCATCGCGTCGGACTTCGGCGTCAACGTCTGACGCTGCTTTCGAGCCTCTGAGTGAGCAGGGCCCCAGCTACGGCTGGGGCCCTGCCGCGTCGGCGGGTTGGTGTGCTGCCGCTGCAGTACGTGGCTTGTTCTCGCCGTAGAGCCAGGTGTTCCAGAGGTTCGTCAGGTCCTTGCCGGACTTCTGCTCGACGTACGCCGTGAAGTCGTCCGTCGACGCGTTGCCGTGGCGGTGGGCGGCGGTCCAGCCCCGCACGATGTCGTAGAAGGCGTCGTCGCCCACCGCTTCACGGATCTTGTGAATCACCATCGCACCACGCCCGTAGACCGGTTTGTCCGAGATATCCGCCGCGGTGGGCGGATCGGCGGGCGGGAAAGCCCAGTTGGCCTGCTCGCTGAAGGCCCGCGCGAAGCTGGTGTCTGCGGGGATGTGGTCGAAGTCCTCCGCCCACAGCCATTCCGCATACGTCGCGAACCCCTCGTTGAGCCACATGTCCCGCCAGGACTCGGGCGTGACCGAGTCGCCGAACCACTGGTGCGCGAGCTCGTGGACGAGCAGCCCCTGGTCGGGCGCTCCGGGGAAGACCGGCTTGGTCTGGGTTTCCAGGGCGTACTCGGAGTCGTTGCCGCGCTCCACGATCGCCCCGGTGGAGGAGAAGGGGTACGGGCCGAACTTCCTGACACCCCACTCCATCACCTGGGGGACGGTGGCCAGGACCTTCGCACTGCTCGTCGCAACAGCCGGGTCCACGGCCGTGTAGACCGGCACGCCCGAGGGGGTGCGCGAAGTCTTCGTCTCGTACGCGCCGATGGCGACGGTGGCGAGGTAACTGGCCATCGGCTCGCCACTGTGCCACGCGAAGGCGGTGCGGCCGCCCGGCGTGCGTCGCTCGCTCTTCAACTCGCCGTTGGAGACGGCCTTCAGGCCCCTGGGGACGGTGACCGTGATGTCGTACGACGCCTTGTCGCTCGGGTGGTGGTTACCGGGGAACCACGCCATGGACCCGCTCGGCTGCCCGAGCGCGACCGCACCGTCCACGGTCGTCAGCCAGCCCTCCTCCGAGTCGTCGGCGTCGATGAGGGTGGCGGGGGTGCCGGAGTAGCGGACGACGGTGGTGAAGGTCTCGCCGTCGGTCAGGTCGGTCTCGGGGCGCAGCGTCAGCTCGTTGCCCGCGCGGCTGACGGCGGCCTCGGCTCCCCCGACGGTCGCGGACGACACTTCCAGGCCGTGGAGGTCGAGGTTGAAGGCGCTCAGGTCCTGGGTGGCGCGGGCGGTGATCTCGGCGGTACCGGTGAGCCGGCCGGCGGGGCGGGTGCGGGCGGTGCTGCCGGTGTGGTCCTCACCGCCCGCGCGGGGCGTGTAATCGAGGGTCAGGGAGTAGTGCTGTACGTCGTATCCGCCGTTGCCGAGCCTCGGGAAGTACGGGTCGCGTACGCCCGACGCACCCGGTGTGCCCTGGACACCGCCGACGCCGCCGAAACTCGTGCACGAGGTGAGCGCGAGCAAGGTGGCGACGACGGGAACTGTGCGGCGTACGCGGGTCCATTGGTCCACACAGATGATCCTATGCGCGGATTGTGCCGACCACCGGGAGTCCCGTCGCCGGCCTGCCTACTTGCCCAGCGCCGCGACGCCGGCCTGCGCGAACTTCTCGTCCAGGTCGCCGCTCGGCGCGCCCGCCACCCCGATGCCCGCGATCGGGGCGCCCTTGACCTGCACCGGGGCGCCGCCCGCGAGGAACAGCGTGCCGGGGATGTCCTTCAGGTTCGGGGCCTGGGCGAGGCGCTTGGCCAGCTCGGAGGTGGGCGCGTTCCAGGAGACGGCGGTGTAGGCCTTGCGCTCGGCGGACTCGTACGACTGCGGGCCGGCGCCGTCGCCGCGCAGCGTGACGACGGTGTTGCCGTTGCGGTCGACGACGGCGACGGTGACGCGCTGGTTCTCGTCCTCGGCGGCGTCCAGTGCGGCTTGCGCGGCCTCGGTGGCGGCGGCGACGGTCAGGTGGGTGGACTGCTGGAGGTTCTTGTTCGCCGGGTCTGCCTCGACGGCGGCCGCCGGGGCGGCGGCGGGCTCGGTGGCGTTGGCGGACATCGCACCGAAGGTGCCGGCGCTGAGGGCGGCAGCGGCGACGGCGCCGGTCAGGACACGGGTGCGCAGCGAAAGCTTCATGGCGAACTCCTGGGAAGGGGAAGGGGAGGGATGGGTTCGAGTGGGAGCCGGTGGGATCTGCTTGCGCCCCCACCCGGCTCTGCCATCGATCCTCCGGCCACCTCCGGGCCCGTACCGTCGGCGTACCGGCTGCATACGGCGTGCGGGACGGACGACCTCCCCGTCAGCCGATCGGTTGATGCGGCTCTGGTCCCTGCGGGCCACCATGGGGACGTAGGCGCAGGCCGGCGAGGAGCGAACGGTGCGGCACGACCAGGAGCAGGACCACGACGACCGGGCGCAGGCCCCGGCCCGGCAGCAGCAGCACCAGCCCGAGGAGGGGCCGCAGCAGCCGGACCCCGACGCCCGCTGGCTCGCCCCCGTGATGCACGTGGCGTTCTTCCTGCTGCTCGGCGCCTCGCTCACCCGGTTCCTGCTGCGGCACCCCGGCGAGGCCCGCACCCCGTGGATCATCGCGCTGAGCATCACGCTGGCACTGCTGTACGTACTCGGGCCGGCCCTCGGCCCCGCCGCCCCCGGAGCCACCCGCCCCGCCCCTCGCCGGCTGGCCTGGCTGGGCGGCGTCGTCGCCGTCTGGATGGTGCTCGTGGTCCTGGCGCCGAGCTTCGCGTGGTGCGCGGTGCCGCTCTTCTACACCGGGCTGCGTACGCTCCCCTCCCGCGCCGCACTCGTCCTCGTCGGCGTGCTCACCGCGTTCGTCGTCGCCGCGCAGCTCCAGCTCGCGCACGGCGGCTTCGACCCGAACCTGGTGCTCGCGCCCCCGGCCGTGGCGGCGGTCGCGACCGCCGTCTTCCTCCACATGCAGCGGCAGGCCGCGCGTCAGCGGGCGTTGATCGACGACCTGATCCGTACGCGCCGGGAACTGGCCGCGACCGAGCGGCGCGAGGGTACGCTCGCCGAGCGCCAGCGCCTCTCCATGGAAATCCACGACACGCTGGCGCAGGGCCTGTCCAGCCAGCAGATGCTGCTCCAGGCGGCGGACCGGCAGTGGGACGCGGACCCGGAGACGGCCCGCCGTCATGTCCGTACGGCCGAGTCCATCGCGGAGCGCAACCTCGCCGAGGCGCGCCGCTTCGTCCACGACCTGGCCCCCGCCGACCTGGCCGAGGGCGGCAGCCTGGAGGAGGCGCTGCGCATGCTCGCCGCGCGGGAGTCCGCCGCGTTCCGGGTGGACGGGGCGCCGGTCGCCGGGCTGCCGGACCGGGTGCAGTCGGCGCTGCTGCGGATCGCGCAGGGCGCGCTGGCGAACGTACGAGAACACGCGAACGCGCGGACGGCGGCGCTGACGCTGACGTACCTGGACGACCAGGTGGTCCTGGACATCGCCGACGACGGCACGGGCTTTGCGCAAGCCCCGGCCCCGGCCGCCTCGCCTGGCGTACGCGGCCACGGTCTGCCCGCGATACGCGCCCGCGTACGCCAGCTCGGCGGCACCCTGACGATCGAGTCGGCCCCCGGCGAGGGCACCGTGCTCTCCGCCGCGATCCCCGTGGAGCCCCAGTCATGAATCCGGCCCCGGCGTATCCGGCGCATCCGGTACGCATCCTGCTCTGCGACGACCACGTGGTCGTACGCGCCGGACTGCTCGCCCTGCTGGGCAGCGAACCGGACATCGAGGTCGTCGGGGAGGCGGGCAGCGGCGAGGAGGCGGTGGCGCTGGCCGCCAAGCTGAGCCCGGACGTGGTCCTGATGGACCTCCAGCTCGGTACGGGCATCGACGGCGTCGAGGCCACCCGCCGCATCGCCCCGACCGGCGTCCACGTCCTCGTCCTCACGACGTACGACACGGACGCGGACATCACGCGGGCCATCGAGGCCGGCGCGACGGGCTACCTGCTCAAGGCGGAACGCCCGGAGGAACTCTTCACCGCGATCCGCTCGGCCGCCCAGGGCCGTACGACGCTGTCCCCACCGGTCGCCAGCCGCGTCATGGACCGCATGCGCGGCGCGGCCCGTCCGGCACTGACGGAACGGGAAACGGACATCCTGGGACAGCTCGCACACGGCCTGGGCAACCGGGAGATCGCCCGCGCGCTGTTCATCAGCGAGGCGACGGTGAAGACCCACCTGGGCCGCATCTACGCCAAGCTGGGCGTGGACACGAGATCGGGCGCGGTAGCGGTGGCGAAGGAACAGCGCCTGCTGCCGTAGCGGCGGCCTGCGGGGGCAGCGGCCTGCGGGGGCAACAGACCCCCTTCCGTGCGGAGCGGCAGCCCTGGCGCGGGCCGCCTTCAGGCACCGGAGCCCGAACCGTTCACCGGCGGGACAGGCGCACCCGGCGGACGTGACACCATCGACTACGTGCTCGACATCGGCTACTCCCTCTCCCGCCGCTTCCCGGACCCCCCGCAGACCGACTACCGGCGCGCCGGCGTCCACGACCTGCGGCACGACCTGTTCTGCGGGGACGTCTACCTCGCCGACACCAAGGCGGACCGGGAAGTATCCACAGCCTGGGGATGGGTTCCCGTGCTCGACTTCGCCTGGGCCCTGTGCGACATCGTCGAGCAGCTCGACCAGGACCCGCGCGGCAGCCGCTCCGCCAAGCCGCAGTTCGCCGAGCTGGACTTCACCGAGTCGACGGACCGGATGCTCTTCGAGCGCCGCTTCGGCTGGGTCGACATCGCGGCCGACTGGATGCCGGTCGAGGAGCCCCCGATCACCTTCAGCCACCGGCTGCTGCGCCGCGAGGCCCGCGACTTCCTGCACGATCTGATCGCGGACCTCACCGACATGCACGACGGCCTCGCCGACAACCCGGCGATCTGGGACCTCCAGGCCCGCTTCCCCCGTATACCCTCCTAGCCGCTCCCGCCCCCTACCGGACCCCTCCGGCCCCTACTCCCCCGGACTCACCACCCGCACCCCGATCTGCGCCGCGAACGCCGGTGCCAGCTCAAGGAGTTGGGACGGACTGATCACCGATCCCGCCAGCCGGTCCACGCCCCGCGCGATGTCCAGTTCCGCGACCGTACGCAGGTCTACGTCGGTCATCGTCACCGAGCTGAAGTCCGCCCGCCGCAGCACACAGTCGCGGAACTCCACCCGCTCCAGGTGCGCCCCGCCGAAGTCCGGCTCGACCAGCACGGACCCCTCGAAGACGACGTCCTTCAGCCGCGCCCTGCGCAGATTCAGGTAGTCGATCTTCCCTCCCCGCACCAGCACCCGCTCCAGCGACGACCCATGAAGCTGGACCCCACCGAGCCGGGCGTCGATCACCTCCACGTCTCGCAGTGACGCCTCGGCCAGATCGGTGCCCACGCCCCGCACCCCGTGCAGCACCGAATCCATGACGCGCGCCCGGCTCAGCCTCGTCTCGTCCAGCGCGACGCCGTACAGGCCGCAGTCCATGAAGCGGGCGCCGCGCGCCTCCTGGCCGGCCAGGTCCAGCTCACGCAGCTCCAGACCGTCGTAGTCCCCCTCGGACTCCAGCTCACCCAGGCCGAACGGCGCGAGCGGCGGCAGCCGCACCTCTGGGCGCCGTACGGGGCGTACGGCCTGGGGCTTCTTCGTCTTCGCGTGCGCGGTGGTGCTCGTGTTCCGTGCCATCCCCCCATGCTGGACCACCCCACTGACAGTCCCCGATGTCACATCCGCGACCCCGCCGTCCGTCACCACCGTGAGAGGGACCGACGACGGCAAGGAGACCCGGAGAGATGCAGCACCACATCACTGTCATCGGCGGCGGCGTGGCCGGACTCACCGCGGCCATCACAGCGGCCGAATCGGGCGCCAAGGTGACCCTGTACGAGGCCCACCACACCCTCGGCGGACGAGCCCGCACCGCCGAGGGACCGTACAAGACGAACGAGGGACCGCACGCCCTCTACAACGGCGGCCCGCTCTGGGCCTGGCTCAAGCAGCGCGACCTGCTCGGCCCCGTCATGGCCGTGCCTCCCCTCGAAGGCGCCCGCTTCCGCTTCCACCGGGGCGGCGCCCTGCGCAGGACCCCGCCGCTCGCCCTGCTGCGGCTGGGCCTGCGCTCCACCGAGAAGGCCCCCGTGGACACCGACTTCCTCACCTGGGCCACCGCCGAGGTGGGCGAGGCCGGGGCGCGCGCGGCGGCCAACTACATCGCGGTCGCCCTCTTCCACCACGACCCCGGCTCCCTGTCCGCCCGCTTCGTGCAGGAGCGGCTGCGGCGCGCCGTGAAACTGCCGCCGGAGGCGCACTACCCGCGCGGCGGCTGGGCCTCGGTCGTCGACCGGATGGCGTCGCGGGCCTGGAATCTCGGCGTACGGATCGAGATGACGGAACGCGTCACCACCCTGCCCGGCAACGGGGGCCCGGTGATCGTCGCCACGTCCCTGGAGGCAGCCCGCCGACTGCTCGGCGACGCCACCCTGGCCTGGGACAGCGGGCGTACCGTGCTGCTCGACCTGGCCGTCACGGCGCGCAAGGGCGACCCGTTCGTCATCTCCGACCTTCAGGCGCCCGGCTGGATCGAACGGTTCACCGCCCAGGACCCCACCCTCGCCCCGGCCGGTGAACAGCTCGTCCAGAGCCAGTTCCCGATCGCCCCGGAAGAGGCCAAGGCGGACGGCATCGCGCGCGCCGAGCGCCTGCTCGACCTCGGTTTCCCCGGCTGGCGCGAGCGCGTCACCTGGCGGCGCGAGGCCCTGGCAGCGGGTCGTACGGGCGCACTCGACCGGCCCGGCACCACCTGGCGGGACCGCCCCGCCGTCAACCGGGGCGACGGCGTGTTCCTCGCGGGCGACCAGGTGGCGGCGCCGGGCCTGCTGGCGGAGGTCGCCTTCAACAGCGGCCTGGAGGCGGCGGCCCTCGCGCTGAGGACTAAAAGGATCACCGGCCGCGAAGGCCTTGACCTCAACCGCGCTTGAGGCGTGAGCCTGGGCCCTGTCGCACCACACAAGCACCACCCTGTCGCGCCACAGAAGCCCAGCACCTTCCGAGGAGCCCGCCATGCACGCGATCCGTCTTCACGCCTACGGCCCCGCCGAGAACCTCACGTACGAGATGACCGACGACCCCGTCCCCGGCCGCGGCCAGGTCCGCGTCGCCGTCGCCGCGGCCGGCGTGCACCTGCTCGACACCGCCCTGCGCGAGGGCATGCCGGGCCCCTTCCCCGCCCCCGTCGAGCTGCCCACCATCCCCGGTCGCGAGGTCGCCGGCACGGTCGAGTCGCTCGGCGAGGGCACCGACCCGTCGTGGCTCGGCAAGCGCGTCGTCGTCCACCTCGGCATGCACCCCGGCGGTTACGCCGAACTGGCCGTCACCGACGCCGAACGCCTCCAGGACATCCCGGGGAACCTCGACGAGGCCGAGGCCGTCGCCATGATCGGTACGGGCCGCACCACCATGGGCATCCTCCAATTCGCCGAGGTGACGGCCGACACCGTAGCTGTCGTCCCGGCCGCCGCCGGCGGCATCGGCACACTCCTCGTCCAGTACGTGAAGAACGCCGGAGGCACCGTCATAGGCCTGGCCGGCGGCCCCGCCAAGGTCGCCCGCGTACAGGAGAACGGCGCCGACCTCGCCGTCGACTACAAGCTGCCCGACTGGCCCGAGCGGGTACGCGAGTTCCTCGGCGACGGCGCGGCCACCGTCGTCTTCGACTCGGTCGGCGGGGACACCGGCCGCGCCGCCGTGGACCTCCTCGGCAAGGGCGGACAGCACGTCGTCTTCGGCTGGTCGTCGGACGGCCTGCACGACGGCTCCCCGCTGACCTTCACCGACGAGGAGCTCGCCGAGCGCGGCATCACCTCCGAGGGCGTACTCGGCCCGGCGATGCTCGGCAGAGCCGGCGGCGACAACCCCGTCCGGACCCTGGAGAACCGCGCCCTCGCCGAGGCGGCGGCCGGCCGCCTGGTCCCGGCGGTCCAGCGCTTCCCCCTGGCGGAGGCGGCTGCCGCCCACCGCGCCCTGGAGACGCGCGGCACGATGGGCAAGGTCGTCCTCGTACCGTAAAACCCACCGACGGGCGGCGGCCCGCACAGGGGTCGGGCCGCCGTCGAACCGTTCTCACCCCGGCGCAGGCATGCCCCGGACGGGAAACCGTGCGGCGGGTCGGACCGCCCGGCCCCCGCCCCCAGCAGAAGACCGGCCTACCGGCCCAGCTCCGCCAGCGCCCCGTCCGTCAGCCGGTACACCGTCCACTCGTCCTGCGGCAGCGCGCCCAGCGACCGGTAGAAGTCGATCGACGGCTCATTCCAGTCCAGCACGGACCACTCAAGCCGCTCGTACCCCCGCTCGACACAGATCCGCGCCAACGAGGCCAGCAGCGCCTTCCCGTACCCGCCCCCGCGCCGCGAAGGCCGCACGTACAAGTCCTCCAGGTAAATCCCGTGCACTCCACGCCAGGTGGAAAAATTCAAAAACCACAGCGCGAAGCCCGCGACCTCCCCGTCCTCCGTCTCCGCGATGTGCGCGTACGCCGCCGGGCGCTCCCCGAAGAGCGCGTCGCGCAGCTGCTCCTCACTGGCGCGCGCCTCGTGCAACGCCTTCTCGTACTCGGCGAGTTCGCGGACCATCGCGTGAATAAGGGGGACATCGGCCGGCGTGGCGTTACGAATCATCCCCGCAGCCTGAGCAATGCCCGCGCGACCGCCGCCTGCTCCCCCGACAGCTCGCCCTCCCCCTCCTCCTCGTCCTCCAGGTCCCAGAGACTGTTCTGCAGTACGCGCCCGAGCGTCCACGCCCGCGCCCGCTCCCGCTCCCGGTCCAACCCCAGCACGTCCGTCATCAGGTCAAAACGCGGCAGCACTTGAGAGAACTCGAACCGGTTCACCAGCGCCGGCAGCAACTCGAACCCCGGATCACCGGCCAGCGGCTTCGGATCGATCACCACCCACGGCTCACCGCGCCCCGAACCCGGCAGCGGCGCCAGCACGTTCTCGTAGTGCAGGTCCCAGTGGAGCAGCTGCCCGCCCGCCTCCCCCGCGACCTCCCGCACCGCCCCCGCGCACCGCTCCAGCAGCCGCCGTTCCGCCGGGTCCGCCAGCGCCCGCAGCGCCTGCGGTACGTCGTCGAGCATCTCCTGCGCGATGTCGTCCAGGCGGCGTACGCCCTCGGGCGCGGCCACCGCGTTCAGCCGCACCAGCAGCCCCGCGAGCACCTGGACCGCCGCCATGGTGTCCGGCAGCACCGACAGATGCCGGCCGGCGTCCAACCGCTCCAGCAGCATGGCGCCACTCACCTCGTCGTGCTCCAGCAGCCGTACGACGCCGTCCCCGTCCCACGCCCGCAGCGCGGCGGCCTCCCCCTCGGTCTCCTCGTCCAGGAACTGGAGCTTGAGCGCGGCAGGCGTCCCGTCGGCCCGCTCCACCGGCAGCACGAGCGAGACCGCGCCGTGCATCGAAGGCCCGGTGAGCCGAAGCCCCCACCGCTCCAGATACGCCGCCGCCTCCCCCGGCAGCGCGGCGATCCACGCCCGCCCCGCCGCCCCGTTGATCTCCTCCTGCGTCACGGCCAGAGCTTCCGGAATCTCGATCACGCCCCGGATCCTACGACCGCCCGTCACCACACCCACCGGCCCCGCCGTTGCCGCACCCCACCCCCGCCCGCTACCGTCCGCGCCACCACCACTGATCAGCAGCGAAACGAAACGAACGCAGGGGCATCAGACACCATGAGCACCGTCAACGGCGGCATCTCCTACTGGTACGCGAACGAAGGCATACCCGACCCCCGTGAGCCCCTGCCCGGCGACGCGACGGCCGACGTCTGCATCGTCGGCGGCGGCTACACCGGCCTGTGGACGGCGTACTACCTCAAAAAGGCCGTCCCCTTCCTCAACATCACCGTCCTGGAAGCCAAGTTCTGCGGCTACGGCGCCTCCGGCCGCAACGGCGGCTGGCTCTACAACGGCATCGCGGGCCGCGACCGCTATGCCAAGCTCCACGGCCACGACGCCGCCGTCCGCCTCCAGCAGGCGATGAACGACACGGTCACCGAGGTCATCAACACCGCCGCCGCCGAGAACATCGACGCCGACATCCACCACGGCGGCGTACTCGAAGTCGCCTACACCCCCGCCCAGCTCTCCCGTCTCAAGCAATTCCACGCCGCCGAGATCGCCTTCGGCGAGAAGGAACGCACCCTCCACGGCGCCCGCGAGACCGCCGGACGCATCCGCGTGACCGGCGCCGTCGGCTCCACCTGGACCCCGCACGGCGCCCGCCTGCACCCGGTCAAGCTCCTCAAGGGCCTGGCCGCGGCGGTGGAGTCCCTGGGCGTGGCGATCCACGAATCAACACCGGTCACGGAGATCAAGCCCAAGCACGCCGTAACCCCTTACGGCACGGTCCGCGCCCCGTACATCCTGCGCTGCACCGAGGGCTTCACGGCCGGGCTCAAGGGCCAGCGCCGCACCTGGCTCCCCATGAACTCCTCGATGATCGTCACCGACCCCCTCCCCGCAACCGTCTGGGAAACGATCGGCTGGGACGGCCGCGAAACCCTCGGCGACATGGCCCACGCCTACATGTACGCCCAGCGCACCGCCGACGACCGCATCGCCCTGGGCGGCCGCGGCGTCCCGTACCGCTACGGCTCGCGCACCGACAATGACGGCCGCACCCAGCCCGCCACCATCGAGGCCCTGCGCGAGATCCTGACCCGCTTCTTCCCCACCACCGCGGGCATCCCCATCGCGCACGCCTGGTCGGGCGTACTCGGCGTACCCCGCGACTGGTGCTCCACCGTCGCCCTGGACCGCTCGACCGGCATCGGCTGGGCCGGCGGCTACGTCGGCAGCGGCGTCGCCACGGCCAACCTCGCCGCCCGCACCCTGCGCGACCTGATCCAGCAGGACTCCGGCCAGGGCGGCCCGACCGACCTCACCACGCTCCCCTGGGTCAACCACAAGGTCCGCAAGTGGGAGCCGGAACCCTTCCGCTGGCTCGGAGTCCAGGCCATGTACGCCGCCTACCGCACGGCGGACCGCCGCGAAGCCACCGGCCGCACCACCGAAACGGACCCCATAGCCAAAACGGCCAACCGCGTCGCGGGCCGCAACTGAGCACCAGCCCTTTGCAAGAGAAAACGCCCCGAACTATCGAAGTTCGGGGCGTTTTCCCTGGTGGAGCCCCCTGTCGGATTCGAACCGACGACCTACGCATTACAAGTGCGTTGCTCTGGCCGGACTGAGCTAAGGAGGCATCGCGCCGCGGTCGGAGCCGCGCGCGAAGGCTGGTCCACTCTACACAGCCGCCAGATCCCCGGGCCATCAGAATTCCATCGCCTCCAGGCTGCTGACAGAACCGGCGTCGCCAGGTAGCGTCACGGCAGGTTCACCCTGTGGACTACACCACTCCCTTACAACGGATCGTCCGGCACGTTCCTGCCGGTGAAGGAGAACATCACCATGGCCACTGTCACGTTCGACAAGGCGACCCGGATCTACCCGGGCTCCACCAAGCCCGCCGTCGACCAGCTCGAGATCGAGATCGAGGACGGCGAGTTCCTCGTCCTCGTCGGGCCCTCCGGCTGCGGCAAGTCGACCTCCCTGCGCATGCTCGCGGGTCTTGAGGACGTCAACGGCGGAGCCATCCGCATCGGTGAGCGTGACGTCACGCACCTGCCGCCGAAGGACCGGGACATCGCCATGGTGTTCCAGAACTACGCGCTGTACCCGCACATGTCCGTCGCCGACAACATGGGCTTCGCGCTCAAGATCGCCGGCGTGAACAAGAGCGAGATCCGCAAGAAGGTCGAAGAGGCCGCGAAGATCCTCGACCTCTCCGAGTACCTGGACCGCAAGCCCAAGGCCCTCTCCGGCGGTCAGCGCCAGCGTGTCGCGATGGGCCGCGCCATCGTGCGTGAGCCGCAGGTCTTCCTCATGGACGAGCCGCTGTCGAACCTCGACGCCAAGCTCCGCGTCTCGACCCGTACGCAGATCGCGTCGCTCCAGCGCCGCCTCGGCATCACCACCGTGTACGTCACGCACGACCAGGTCGAGGCCATGACGATGGGCGACCGGGTCGCCGTACTGAAGGACGGCCTGCTCCAGCAGGTCGACTCGCCGCGCAACATGTACGACCGCCCCGCGAACCTCTTCGTCGCCGGCTTCATCGGCTCCCCCGCCATGAACCTCGTCGAGGTCCCGATCACCGACGGCGGCGTGAAGTTCGGCAACAGCGTCGTCCCGGTGTCCCGCGAGGCGCTCTCCGCCGCGGCCGACCGGGGCGACACGACCGTCACGGTCGGCGTCCGCCCCGAGCACTTCGACATCGTCGAGCAGAACGGCGCCGCCGCCGCGTCGCTCACCAAGACCGCCGACGACGCCCCGGCCGGCCTGGCCGTCACCGTCAACGTCGTCGAGGAGCTCGGCGCCGACGGTTACGTGTACGGCAGCGCGCAGGTCGGCGGCGCACACCAGGACCTCGTCGTCCGCGTCAACGGCCGCGCCGTACCGGACAAGGGCACCGAGCTGCACGTCGTGCCGCGCGCGGGCGAGACGCACGTCTTCTCCTCGTCGACCGGCGAGCGCCTCAGCGACTGACATCAGCACGTACGGAGGACGGAGGGCCCCACGCCGAAGCAGGTGTGGGGCCCTTTCCGTGTTTCAGCCGGGGCCTGCGGTGTCGACAAATACCCCGGCAGATCGGCCATTTCGACCGTGTTCGTCAACACCCGATTCGAAAAAAGACATCGAACCATCCCCCGTAAGGGTGACGAAATGTCGCCAAATAATTACTGCCCGCTACGCTCACTCGCGTGACCCACACAGCCCGCCGAATCGGCCGAAGTCTCGCTCTCGTACTGCCCGTCGTCCTGGTGCTCTCCGGGACCCTCGCGGTAGCCCGTGTCCCGTGGTCCACAAGCGGATCCGAGTCACAGGTGCTCACCGCGTCCTCCGAGAAAGTGAACGTACGCGCCAAGTCCCGCGCTCCGCAGGACGTTCTGCGCGACAAGCTTCTCCTGGAGCTTCAGGAGAAGGACCCCGGCGTCGCGCTCACGCACCTCCAGCGGGAGGTGGAGCGCCGTCCTTCGCTCGCCCAGCACTGCATGTCGATCGCCCGCTCGCTCGGCCAAGCCGCCGTGAAGCAGTACGGTCCGACCCTGGCCCAGTCGTTCTCGCGCCCCGTCTGCGACACGTCCTTCGCCTCGGGCGTCGCCCAGCAGACCGGCTGAGCGGAGGCAGACGGCGTTCTGCCGCATATCGTGCCCCGTATGACCCGTACGACGACGTCTCCGACGCAGGCCGTGGTCCTGGCAGGCGGCCAGGGCTCGCGACTGCGCCCGTACACCGACGACCGCCCCAAGCCGATGGTCGAGATCCCGGGGACCGGGACCCCGATCATCGGCCATCAGCTTGCCTGGCTCGCCGCAGAGGGCGTGACCGACGCGGTCATCTCCTGCGGCCATCTCGCCGGCGTGCTCCAGGAGTGGCTGGACAGCGCCGACCTTCCGCTGCGTGTCACCACCGTGGTGGAGAGCGAGCCGCTGGGCCGCGGCGGCGGCCTCAAGTACGCCGCCGCGCACCTCCCGGACCCCGGGCTTCCCTGGTACGCGGCCAACGGCGACATCTGGACGCGCTTCTCCCTCCAGGACATGGCCGCCTTCCACGCCGAGCGCGACGCCACCGCGACCCTCGCCCTGGCCCGGCCCCGCATCCCGTGGGGCGCCGTCGAGACGGACGCCTTCGGCCACATCACGGACTTCATCGAGTCGCCGCCCTCGCCCTACCTCATCAACGCGGGCGTGTACGTCTTCTCAGCGGCCTTCACAGAGCTTCTCCCGGACCTCGGCGACCACGAACGCACCACGTTCCCCCGGCTGGCGCGAGAGCGCCGCCTGGCGGGCTTCCCGCTGCCGCAGGGGGCGTACTGGCGGGCCATCGACACCGCCAAGGACTTGAGCGAGGCCGCCAAGGAGCTCGCCGCCGCGCGCGGTTGAGCAGTCGAGCACGTACCAGTACCAGTACCAGTGCCAGTACGGCGAAGGGCCCGGCGCACATCCTTGAGTTCTAGTGGTCGTCGC
>NZ_JAGGPC010000013.1:0-31924 GCF_018614005.1 Streptomyces sp. ISL-99
GCAACGACCCCTGGAATCCGCCTGGACGGCGGGGGCCTTCGTCGTGTGGGCGTTGCGGGCGTCAGTGTGCGGACGGGGCGCCCGGCGTGTTGGCCGGGTTCTCGCCCGCCGCTGCCGCCGTCTCGCTGTAGATGTCCGGCTCCAGGTAGATCACCCGGGCGATCGGGACCGCCGCGCGGATGCGGTCCTCCGCCGCGTTGATCGCGTGGGCGACCTCGGTGGCCGTGTCGTCGTGCTGGACCGCGATCTTGGCGGCGACCAGCAGTTCCTCGGGGCCGAGGTGGAGCGTACGCATGTGGATGATGCGGGTGACCGTGTCGCCGTCGACGAGCGCGGCCTTGATCTTGTCCACGTCCTCCGTACCCGCCGCCTCACCGAGGAGGAGCGACTTCGTCTCGGCTGCCAGGACGATCGCGATGACGATCAGCAGGATGCCGATGCAGAGGGTGCCGATGCCGTCCCAGACGCCGTCACCCGTGACGATCGCCAGGCTCACGCCGACGAGGGCCAGGATCAGACCGACCAGCGCGCCGAGGTCCTCCAGGAGGACGACCGGCAGCTCGGGGGCCTTGGCGCGACGGATGAAGTCCTTCCAGGACAGGTTGCCGCGCGTCAGGTTCGACTCCACGATCGCCGTACGGAAGGAGAAGGTCTCCGCGATGATCGCGAAGACCAGGACGCCGACCGGCCAGTACCAGGCCTCGATCTCGTGCGGGTGCTTGATCTTCTCGTAGCCCTCGTAGATGGCGAACATGCCACCGACCGAGAAGAGCACGATCGAGACCAGGAAGGCGTAGATGTAGCGCTCGCGCCCGTACCCGAAGGGGTGCTGTGGGGTCGCCTCGCGCTTGGCCTTCTTGCCGCCGAGCAGCAGCAGGCCCTGATTGCCCGAGTCGGCGAGCGAGTGCACGCTCTCCGCGAGCATCGAGGACGAGCCACTGAAGAGGAACGCCACAAACTTGGCTACTGCGATCGCGAGGTTGGCGACGAGTGCCGCCACGATCGCCTTGGTTCCGCCTGACGCACTCATGGGTGCCGGATGTCCCTTCCTTGGTGCCGCGGCCCTGGCGCCGCCGTACGGCCGCACATTGTTGCAGCTTGCTGCGGCTGCCCGTACGGACGGTACGTCAGGCGACCACTGTGGCGCGGAAGAGTGTGCCCGTACCGGACAAATCGACTGATTCACCTGCTGGCACGAAGGCTGACTCTCCCGGCGCGAGGGTCAGTTCGCCCGCGCGGACCTCGCCTGCCGTGCAGAGCAGGATCTGCGGCGTGGTGGAGGGGAGAGTGCGGGGCGCGGCGCCCGGCGCGAGGACGTGGCGCGAGAGGCGGAATTCGTCGATCGGGGTGTCGTACAGCTCCTCGCCGGTGGAGGACGACGCCTCGGGGCGCAGGACGCCGGCGTCGCGGGCCTCGAAGCGGACGATACGGAGGAGCTCGGGGACGTCCACGTGCTTCGGGGTCAGGCCGCAGCGCAGGACATTGTCCGAGTTCGCCATGATTTCGACGCCGAGGCCGCTGAGGTACGCGTGCGGGACGCCGGCGCCGAGGAAGAGGGCCTCGCCGGGCTGGAGTTGTACGTAATTGAGCAGCATGGCGGCGATGACGCCCGGGTCGCCCGGGTAGTGGTGCGCGAGGATCGCGTACGGGGCGTACGCGCCGCCCAGGCGGTCCGCGGCGGCCGCGGCGGACGTGACGGTCTCGGCCATTTCTGCGCGGTCCGCCGACAGTACGGCGGTGAGCACCTCGCGGAGGGCGGCCTCTTCGGGGTGGGCGTGCAGCAGGTCGACGTACGGCTTGAGGGAGTCGACTTCGAGCGCGGCGAGTACGTCGGCCGACTCGGCGGGGGCGCGGAAGCCGCACAGCCCCTCGACGGGGGTGAGCGCGCAGATCAGTTCGGGCTTGTGGTTGGCGTCCTTGTAGTTGCGGTGCGGGGCGTCGATCGGGACCCCGGCGCGCTCCTCGGCGGCGTAACCCTCCTTCGCCTGGGCGAGGTTCGGATGGACCTGGAGGGAGAGGGGGGCGCCGGCCGCGAGGATTTTGAGGAGGAAGGGGAGGCGGGGGCCGAACTTCCGTACCGCGGCCTCGCCCAGTTCGGCTTCGGGGGCCGCGTCGATGACTGCGGACAGCGGCTGTTCGCCCTTGCCGTCGCCGCGGTCGATCCGGGAGGGGGCTCCCGGGTGGGCGCCCATCCACATCTCGGCCTGGGGTTCGCCGGTGGGGGCGGTGCCGAGGAGGGCCGGGATGGCGGTCGTGGAGCCCCAGGCGTAGGGGCGCACGGTGTTCGAGAGGCGGTCCATGGGGCTTCCCCTGGGTGTGGTGACTTCTGTGTGTGGTGACCTTCGTGAGGGCCTTGTGGCCTGGTGGCCTTGGCCTTGTGGCTTTTGGGAGGTGGCCGGCCGTGGTCAGGTGGTGGTGCTGGTGCTCATGATCCGCCTGCGGAGGCGAGCGCCAGGTAAACGGCGGCGAAATCCGTGATGGCGAGCATCTCCGCGAGGTTCTCCAGCTCGCTGCCGTCCTCCGGCTCGATCTCGCTGATGGCCGTGTCGTGGCTCAGCGCGAGTTCGCGGGCGGCGGGGGCGGCGGTCATTCCGCCGGTCGGACGGTCCCGGAGAAGCACCACGCGGGCGTGCATTGCCTGTGCCTCGTTGACGCGGTCGCGGAAGAAGTCGTCGGGGTCGGCGCCGGCGGCGAAGGCTCCCGAGAGTAGTACGCCGTGGGCGGGCAGGGCCTCGGGGAGTTCCGCGGAGAGGGCGGGGCGGCCTGCCAGTTCGGCCACTACGGCGGAGAAGCGGCGGCCGACGGGGCCGGCGTACGCGCCCTCGGTCCAGATGAGTGGCAGCGAGTCGGCCAGCTCCGACGCGAGCGTCTTGGCGGGGTTGCTGTACATCGCGATGGCCGGGCCGCAGCGTTCCGCGGTGCGGTCGAGGCGGTCGGCCACCAGGCGGAGGGTGTCCGGGGGCGCGGTGATCAGGCCGAGGCGGTCGAAGAGGACGAGGAGAGGGGTGAGGAGCGCCCAGAGTGCGCCGGGGCCGGTGGCGGTGCCCTCGTCGTACTCCTCGTACGGGGCTGTCGCCATCGGTACGACCAGGCCGTGCACGCCGTTGACGGACTCGCTCAGCGGGGAACGCTGCGGGGCCACGGCGACGACCGTGCAGCCGCGGCGGTACGCCTGCTCGGCCAGGACCGCGAGGCCGGGTTCGGCGCCGTCCGGGGTGACGAGGAGGAGCAGGTCGACCGAGCCCGCCCAGCCCGGAAGCGTCCAGCGCAGGGCGCCGGCGGCGGGGGCGACTCCGGACGAGTGCAGCCGCGTTACGGGGCAGGAGGCACCGGCGAGCGTGGCGAGGAGGTCGGCCACGCCGTTCGCGGCGGTGCCGGGGCCCGCGATCAGTACGGCGCGGGGGCGGCCCTCCGGCTTGATCTCGGCCAGGCCGGCCTCTGTGGCGTGCCGGGCGGCTGTCCGTACGCGGGCGCCTGCCTCGGCGGCGCCGCGCAGCAGGCCGCGGTGGTCGGCTCGGGCCAGGGACTCCGGGTCGTCGAGCAACGACTCGTCGAGCATGGTGCGGGCCTCCGATCGCCGGGCGCGTGGCCTGTGGTGGGGCGCTGCGCGGGGGTGGTGGGGTGGGGCGTCAGGCAGGGCGGGGGTGCGGGCGGCGCGGGGCGCGTCGGACGGGCTGCGTCAGGCGGGGCGGCGGGCCTCGTCGACGAGGAGCACCGGGATGCCGTCCCGTACCGGATAGGCCAGGCCGCAGTCGTTGCTGGTGCAGATCAGCTCGGGGGTCTCCGCGGTGGACGCGTCGCTGAGGGGCGCGCGGCAGGCGGGGCAGGCGAGGATCTCCAGGAGGCCGGCTTCGAGCGGCATGGGGTGGGTCCCTTCGAGCATGCGGATACGGGTACGGATTGGGCCAGGTCAGCCTACCGCCGGGTGGGGGGCGGCGCGGGCTGGCGTGGCGTGGGTGTTCCTCGTAGCCGGTTGCGTTTGGGGTGGGGCGGTTGGTGCGGATGGTTGCCGGGGGGGCGCGGTAGCCGGTGCGGCGGCATGGGGCGTGGGGAGCCGGTGAGGTGCGTGTGGGGCAGGGCGGGTGGCCCGGTGCGGGCGGCGTGGAGTCGGTGAGGTGCATGAGAGGGCAGGGCAGGTGGCTTGGTGCGGGTAGACGGCCGCTGCGCGAGCTTGTCCCCTACCCGCCCCTTCCCGAAACTGGGGCAAGCCCCAGGCCCCGGCCCCCGGGAGGGTGGGCGGGGTGCGCGTGCGCGGTGCGCGGTGCGGGCGGCGACCGCTGCGCGGGCGGAACCGGGGGTACGCCCCCAGGCCCCTGGGGCGGACGGGTGCGGGATGCGTGCGCCCTCGCCCGGAACGCGGCAGCTACGCGCCGCAGGCGTGTCCGGGACGAGCGAATGGTCCCCACCGCACGTCTGATCGCAGGCCAAGCACCACCTCAGCGTAGTCAGCCTCGCGCCAGTGGCCCGCGCCGCATGCGCGGCTCGGGGCCGATCACCGGGGCGGTTTGACCGGGTCATGGGCAGCCGCGTCGTCGGGGCGGGCTAGGCGCGGATCAGGGCCAGGGTTTCGTCCCGGGTTCTGGACATCGTGGGTTCGTCCCTCGCCTCTACGTTCAGACGCAACAGCGGCTCCGTGTTCGACGGGCGGAGGTTGAACCACCAGTCCGCTGCCGTGACCGTCAGACCGTCGAGTTCGTCGATGGTGATTCCCTCGCGGCCGGCGTACGCCGCCTTGACCGCCGCCATGCGGCCCGCCTGGTCGTCCACGGTGGAGTTGATCTCCCCGGAGCCTGAGTAGCGGTCGTACTCCGCGACGAGGGCGGAGAGCGTGCCGTCCTGCCCGCCGAGAGCCGCGAGGACGTGGAGGGCGGCCAGCATGCCGGTGTCCGCGTTCCAGAAGTCCCGGAAGTAGTAGTGCGCCGAGTGCTCGCCGCCGAAGATCGCGCCGGTGCGGGCCATCTCCTCCTTGATGAAGGAGTGGCCGACGCGGGTACGGACCGGGGTGCCGCCGTTTTCCTGTACGACCTCGGGGACCGACCACGACGTGATCAGGTTGTGGATCACTGCCCCCTTGCCCCCGTTGCGCGCCAGTTCGCGCGCGGCGACCAGCGCCGTGATCGCGGACGGGGAGATGCCCTCGCCGCGCTCGTCCACGACGAAGCAGCGGTCCGCGTCACCGTCGAAGGCCAGGCCGAGGTCGGCGCCGGTTTCGCGGACCGTGGCCTGGAGGTCGACCAGGTTCTTCGGGTCGAGCGGGTTGGCCTCGTGGTTCGGGAACGTGCCGTCCAGCTCGAAGTAGAGGGGGACGAGCGTCAGCGGGAGGGACGCGAAGACCGTGGGGACGGTGTGGCCGCCCATGCCGTTGCCCGCGTCGACCACGACCTTGAGGGGGCGTATCGAGGACAGGTCGACGAGAGAGAGCAGATGGGCCGCGTAGTCCGACAACGTGTCGCGGTGGGTGATGGTTCCGGTACGCGCCGCGGTCGGCGTCGCCGGCTTCGCCGACCATTCCTCCACCAGTGCGCGGATCTCCGCCAGGCCCGTGTCCTGCCCCACCGGCGCCGCTCCCGCCCGGCACATCTTGATGCCGTTGTACTGCGCCGGGTTGTGCGAAGCGGTGAACATCGCACCCGGCAGCCCGAGCTGCCCGGAGGCGAAGTACAGCTGGTCGGTCGAGCACAGACCGATCTCCGTCACGTCCACTCCACGCCCCGCCGCCCCGCGCGCGAACGCCCGCGAGAGACCAGGCGACGAGGGCCGCATGTCGTGCCCGGTCACGATCGCGTCGGCCTGCGTCACCTGCGCGAACGCGGCTCCGAACAGTTCGGCCAGCGACTCGTCCCACTGATCGGGAACCACTCCGCGCACGTCGTACGCCTTGACGATCTGCGACAGATCAGCCGGCTCAGCAGCCACGGTCAGTCCTCCTGAAGTCCCCGTTGGTGCCCTGAGGCTACCCGTAGGCGCTCAGGAGTCAGGAGCCTGCTCAGGGGTCCGGGGAGCGCAGTACGCGCAGGTGGCCGCGGCGCGCGACCTCCATCGGGTCCGCGGCACGCGGCCCGCCGCCCGCTCCCGCCGCGCGTTCGTGCGGCCTGGCGGCCTCACGTACGGCATTGGCGAGGGCTTCGAGATCGTCGCCGCTGGGGTGGGAAGGGGCCGAGCCGTCGACGAGCCGGAGAACCTCCCAGCCGCGCGGCGCGGTCAGCCGATCCGAGTGCTCGGCGCACAGGTCGTAACAGTGGGGCTCGGCGTAGGTGGCGAGCGGGCCGAGGACTGCGGTCGAGTCCGCGTAGACGTACGTCAGTGTCGCGACGGCAGGGCGGCCGCACGCGGTGCGCGAACAGCGACGTACAGGGCTCACGACGTTGGACGGTACCGCACTCTTGAGCGGGCCGCGACGACTCTCCCCCACGTCACTCCACCGTGTCGCGGGTCTCACTTCGCTCCCGCGCTCCCTTCCGCAACTGCCCTGACCTGGGCGGAGTCTCGTGGGCACCGTCGGTGACCGGGCCGTGACCAGTCGCCACTTGGGGCAAATGCCGTCAAGCGATGCGAGATCGACGGTCGCGTACGGGCGTGAAATCGAGCCCAATCTTGGCTGGAATGCTCAATACGCGACATGCCTCGTGCCACCCCTCCGGCGCGATTCAACCGTCCCGATGAGGGCTACCCTGCGTCAGTGATGGACAGTCCCGTACCTCCCCTCCCCGCCGGCCCGGGGCCGCGGCGACGCGATCGCCACGGGCGCGGCATGCGCGGCCCCGTGGCCCCGCCGCAGGTGCCCCTCTCGACCAGCCGGGCCGCCGCCTTCGGCGACCTCGTGCAGGACTCGGTCGAGCGCCTGGAACGGCGTTGGCCGCAGCTCGCCGAGGTCGACTTCCTGGTGCTCGACGTGCCGCCCGCCGACGGCGGCGACGATTCCGACGCCTGGGCCGCCGAGTCCGTGCCCCTCGGCGGAATGATCGCCGCGACGAGCGCGCATCCCGCGCGGATCGTCATCTACCGGCGGCCCGTCGAGATCCGGACCAAGAGCCGGGACGAGCGCGCCATGTTCGTGCACGAGATCGTCGTGGAGCAGGTCGCGGAACTGCTCGGCCTGTCACCGGAGTCCGTCGATCCGCGGTACGGGGACGGGCAGGACTGAGGGGTCTGAGGGACGGGGGGAGCTGACGGGCCGGCAGGCGGGTGGAACGCCGGCGTCCGTCGGCCCTCCAGCCCGGTCAGTCGTCCAGCCCGGTCAGTCGTCCAGTACCGACAGGTCCTGTTCCGCCTCCGGCACCGCGACCGTCCCGCGGTCGTCCGGCATCGTCTGCACGGTGAACATCGGAACGCCGTCCTCGGGCAGTTCGAGCGCCCGCGACGCGTAGACCGGGCCGCCCGACTGCGGTTCGACCGTCAGCGCGTACGAGCCCTTGAGCCCGGACGGCACCGGCGGCTCCGTCAGCGCGAGCGTCGTGCCCGCCTTCACCTTGTACGTCTTGACGACCGCCTCGCCACCCTCGCTGCCCGCCGACGCGGTCACCTTGACCTCGGCTGCGGCGCCGGGCGCGGTCAGTGAGAGCACCGACCCCTTCGCCCTGTTGTCTGCCGCCGTGGCCCGCTCGCCCACCTGCCCGGTCGCCGGGATGTACGCCACTTCCTGGGCGGCGCCCTTGCCGCGCACCACCCGCAGCGCGGCGACCACCGGAGTCGGGCGCCCCGGTGCGGCGGGGCTCAGCAGCAGGGACCCCGCCTCGCCCTTGGTGACGTCCTTGAGGTCGACGGCCGTGGTCATTCCCGCCTTGACGTGCAGCGTCTCGTGACCGGCCGGCGTGATCGAGCCGGTTGGGCCCGCGAGCCGCACCTTGAGGTCGGCGTCGTCGTCACCGGGCGCGAACACCACGAGGCGTACGGACGTCGCGTCCGCCGGGACACCGGGCAGCACAGCGCTGCCGGACGCCTCGGCCGACGCGGCCAGCCAGTCGCTGCCGCCCTCCTCGTCCACGGCCTGTACGACGGCCCCGACGCGGCCGGTGCGGGTGGTGACGTGGACGCTCACGTCCTCGGCGCTGTCGGCGCTCAGCGTGGACAGCAGTACGGGCACGCTCGACCTGGCCGGCACCGTGATGCCCTCCCCCGAATCCGACTCCAGGACGCCGTCCTTGCCGTACAGCTCGACGTCGGCGACGGCGGCGGTGTCGTCCGGGTTGGTGAGGTGTACGTAGTCCTGCCGCTCGTCGGCGGTGCTCGCGCCGGGGAACCAGAAGCTGGTGTCGGGCGCCGTGCAGCTGACGCCGAGCACCCCCCGGCCCTGGCCCGCGGTGACCTTGGTGGTCTGCTGGGCGGCCCAGCCGGGGGCCAGGCGGCCGTCGGCCGAGCCGACGAGGGCGGGAGCCTCGGCGGTGTTCGCCTCGGCGGTTACGGGTTTGCCGGGCTCCTTCAGGGAGAGGACCGGCTTGCTCGCTGCCGCCTTTCCCGCGTCCTTGTCCTTGTCCTTCTTCTTGTCCTTGCCGTCGTCCGGGGCCGCCAGGGTCGCGTCCGTCGGGACGAGCGCGGCGGAGCCCTCCTTCGCGTCCGCGGCCCCGCTTCCTGCCGGAGTGAACGACGTGTACGCCGTCTCGGCGACTTCGGACGTACTGGGCGCGGGGCACAGCAGGCTGGAGCGCTCCACCGGCATCCGCGCCGGGGTCGCCGTGCCGGCGGCGGCCTCGGTCGTGCCGCCCTCCGGCGCGGAGACCACGGCGAACCCGGTGACCGCCGCGAGGGCGGTGACGGCGGCCAGGAGGGAGAGGGTGGTGCGGTTCATCGGTTGTTGCTCCCGTCGGGACGCTGCTCGGGCTCGTTGCCTTCGGCGTAGGGCTGCTGCTGCGGCGGTGGCTGCTGCTGCCCGTAGCCGTACGGGTCGTACTGGCCCTCCTGGTACTGGTCGGCCGCCGGGTACTGGCCTTCCTGGTACGGGTACTGGTCCGCCTGCTGGTACGGGTCCTGCTGGTACTGCCCGCCGTCGCCGTACTGCCCGGCCGCCTGGTACGGGTCGCCCTGGTACTGCTCGCCGCCGTAACCCTGGTGCTGCTCCTGGCCGCCGTACTGCTGCTGTCCGTACTCGGCGCCCCCGTACGACTGCGCGTCCCAGTCGCCGTACTGCTGCTGTTGCTGCTGTTGTTGCTGCGGTACGGACGCGTACACGGCGGTCCCGTCCTGCTCCTGGGGCGACTGACCGTACGGGTCGGCGACCGGCGGTGCTGGGGGCTGGTCCCCGGCATCCTCCTCCGCGTCCGCCTGGGGGGCGTGCGGCGCTTCCGCCTGCGCCGCCGCGCGCAGCCTGCGCGCCCGGCGGCCCTCGCCCGCCACCGGCTGCACGGGTACGTCGATCTCCTCCTCCGGCAGGTCGTCGTCGACCTCGCGGCGGCGGCCCGGCAGGGCCAGCACCAGCAGGAGCAGGCAGAGGCCGACCTGGGTCCAGATCCACACGGTGTGGGTGACGGGGGCCTCGTACGTGAGGTCGAGCCGGCCGCCCTCGGCGGGCAGTTCGAAGCCCTGCGCCCAGCCGTCGACGGTCTTCTTCTCCAGTACGCGTCCGTTGAGCGTGGCCTGCCAGCCCTCGGCCGCGGAGTCCGCGATGCGCAGGACCCGGCCGGCATCGCCCGCCGGGATCGTCGTGTGTGCCTCGACCGTGCTCGACGCGACGGACAGCGGCTCGTCACCCGCCTTGCCGGAGACGATCGTGGCCCGCGCGACCTGGCGGTCGACGCGCCACAGCGCGCTGCCGTCGAGCTGGCTCAGCCGGCTCAGGCCGGGGGTCGAGTCGAGGACGCGGCTCATCGCGCGCGGCGCCCCGTCCCGTACGAGGACGTAACGGACGGCGTACCCACCGAGCTGGTCGGCCTGGTCGGCGCCGGAGCCCGCGACCAGGTTGGAGACGATCTTGTCGAGCTGCGGGCTGCTGCCGCCCGCCTCGGCGAGCTCCCCGTCGCCCAGCCGGGCACCGGAGCCGCGTACGAGCGTGTACGAGACCTTCGCGGCCGACGTGCCGCCGAGGACGAGGGTGCGCGCCTGGTCGCGCGTGCCGCTCTCCTCCGCGACGAACGCAGGCACCTGCACCGGGTCCCGCCGCTCCAGCGGCCCCGCCGCGCCGCCGATCATCCAGCCGGCGGCGGCGAGCAGCGGTCCGGCCGCCGCGGCGAAGGCGATCAGTACGGCGACGGGCTGGCGCCAGCCGAAGCTCTGGGTGGCGACGCGTTCGCGCGCGCCGTCCGCGCCGAGGACGGTGGCGCCGATGAGGGCCAGGCCGTAGACGAGGGTCGCGGGTCCGGCCCAGCCGCCCTCGGCCGCGTTCGCGAATACGGCGAAGAGGAGGGAGACGATCGCCACCACCCACGCGGTGCGGATGGCATACGTCCGCTCACTGCGCAGCAGGGCCGCCAGCGCCGCGAGGACGATGCCGATGAGCAGCAGCCCGCCCGTCGCCTTGGGGCCGCCGGGGCTCGCGCCGAGCAGGTCGAGTGCGCCGGCCGGGCCCGTACTGAAGGCGAGGCCCGCCTCGCGGAAGAAGGCGGCGGGGCTGGTGAGGAGGGAGAGCGACCAGGGGGCGAGCATCAGCACGGGGGTGCCCAGCGAGGCGAGGAAGCGCAGTCCGTACGCCGTGATGTCACCGCGCCGCAGCGCCAGTACGCCGATGCCGAGCACCAGGGCGATCGGCCACACGATCGGCGTGAACGCCGTGGCGAAGGTCAGCAGGAGCGCGTACGCCCACACGGCGCGCCAGCTGGAGCGCGCGCCCCCGGCGCGGAAACCGCTCGCGGAGACGGCGCACCGGGCGATGAGCGGCAGCAGTACCGCCAGGACGGCCGTGCCGAGCCGGCCGGTCGCGAGGGCTCCGGTGGCGGCGGGCAGGAAGGCGTACGCGACGGCCGCCCAGGCGCGCAGCAGCCGGGACTCGACGAGCGGGCGCGAGACGAAGTAGGCGGTGAGGCCGGCCAGCGGCACCGAGCAGACCAGCAGCACGGTGAGCGCGAGCCCGGTGGAGCCGAGGAAGACGGCCGACAGGCCGGCGAGGAGGCCGAGGTAGGGCGGCGCCGTCTGGGTGCCGCCGGTGCCGATGGGGTGCCAGACATCGGCGTACCGCGACCACAGGTCGGACACGTCGGCGGGCGCGGGCAGCAGTGCGCCGCCGGCCAGCGAACCGCCGCCAAGGAGGCCGCGGCAGGCGACGAGCGAGACGAAGAGGAGCAGGAGGAAGAGCACGGGGCCCGGCTTGCGGGCGATCCGCTTCAGCCGCGCGAACTGCTCGATCTCCATGTAGTCGGCGTCGTCGCCGCCGGGGCCCGACTCGACGACACCGTGCCGCGAGCCCGAGGCGGAGTCCGGTTCGGAGCGGGAGCCGAGGCTGCCCGCGACCTGTTCGAAGGTGGCTCTGACGGTCGCGCCGGTCGGCGGGAAGAGGGGCCGCAGTTCGCTCGCGTCGACCTTTCCCTTTCCGCGCCGCTTTCTGGCCGCGAGGATCTTGCCGGGGCGCAGCAGGGTGCCCATCAGGCCGGTGACTTCGTCGACCGCCTGTCCGGGGACCTTGCCGAGGAGGTAGGCGAGCGTGCGCAGGAGCGTGCCGAAGACGAGCCGCAGCATGACGTACGGCAGGAGGGCGCCGCGCGCGTTGACGAGCATCGCGTAGACGGCACCCGCCTTGTCGACGCGGTGCGGGCTGGCAACGGAGCGCCCGGCGCAGTCGATGGGCCTGCGCTCACGCGCGGACGCCTCGGCGTGCCGCAGTACGGCATCGGGGGCGACGAGGACGCGGTGGCCGGCGGCGTGGGCGCGCCAGCACAGGTCGACGTCGTCGCGCATGAGGGGCAGTCGGCGGTCGAACCCGCCGAGCTCTTCCCACACGTCGCGGCGGATGAGCATGCCGGCGGTGGACACGGACAGTACGGAGCGGACCTGGTCGTGCTGGCCCTGGTCCTGTTCGCGCCGGTCGAGTCCGGTCCAGCGGCGGCCGCTGTTGGCGATGGAGACGCCGACTTCGAGGAGCTGCTTCCTGTCGTACCAGCCGCGGAGCTTGGGGCCGATGATCGCGGCGTGCTCGTCGGAGTCGGCGACGCGCAGCAGTTCGGCGAGCGCGTCCGGCTCGGGCGCGCAGTCGTCGTGCAGGAGCCACAGCCACTGCACCGGTTCGCCGTGCGGGAGTTCGGGCAGGTCGTACGCGTCGTCGCGCCAGGACCGGCTCACCGGGTCCCAGCCGCTGGGCCGCTTCAGGTAGGGCAGTTCCTCGGGTGTGAGGACTTGAGCGGTACGGACTGCCTCGTCGACGGCGGTGCCGAAGCCGGAGCGGCGCGCGAGGTGCAGTACGCGTTCGGGACCGATCGCTTCGGTGACGAGTTCGGCGGAGTCGTCCGCGCTGCCGGTGTCGGCGGCGACGACGTTCTGTACGGGGCGTTCCTGCCCCAGGAGCCCGGCGAGGGCGTCGGGCAGCCAGCGCGCTCCGTCGTGGGAGACGAGCACCGCGGTGACGACATGGCGGGGGAACTCGGGAGCGGCCGCCGCGTACGGCGCCGACGTTTGGCTGTGCACGGACATCGGGGTACGGGCCCTCCGGCCGGGGTCCGGGGGTCGCCCCCCGGAAGGCTGCTGTCTGACTGCGTCGACGCGCGCGACCCTTGGGGGCGGTTGCTGCGTCTCGGACAGCGCCCCACACTAACGGCTGGGCAGCACAACGGTCCGCCGCCTGCGGCCGGGGGCCGGGCGACGGACCGGTTGATACGTGCACGCTTGTGCCATTTGATCGATAAGGCGTCGGACGCGCGGCCGGGTCGCGGCTGCGTTGGCGCCGAGTCACGGGTGGGGCCGAGGCCGGGTGGCGGCCGGGTCGCGGCCGGGGTCGGGGCCGGTTGCGACTGCGCGTGGCGGTCGGCAGTCAGACGGCGGCCTTTTTCAGTCGCCGGCGTTCGCGCTCGGACAGACCGCCCCAGATTCCGAACCGTTCGTCATTGGAGAGCGCGTACTCAAGGCATTCCGAGCGGACTTCACAGGCGAGACAGACCTTCTTGGCCTCGCGGGTGGAGCCGCCCTTCTCGGGAAAGAAGGACTCGGGGTCGGTCTGTGCGCACAGGGCGCGCTCCTGCCAGCCGATTTCCTCGTCCGCGTCCTCGACCAGCAGTTGCTGGAACAGCTCGGTCATGTGCGCCCCTCGTCTGTCTTTGCTTCCCCGTGATGTAGTCGTTGCCGTTTTCGGCCGAACGACACGAGTGAAATTACAAGTGTGCGGATCCGAGGCAGTCAAGCCGAGATCTGCTATTGAGCCGGTTATTCACCCGGCGGAACCAAAGCTATGCGGAAAGTGTTCAAATCGGTAAAAGCTGCGACACATGCCACTGGCTCATCCACAGCCCCTCACCAGGGTGAGACGCGGGCGGGTTTGATCTTGTTGCGGTCGACCCGCGGAAGCGACCCGAATCACAGTCCGGTCTCGACGCCGACGCCTCAACGACGTTTGCTTGCGCGGTTGATGCGGCACATCTCCGCACCTGCGGCTGCATAAACCTTTCTCCACATCCATTAACCGGATGAGGTGAAACATTACCCCCAAAACGGTCACGAGGTTGACAGCGAGTGAGCAAGCGGGTCTCCTTGAACACATGCCAGTGACCGCAGTGCTCTCCCGGACCCACACCCGTGGGTTCCGTCGCGCTGCCCAGGTCCGCTTCGGCTGTTGCTGTTGCTGTTGTTCCAGCTGTTGAAGCCTCCGCGCTCCAGCTGACTCTGCCTGACTCTGCCTGACTCTGCGTAACGCCCCCGCAGCATCTGTCTTGCACGTTGCCTTGCGACACCTTTCCTTGCGACACCCCAGCACTCTCATGCCGAGGAACCCCCGCACCATGAACAGCGACAGCGACCTCCAGATCGCCGGCGACATCCTCGCCGTCCAGCACCTCCTCCAGCCCGCCCGCGAGCACCCGGCCACCGTCGCCGAGTTCGCCGGCCTCGCCCGTTCCATCGCCGCCGACCGTGGGCAATGGGAGCACCTCGTTTCGTACGACGCGACCACCCGCTGGTACCACCGGCTGCGTACCGGACCCGGATACGAGGTCTGGCTGCTCAGCTGGGTGCCCGGACAGGGCAGCGGTATGCATGATCACGGGCCGTCGTCCGGCGTACTGACCGTCCTCGACGGACAGTTGACCGAGCACGCGGGGTCGGGGCGGGTGCGGCGCACACTCGGGGCGGGGTCGCAGCGGGTGTTCGCGCCCGGGTACGTCCACGAGGTCGTCAACGACGCGCTGGAGCCGGCGGTCAGCCTGCACGTCTACTTCCCCGGGCTCTCCGAGATGCCGATGCACTCGGCGCGGTGCTCCTCCCCGGCCGACCGGTCACAGGATGTCGTACCGGCCTGACAGACTGCTGTGCATGCGCATTGTGGTTCTGGCAGGCGGTATTGGTGGCGCTCGCTTCCTCCGCGGCCTCAAGTCGGCCGCGCCTGACGCGGACATCACCGTCATCGGCAACACCGGTGACGACATTCATCTGTTCGGGCTCAAGGTCTGCCCCGACCTCGACACCGTGATGTACACCCTCGGCGGTGGCATCAACGAGGAACAGGGGTGGGGGCGTGCGGACGAGACCTTCCAGGTGAAGGGCGAACTCGCGGCGTACGGCGTGGGACCCGAGTGGTTCGGGCTCGGCGACCGTGACTTCGCGACGCACATCGTCCGTACGCAGATGCTCGGCGCGGGGTATCCGCTGAGCGCGGTGACGGAAGCGCTGTGCGAGCGGTGGCAGCCGGGGGTTCGGCTGCTGCCGATGTCCGACGACCGTATCGAGACGCATGTCGCCGTGGATGTGGACGGGGAGCGCAAGGCCGTTCACTTCCAGGAGTACTGGGTGAAACTGCGCGCGTCGGTGGACGCGCACGCGGTCGTGCCGGTGGGCGCGGAGCAGGCGAAGCCGGCGCCGGGGGTCCTGGAGGCCATTGGTTCGGCCGACGTGATTCTCTTCCCGCCGTCCAACCCTGTGGTGAGCGTCGGGACCATTCTGGCCGTGCCCGGCATTCGCGAGGCGATCGCCGATGCGGGGGTGCCGGTGGTGGGTCTCTCGCCGATCGTCGGGAACGCGCCGGTGCGGGGCATGGCCGACAAGATGCTGGCCGCGGTCGGCGTGGAGTCGACCGCTGCGGCCGTCGCCCGGCACTACGGGTCGGGGCTGCTCGACGGGTGGCTTGTCGACACTGTGGACGCGGGTGTGGTGGACGAGGTGGAGAGCGCGGGGATCGGGTGCCGGGCCGTTCCGCTGATGATGACCGACGTGGAGGCCACTGCGGCGATGGCGCGGGAGGCGCTGGTCCTGGCCGAGGAGGTTCGGGCGTGAGCGCGGTGGTGCCGGCGCAGGGGGCGGGGCGGGTTGTGGGGGCGGAGGGGGCGGAGGGGGCGGGCGGAGCTTTGGGTTCGGGCGTAGCTTTGGGTTCGGGCGTAGGGGTGGGCTCGGGCGTAGCTGTGGGCTCGGGCGTAGCTGTGGGGGCGGTTGGCTCGGAGGGGTCGGGCGTAGCTGTTGGCTCGGAGCGGGTGGCCGCCGAGCAGGCGGTGGGTTATCGGGTGTGGGCGCTCGGCGGGATGCCGGAGGTGCGGGCCGGGGACGACATCGCCAAGCTCATCGCTGCCACCGGGCCCGGGCTCGTCGACGGGGACATCCTGCTCGTCACTTCGAAGATCGTCAGCAAGGCGGAGGGCCGCGTCGTGCAGGCGGCCGACCGTGACGCCGCCATCGACGCCGAGACGGTACGTGTGGTCGCGCGGCGCGGAACGCTTCGTATCGTCGAGAACCGGCAGGGGCTGGTCATGGCCGCGGCCGGAGTCGACGCGTCCAACACCGAGGCCGGGACCGTGCTGTTGCTGCCCGAGGACCCCGACGCCTCGGCGCGGCGGATCCGGCGCGGGCTGCGGGACGCGCTGGGCGTGGACGTGGGGGTCGTTCTTACCGACACCTTCGGACGGCCCTGGCGCAACGGGCTGACGGATGTCGCGATCGGGGCAGCGGGTGTCCGGGTTCTCGATGATCTGCGGGGCGGGACCGATGCGTACGGCAATCCGCTGAACGTGACGGTCGTCGCTGTCGGGGATGAACTGGCGGCGGCCGGTGATCTGGTGAAGGGGAAGGCGGAGGGGCTGCCGGTCGCGGTGGTGCGGGGGCTTTCGCGTGTGGTGGGCGAGGAGGACGGCGGCACGCGTGACCTGGTCCGGTCGGCAGGTGACGACATGTTCCGGCTCGGGACGTCCGAGGCCGTACGGGAAGCGGTGACGCTGCGGCGTACGGTGCGGGAGTTCACGGACGAGCCGGTGGATCGGGCGGCGGTACGGCGCGCGGTCGCGGCGGCTGTTACCGCGCCCGCGCCGCATCACACGACGCCCTGGCGCTTCGTGCTGGTGGAGTCGGAGGCGGCGCGGGGGGCGCTGCTCGATGCGATGCGGGATGCCTGGGTGGCGGATCTGCGGGCCGACGGGAAGTCGGAGGAGTCGATCGCGAAGCGGGTGCGGCGGGGGGATGTGCTGCGCCGGGCGCCTTATCTGGTGGTGCCGTGCCTGGTGATGGACGGCTCGCATGTGTACGGGGATGCTCGTCGGGACGCGGCGGAGCGGGAGATGTTCGTGGTCGCGGCCGGGGCGGGTGTGCAGAACCTCCTGGTGGCGCTGGCGGGGGAACGGCTGGGGTCGGCGTGGGTTTCGTCGACGATGTTCTGCCGTGAGGTGGTGCGGGGCGTGTTGGGGCTGCCGGAGGGCTGGGACCCGATGGGCGCGGTCGCGGTGGGCCACGCGGCGACACCGCCGAAGGAACGGGCGCCGAGGGATTCGGCGGCGTACATCGAGGTGCGCTGAGCGGGGGCGGTGGTTGCGGGGGCGTCGGGGCCTGGACGTCGGCGGCGGTGCGTCGGGGTCCGGACGTCGGCGGCGGTGCCGCGCGGGGCGCTGGGAGACCCCGGGCGTTGGCGGCGGTCCCGCGCCGGGTGCGGGGAGACCCCGGGCGTTGGCGGCCGTCCCGCGCCGGGTGCGGGGAGACCCCGGGCGTTGGCGGCCGTCCCGCGCCGGGCGTGGGGAGACCCCGGGCTTCGGGGTCGGTGCCGCGCCGGGGCGTCTCCTCGGGCGTCGAACGTTCGGGTAGGTGTTGGTTCGTTCGCGGTGGTTGCGTTCAACGCCCTGCGGGGAGCGCCCCGACACGTCCCCGACTGGCACCGAGGCAAGCGAAGCGGGATGGGGCGCGCCCTCCCGGCACCGAGGCGTGCAGGCGGGACGACCGAACCACCCCGGCGAGCCCCGACTGGCGCGCAGCCCAGTCCCATCGGCCTGCCCGAGAGTCGCGACTGGCGCACGGCCTCGTCACACACCATGGCCCGCCCAAGAGACGCGACTGGCGCACGGCCTCGTCACACCGCGCCCGCCCGAGGTACGCGACTGGCGCGCAGCCTGTCACATCGGCCCGCAGCGGCCGACGGAGGCCGCGACCCACTGGAGACCTGTGCCTCTCAACGCCCCCCTACAACGGGCGGGCCGGGTGGGGCAGGACCGGCGCGCAGCGCCGAGGAGTCGCTGCCGGGCAGCTGGGTGGTGGAAGGCTGCGCCTCGCAAGGGCGCCCGGGGGGTGGGGGTGGTTTAGAGCGTGGCTATGTTGCGTGGGGTCATTCGGGGGGCCCGGCGGGGCGGGGTTGTGCCGGAGAGGAGGATCAGGCGGGCCGCTCGGTGGCGTTGGCCGGCGTACGGGGCCAGGAGTTCCAGCATCGCCTCGTCGTCCGCGTCGCGGTCGCCCGCCAGGGCGTAGCCGACCATGCTGGGGAGGTGGTAGTCGCCCACCGACACCGCGTCAGGGGCTCCGTTGCTGCGTTGCAGGGTCTCCGCCGCCGTCCAGGGGCCGATGCCCGGGATCAGTTGCAGGCGGGCCGAGGCCTCCTCCAGCGGCATCGTGGACGCCGCCTCCAGGCGCTTCGCCACCCGTACCGCCCGCAGGATCGTCGCCGAGCGTTTGCTGTCGACGCCCGCCCGGTGCCATTCCCAGGAGGGGATCAGGGACCAGGTGCGGGGGCAGGGCATGACGTGCATGCGGCCGTCCACCGGGCCGGGGGCGGGTTCGCCGTACTTGCGCAGCAGCAGGCGCCACGCCCGGTAGGCCTCGTCCGTCGTGACCTTCTGCTCCAGGATGGAGGGGATCAGCGATTCGAGGACCAGGCCGGTGCGGCCCAGCCGCAGGCCGGGGCGGCGGCGCCAGGTCTCGGCGACCACGCGGTGCCGCGGCTCGAAGGCGGAGGGGTCGTCCAGGGACCCCAGGAGGGGCGGGAGCTGGTCGAGGAGTTGTTCGGCTCCCTCGCCCCAGGCCGTCGCCTCCACCGCGCCGCCGCGTGCGGCCACCCGCAGGGTGCCCGGGCCCGCCGGTGTGCGGGACGTCCGCCAGAAGGCTCCGTCGGGGGTCGTACGGAACGTCGGGTCGGCCGGGCCGCGGCGGAGTGGTCCCAGCACCAGGCCCAGGTCCAGTGGCCACGGTGGCGTCCAGGTCCGGGTCCGGGTGTGTCCGGTAATGGTGGTGGAGGGTGGTGTGCGTGGTGGGGTCTGGGGCGGGACCGTCGTGTCGCCGTCCCGCACCGGGGTGCGGGTTACGGGGCGGGGCGCGAAGCGGCCTGACACGGTGGTGGTCCTTTGGGGCGGGAGGGGCGCGTGGCTTCGAGCCTACGGGTTTCGTGGGGCGGGTGCTTCCGGCCGGCTCGTTACTGGTCCGACGAGAACCGGAGCGCCGCGTCGGGGAGCGATGCGCCACACCACACCCGTACGCCCTCGCGCAGCTCGTTGTCCGCGCCCACCGTCGCGCCGTCTCCGACCACCGCGCCGGACACGACCGTACGGGCACCGATCCTGGCGCCCGCGCCGATGAGGGAGTCGGTGATCACCGCGCCAGCGCCGATCACGGCCCCGGCGAGGATCGCGCTTCCGTCGATGCGGGCGCCCTCGCCCACTACCGCGCCCTCCCCCACCACCGTGCCGCCGGTCAGCTTCGCGTCCGTGGCGACGGACGCGGTCGGCAGGACCAGGCGGTCGCCGCAGCGGCCCGGCACCGCCGGGGACGGGGCCCGGCCCAGTACCAGGTCGGCCGAGCCCCGGACGAAGGCCTGGGGGGTGCCCAGGTCCAGCCAGTACGTCGAGTCGACCATGCCCTGGAGGTGTGCGCCGGAGGACAGGAGGCCGGGGAAGGTCTCGCGTTCCACCGAGACGGGGCGGCCCGCGGGGATCGTGTCTATGACCGAACGCCGGAAGACGTACGCGCCCGCGTTGATCTGGTCGGTGACGATCTCCTCGGGGGTCTGGGGTTTTTCCAGGAAGGCTGTCACCCGGCCCGTGGGGTCGGTGGGGACCAGGCCGAAAACTCTGGGGTCCTCGACCCTGGTGAGGTGCAGGGAGACGTCCGCGCCCGACGTGGTGTGCGTGGAGACCAGGGCGCCGATGTCCAGGCCCGTGAGGATGTCGCCGTTGAAGATGAGGACCGGGTCGTCGGGGGACGAGTGGAGGCGCGACGCTACGTTGCGGATCGCGCCGCCGGTGCCCAGTGGCTCTTCTTCGGTCACGTACTCCAGGTGCAGGCCCAGTGCGGAGCCGTCGCCGAAGTAGGGCTCGAAGACTTCGGCGAGGTACGACGTCGCGAGGACGATGTGTTCGACTCCGGCCGCCCGCGCGCGGGCCAGCTGGTGGGTGAGGAAGGGCACGCCTGCCGCCGGGACCATCGGCTTCGGTGTGTGCACGGTGAGCGGGCGCAGCCGGGTGCCCTTGCCGCCGACCAGGAGGATCGCTTCAGTCACCTTGTCGTCTCTGCTTCCTGCTGGGGCCGGCCGGGTACGGGCAGGCCAGTGTATGCAGACCGTTCGACAGGCCCCGGTCGGCCCGTCAGCGGCCCTGAAGCCGGGCCGAGGCGGCCCGGACCTCGGCGAGCTTGCGGTAGAGGTGGCCTCCCGGACAGTCGGTGGACACTCCGTCGCGGTGTCCGGCGATGACATTGAGCTTGGCGATGGTGCCCTTCTTGTAACGGTTTCCGCCGCCGGACTTGAGCGTGGTCTTCGCGCTCGGGTCGGCGCCGTACAGCCCGAGCTTCCAGGCGGTGAGGCGGGCAACTGCCTTCACCACGGCGGCGCGTGGTCCGGACTTGCTGTACGTGCCGAGGACAGCGATGCCCGTGGCGTTGCTGTTGAAACCGAGAGTGTGCGCCCCCATGACGGCCTTGGCCACACCCCCTGCCCGGCCTTCGTAGATGTTCCCGCACTTGTCGATGGCGAAGTTGTAGCCGAGGTCGCGCCAGCCACTGCTCTTGACGTGGTAGCGGTAAATACTGCGCAGGACTGAGTCGGCCTGCGAACAGCTGTAGTTGTTCCCGGTCGCGCTGTGGTGCACGAAGGCCACCTTGACGCGTTTCGTGTAGACGAAGTTGCGCTCGCGGAGCTGCTCGTTCGCGCCCCATCCCTTGCGCGTGACGATGCGCGGGCGGGGGCCGATGCGGGGCTTTCCGCCGAGTACGAAGGTCTGGGCCTCCGTCTCCGCCTTGCTGAGGGCCGGTACTTCGGTGGCGCCGAGCGGTACGAGGTCGGCGTTGACCGCCGAGGCCGCGGCGTCCTCCGCGGTCAGGACCGTGGTCCGGGGGTCGTCCGCGTCGTCGGCGGCGCCGGTCTGGGCCGCCGCGTCGTCGGCGTTGTCCTCGGCGGCGTCAGCGGCGGTGGTCGTCGCGCCCGGAGGGGGGTCGTCGCCGGGGTCCACCAGTTCGAGGCGCAGGCCGGACGGGAGCGGGGCGGGGGCGGCGCCGCGTACGGCAGCGTCGCCCTCGGGCCGTACCCGTACCTCTACGCCGTCACTCGCGCCGACCCACAGGGGCGCGGTCGAGCCGCGGGCCTTCCCCGTCTCGCGCTCCGCCGTACCGGCGTCGGCGGCGTGCTGGTGATTGTGCGTCTCCAGGAACTGCCAGCCGGACCAGGCGCCCGTCCCGGTGGAGCGGGTACGGACCTGGACCGTGCCGTGGAGTTCGGCCTCGGGGTCGTCCCAGATGACCCCGAGGAGCGAGAACGGCTTGGCGTCACGCTCCGCCAGGCCCTGCGGGACGGTGCCCGCGGCCCGGTCGTCCCCCGGAGCGTCCGGTACGAGTGGCACGAGTGGCAGCGACTGGGTGGAGCCCGGTGGCGCCGTACTTGCGGGGACGGCGGGGGCTGGGGCGGCGATGGCAGCGGTGGGCAGGACCAGAGCGGCGGTGCACGCGACTCCGATCGCGGAAGCAAGGAATGCACGCATGAAGCAGATCTTGGACATAAGTAGATAAATATGTCCATTGGGGAACTGACGGCTCGTCGGCCGAACCGGTGTACGGCCACCTCTCCCGCACCCCGGCGGCGTAACCCTCCGCACGAAGGCGCGGCGTACTCTTGCGCGAGTGAACGCCACCGATCGCACCCCCGCCGACCTGCTGCGATCCGCGCTCGCCGCGGACCCGGCCCACCCCCTGGTCACCTTCTACGACGACGCCACCGGCGAGCGCGTAGAACTGTCCGTCGCCACCTTCGCCAATTGGGTGGCCAAGACCGCCAATCTGCTCCAGGGCGACCTCGCCGCCGCCCCCGGCGACCGGCTCGCGCTGCTGCTGCCCGCGCACTGGCAGACCGCCGTCTGGCTGCTCGCCTGTTCGTCCGTCGGTGTGGTCGCCGATGTCGGCGCAGACCCGGCCGGCGCCGATCTGGTGGTCAGCGGGCCCGACACGCTGGAGGAGGCGCGGGCCTGCGGCGGGGAGCGCGTGGCGCTCGCCCTGCGCCCCCTGGGAGGCCGCTTCCCGCAGCCGCCCGCCGGGTTCGCGGACTACGCCGTCGAGGTGCCGGGGCAGGGCGACCGTTTCGCGCCGTACGCCCCCGTGGACCCGGATGAGCCCGCGTTGCGAGTCGGCGGTACGGAACTCACGGGAGCCGAGCTGGTCGACCGGGCGCGCGCCGACGCGGAGGCCCTCGGGCTCGGCCGCGGGGCACGCCTGCTGTCGGGGCTGGCGTACGACACCTGGGAGGGGCTGTCCTCTGGCCTCTTCGCCCCGCTCGCCGTCGGGGGTTCCGTGGTGCTCTGCCGGAATCTCGGCCGGCTCTCCGAAGACGGCCTCGCCCAGCGGATCGAGAGCGAGCGGGTCACCAACACGGCGGTACTACAAGCGCCCTGAAGGCCACCCGTCCGGCCCACCGGCTGCCGAGCCCTCCGGCCGGAGCGCCGGACTCCGGTAGATGATCGACGGTACGCACCGCACAACCAAGCGCGAGGTTCAGCCGTCTACCCCTGCGACCGGCGGCCCCAGCGCGCCGCCGACTCCGTGAAGGATGGACGCAGACGTGACCGACAGTGCTGGCACGCCCTCCCGACCGGACAACCCAGCCGAGGAGGACGAGGCGAAGGACCGGGCCACGGAGGGCGAGGGTGACGGGGAGGGCGAGGGCCAGGGCGGGGAAGCCCGTCGCGCCGGCGCCGGCCCGGACGCCAACGACGCGCGGCGCTGGCTGCGTTGGACCGCCCTCGGCGCCTCTTTCGTGCTCCTCCTCGCGGCCGGCGTCGGTTCGTGGCTCTACCGGAAGCTCGACGGCAACATCACCACGGACACCACCGCCGCCGCCGAGCTGGAGGCGTACGAGAAGGAACGCCCCACGCCGATCGCGGTGGACGCCCAGAACATCCTGCTCATCGGCTCCGACACCCGTTCCGGCAAGGACAATCGCAAGTACGGCCCGGACAAGGGCACCCAGCGCTCGGACACGACGATCCTGCTCCACCTGGCCGGGGACCGTAAGAGCGCGACCGCCGTCTCGCTGCCGCGCGACCTGATGGTGGAAATCCCCAGCTGCCGGAAGCCCGACGGCTCGCGCACGAAGAAGCAGTTCACGCAGTTCAACTCGGCGTTCGAGTCGGGTGGTACGGCGTGCACGATCCGTACGGTCGAGCGGCTCACCGGCATCCGTGTGGACCACCACATGGTCATCGACTTCGCCGGCTTCAAGGGGATGGTCGACGCGGTGAACGGCGTCGAGATCTGCCTCAAGGAGCCGATCGACGACGACGACGCTCTTCTCCGCCTGGACAAGGGCCGCCAGAAGCTGAACGGCGAGCAGGCCCTCGGCTTCGTACGGGCCCGTAAGACCATCGGCGACGGCAGCGACACCGAGCGCATGGAACGCCAGCAGCGGTTCCTCGGCGCGCTGGTGAACAAGGTGCAGAGCAACGGCGTACTGCTCAATCCGACCAGGCTCTACCCGGTGCTCGACGAGGCGACGAAGTCCCTCACGACCGATCCCGGGCTCAATTCGCTCAAGGACCTGTACAACCTGGTGCGCGGCATGCGGGACATCCCCACCGAGCAGGTGCAGTTCATGACGGTGCCCCGGCAGCCGTACGCGCGGGACCCGAACCGCGACGAGCTCGTCGAGCCGGACGCGGGCCGTCTGTTCGAGCAGCTGCGCGAGGACGCGCCCGTCTCGGTCGTACCGGCGAGCTCCGAGAAGCCGGACAAGGACGGCCGGTCTCCGGCCGACGAGAAGCCGGACGATGTGGGCTCGGAGAGTCCGGCTCCGACGCCGACTTTCACCGGCAGCAATGCCGCCACGGACGAGTGCGAGTAAAGCCATGGCCAAGGTCGGCCAATCAACAGAGATGGATTGGGCGTATTGCCCAGTTGTAAGGGGAGTGGAATTTGTCACGGACGTCGCTCCGCGCTGAACTGGGCAGATAGTGTGACGCGATCCGGTGCTTCCGGCCCTGAGGTCGCACTGCTGGAAAGAACGCCAGAGGGCCTGGGGGAGGCGCCTCGTGTGGCACCCGACGGAGGACTCAAGCAACCGTGGATGCGCAAAACCGTGGGCGGGCCGAGGAAATCGACCCCGCAGACCAGTGGGTGCTCAACCCGGCCACCGGTGATTACGAATTGCGACTGGACCAATCCGCAGGGCAGTCACCGGCGTCTCCTCCCCGGGGTCCCCGGTCCAGAAGAAGCGCCGTACGGGAGGCAACCGCCACCCCCCGGCGGCAGGTTCCGGTCCAGCGCAGTCGCCGGGCCGCGAACGGCTCCGACAGCAGGGGCTCCGGCGGTTCCGACCCGCAGGCCGGCCGGCGCAAGCGCAAGGCGAAGAAGGCCGGCAAGAAGAAGGCCATGCTGTGGACCGGCGGCGTCATGGGCTTCGTGCTCGTCGGCGTCTCGGTCGGCGCGTACCTCGTCTACGACCGCCTCAACGGGAACATCAACTCGGTCGACGTCGGTGACGCCGCCAACGGCGGCTCCCTGAAGGACGGGCCGCTCAACATCCTGATCATCGGCACGGACAAGCGCACGGGCAAGGGCAACGAGGGCTACGGGGACCGGGAGAACACCACCGGTCACGCGGACACGACGTTCCTCTTCCACGTGTCCGAGGACCGCACCAACGCGACCGCTCTGAGCATCCCCCGCGACCTGAAGACCGACATCCCCGACTGCCCCACCAAGCAGCCGGACGGCTCGTCCAAGATCATTCCCGGCAAGGCGTACACGAAGTTCAACGAGAGCTTCGGCGTGGCCGGCCGTGACCCGGGCTGCACCATGCGCACGGTCAAGCAGCTCACCGGCGTGCCGGTCGACCACTTCATGATGGCCGACTTCAACGCGGTCAAGACGCTGACCAGCGCGATCGACGGCGTGGACGTCTGTTTGACCGAGCCCATCAAGGACGACCAGTACTCCAAGCTCGATCTGGCGGCGGGGGACCACACCCTGGAGGGCGAGGACGCGCTCGCGTTCCTCCGCAACCGGCACGGCCTCGGCAACGAGAGCGACCTCGACCGGATCAAGATGCAGCAGCAGTTCATCGCCTCGATGATCCGCAAGATGAAGGAAGAGACCCTCGGCAACCCGAAGAGGATGCTCGCGCTCGCGGACGCGGCCACCAAGGCGCTCACTGTGGACAAGGCCATCGGTGACATCCCGAAACTGACTGGTCTCGCCGAGGAATTGGGCCGGATCAACCTCAAGAACATCACGTTCACGACGATCCCTGTGATCGACAACCCCAACGAGAAGGTCAGGGCGACCGTCGTACTCGACCCGGTCAAGGCACCCCAGGTCTTCAGCATGCTCCAGACCGACACCTCCTTCACCGAGGTGAAGAAGAAGGAGAAGGCCGCCAAGGGCAAGCAGGCCGCGCTGCTCAAGGGCCCGAGGGCCGAAGCCTCCGCGGTGCGCGTCGACGTCTACAACGGCAGCGAGACCGCCGGAGCCGCGCAGAAGACCCTCAACTGGCTGCAGGTCGAGAAGGGCGTGCTCAAGTCCACGAACAAGAGCAATGCCCCGGAGAAGATCGCCAAGACTACTCTGGAGTACGCACCGAACCAGGCCGACCAGGCACGCAAGCTCGCGGATTTGATGGGTCTGCCCGCCACGGCGCTCAAGAAGGGCACCGAGGACGCCGGCGAGATGCAGGCGATGGCCCTGACCCTCGGCGCCGACTTCAAGGGCGAAGGGGTGCCCATCTCAGGTCCGGTGAAGCCGCCCGAGGTGGACAAGGTCGAAGCAGACAAGAAGATCTGCGCCAAGTGAAACCGGGTCACCGGATTATGCGGCGCGCCTGAGCGACAGGGGGGCCAGGGGTGGGGCAGAACAGCGTGCGTGGGGTGAGGACGCGCCGAGGCGTCCGGGACGCCGGCGAACGAGGCTGGGACGACGGCCTGTACGAAGACGGGCCGGCCGGGGCGGCGCACGGCACGACGCAGGCCCCGGTGAGACCCGCCTCCGGTGGCACGGGACCGCCCCGGCAGGGCGGGAGCGGACAGCGGCGCGGTAATCGCGGCAAACGGCGGGTCCTGCGCTGGGTCGCCTCCGTGCTGTCCCTGCTGATACTCGGCACGGCCGGCGCCGGATACCTCTATTACCGCCACCTCAACAGCATCCTGAAGAAGGAAGAACTCAACCTCGGTGACAAGCCGATGGCCGGTCACCAGGTCAACGCGGCGGGCCAGACCCCGCTGAACATCCTGCTCATCGGCTCGGACGCGCGTAACTCCGACGAGAACAAGCGGCTCGGCGGCGCCAAGGACACCTTCGACAGCCCGCCGCTCGCCGACGTACAGATGCTGCTGCACCTCTCCGCCGACCGCAGCAACATCTCGGTGATCAGCATGCCGCGCGACACGCTGCTGAAGATGCCCAAGTGCACGGACCCGGAAACCGACGAGGTCTATCCGGCGACCACGAATCTGCGGATGACGAACGAGAGCCTCGGACGCGGCGGTCCTGGCTGTACGGTCGCGACCTGGTACCAGCTGACCGGCATCACCATCGACCACTTCATGATGATCGACTTCTCCGGTGTGGTCTCCATGGCGGACGCCATCGGCGGCGTCCCGGTCTGCGTCACGGACAACGTCGAATCCCGCAACCCCGAAGGCAAGGGCTCGGGCCTGAAGCTGAAGAAGGGCACGACCTACATCAAGGGCGAGCAGGCCCTCCAGTGGCTGCGGACCCGTTACGGCTTCGAGGACGGCACCGACCTCGCCCGTACACACGCCCAGCACATGTACATGAATTCGATGGTCCGCGAGCTGAAGAAGAGCACGAAGCTCAGCGACCCGAACAAGCTGCGCAAGCTGGCCGAGTCCGCGACGCGGGCACTCACCGTCGACCAGAGGCTCGACACCGTCAAGAAGCTGTACGACCTCGGCGAGGAGCTCAAGAAGGTCCCCACGGCCCGCATCACCATGGCCACCATGCCGTGGATACCTCAGGGCGGCCGGGTCCTCCCCAAGCCGGGCGAGGCCGAGCTGCTCTTCAAGATGGTCCGCGAGGACACCCCGCTGGACGGCAAGGCGTCGAAGAAGCAGAAGCCCAAGGCATCCAAGGACCCGGCCGCCCCGGACGCGGAGATCGGGATCATGGTGCAGAACGGCACCTACACGGACGCCCTCGGAGCGGCGACGGGACGCGCCGCCGCGGTCGCCGGCGTACTCGCCCAGAAGGGCTTCACGCAGGCGAAGGCCGACACCCAGCGCAACCCGCAGGAGCGGACGACGGTCTACTTCCCGAGCATCGACCTGGAGGGCGACGCCCAGGCGGTCGCCAAGTCCCTGGGGCTGCCGACCGGTTCGGTGAAGAAGTCCACCGACGTCTCGGGCGTCACGCTGGTCGTGGGCGCCGACTGGCGCACCGGCAGCACGTACCCCAAGTCCGCGGCGAAGGACGACGACAAGGGCAAGGACGAAGCCCTCAAGTCCGGCCGCGCGCTGAACGGCGAGGACACCGAGGCGTGCATGGAGGTGCAGCCGGGCTTCACCTGGTAGTGGGTGCGGTGATACGAGAAAGCCCCGGGCCGCGCGCATTCCGCGTGGCCCGGGGCTTCTTCTTCGTACGTACTACGCCTGGGTCCGCGCCTCGGCCTCAGCCGTCCGCACCGCCGGGCGGCGGCTCGCGATGACCTTCTTCGCGAGGGAGCGGGGACTCGTCAGGAAGCCGTAACCCCACGACATGTGCATCGTCGCCAGGGCGACCGGGATCTGCGCCCGTGCCTTCAGCGACAGGCCCTTGCCCGCCGGGACCGAGCCCGCCACGATCGCGGCCAGGTAGCCGGCCGGGACCACGAAGCCCCATGGCGTGAGCGCGGCGCCGACGACGATGCCCGCGGCGATCGCGCAGACGGCGGTCGGCGGGGCGAGGTAGCGCAGGTTGATGGAGCCGGCGTGGTAGCGGGCGACGACGTGGCGCCAGCGGCCGTATTCCTTGTACTGCTTGGCGAGGGCCCTGACGGAGGGCCTCGGGCGGTACTGGACGCGGAGCTCGGGCGAGAACCAGATCAGGCCGCCCGCCTCGCGGATCCGGAAGTTCAGCTCCCAGTCCTGGGCGCGGATGAACTCCTCGTTGTACCCGCCCTGCTGTTCCAGGGCCTCGCGGCGGAAGACACCCAGGTAGACGGTGTCGGCGGGCCCGGCCTCGCCGCCCGTGTGGAACGCCGCGTTGCCGACGCCGATCTTCGAGGTCATCGCGGCCGCGACCGCGTCCTCCCAGGCGTTCTCACCCTCGGCGTGCATGATGCCGCCGACGTTCTGCGCGCCGGTCTCCTCCAGGAGGCGTACGGCGGTCGCGATGTAGTTCGGCGAGAGCATCCCGTGGCCGTCGACCCGCACCACGATCGGGTGCCGCGAGGCCTTGATGGCGGCGTTCAGCGCCGCAGGCGTACGGCCCGTGAGGTTCGGGACGGTGTGGACGCGGGCGCGGTTGCTGGAGGCGGTCTCCCGTACCAGCTCGGCGGCGATCTCCTCGGTCCGGTCCGAGGACGGGCCGATCGCGATCACCACCTCCATCTCGCCGTCGTAATCCTGCTCCAGGATGTGACGGACCGAGTTGCGCAGATGCCGCTCCTCATTGAGGACCGGCATGATCACGGAGACTGCGGGTGTGGCGTTCATATCGGGGTCACGTTACCGCGAACGGGGGACACGGTCGCGCGGCGGCCGCGTCGCTGCCCGGGGTCGTTGATCGTATGGGCTTACGTTGCCCGTGATCCCCCCTTGCCTTCGCGGAGGTTTCCCACGTGCCCAAGTCGCCCCGTCCACCGCAGGGCCGCAGCCGAAGGCAGGACGAGCGCCCGCAGTGGTCGATGCGCCTGTTCACCACGATCTCGGTCCTGGTGCTGTGCGCGGGTGGCATCGGTCACGCGGTGGTCACGGGGATGGAGACCGGCATCGAGCGGGTCGACCCGTTCAAGGACATGAAGAACCGCCCCGCGGCCGGCCACGGCACGAACATCCTCCTCGTCGGCACCGACGGCCGCGACAAGATCACGCCGGAGGAGAAGCGGAAGTACCGGCTGGGCGGTGAGCCCTGCCACTGCACCGACACGATCATGGTGGTGCACATCTCCGCCGACAGGGAGCGGGCGAGCATCGTGAGCCTGCCGCGCGACAGCTACGCCCAGGTGCCCGAGCACACCGACCGGTCCACGGGCAAGCACCACAAGGCACACCCGGCGAAGCTCAACGCGGCGTACGCGGAAGGCGGTCCAGCGCTCACCGTACGGACCGTGGAGCACATGACGAAGGTGAAGATCGACCACTATCTGGAGGTCGACTTCACCAGTTTCATGAAGACGGTCGACGTGATCGGCGGGGTGGAGGTCTGCACGGTCCGCCCGCTCAAGGACGACTACACCGGCCTCGACCTGCCCGTCGGCACCCACCGGCTGGACGGCGGCCAGGCCCTGCAGTACGTACGCTCCCGGCACATCGACGGCGCCTCCGACTTCAGCCGCATGCAGCGCCAGCAGCGCTTCCTCGCCGCCCTCATCGCCAGGGCGAGCACGCGTGGCGTCCTGCTGAACCCGGTGAAGTTCCGCGAGGTGACGTCCACGCTGCTCGGTTCGGTACGGGCGGACAAGGGCTTCGGTACGGAGGAGATCCTCGCCCTGGGGCAGGCGATGCGGGGCTTCACTCCCTCGTCGTCGGAGTTCACGTCCGTACCCGTCGCGGGGGTCAATCCGCCCGTCGAGGGCATCGGCTCGACCGTGAAGTGGGACGAGGCGAAGTCCAGGAAGCTGTTCCAGGCCCTGCGCGACGACAAGCCGCTCGCGCCGCCGCGGCCCGGGAAGAAGACGACGGTCGTCGACGTGGCGCCGCAGCAGATCGCCGTACAGGTCTACAACGGGACGCTGACCCGCGGCCTGGGCAAGCGCGTGGACGAGGCGCTGCGGTCCACCGGCTTCAAGACCACCCGTGCGCCCGAGGACGCGGACCGGCAGGACGTGAAGCGCACGCTCGTCACGTACGACCCGCGCTGGGACCGCTCGGCGAAGTCGCTCCAGGCGGCGCTGCCGGGGTGCGAGCTGCGCGCGGTGGAGGGGCAGGGCGGGCTGCTGAAGGTGATGGCGGGCACGGACTTCAAGGGGGTGCGGGCGGTAGGGGCGGACGATCCGTACCAGGGCGAGTACGGCACGGTCACCGGCGACCAGGTCGTCTGCCCGTAACCTCGCCGGCCGGTAACCCGGGGCGCCTGGCGCGTCAGCCTTCCGCGTCCAGGCCCTCGGCGGCGCGCTTGTCCCGCAGCTCCTTGATCGCGCGGCGCCGCGCGAGGCGGTGCGTGCGCCGGATCTGGGCCTCCTGGTAGCGGCGCCGGTCGCGCTCGGTCTCCGGTACGACGGGCGGTACGCGGCGGGGCTTGCCGTCGGCGTCGACGGCGGCGAACACGAGGTAGGCGCTGCCGACCTGCGTGGCCGGGGTCGACTCGTTCCAGCGCTCGGCCATGACCCGTACGCCGACCTCCATCGAGGACCGGCCGGTCCAGTTGACCTGGGCCTTCACATGAACCAGGTCCCCGACCCTGACCGGCTCCAGGAAGACCATCTCGTCCATGGAGGCGGTGACGGCCGGCCCGCCGGAGTGCCGTCCCGCGACGGCGCCCGCCGCGTCGTCCACCAGCTTCATGATCACGCCACCGTGCACCGTGCCGAGGAGGTTGGTGTCGCTGCCCGTCATGATGTGGCTGAGCGTGGTGCGGGACGCGGCGGTGGGCTTGCCCGGAATGCCGTCTTCCGGGTGCTGGGGCTGATCTGTCATGCCCTCCACCTTATGCGCGGGGCGCATTGCATCAGCTCTGCAACAGCCCTGCCCCGATTTCCCACCCGCCCTGTAAGCGACCCGCCCCCTGCCTGCACACTGGTCCGCATGAGTGACTGGCCGGACGGATGGAACGACCGCAGCGACCCGCACGGACGCGGCAGCGGCGGCGCGCAGCCCGAGGGCGCGCGGGTGATGAGGCATGTCCAGCGCGGCCAGGTCCCGCCGCCCGCCGCGCCGATGCCTCCGGTGCACCACCCGGTGCCGCCGCAGTCGCAGGGGTACGACGACGGCTACAACACCGGCCAGGTCTACGGCGGCGGTGGCGGCCGGCCGCCCCGCGCTCCCCGCGCGCCGCGCGTCGGTCCTGCGCCGGACTGGAGACGCCGTATCAAGGTCGGGTCACTGACGCTGGTCGTCGTGCTCCTCGCCGTCTCCATCGGCACCTACTTCTGGGCGGACGGCAAGCTCAAGCGCGAGGTCGACCTGGCGAAGGTCATCGACCGGCCGGAGGCCGGTGACGGCACGAACTACCTGATCGTCGGCTCCGACAGCCGCGAGGGCATGAGCGCCGACGACAAGAGGAAGCTGCACACCGGGTCGGCCGAGGGCAAGCGGACCGACTCGATGATGATCCTGCACGACGGCTCCAACGGCCCGACCCTGATCTCCCTGCCGCGCGACTCCGACGTGGAGATCCCGTCCTTCGTCGGCTCGGAGTCCGGCAAGACGTTCCCGGCCCAGGGCCGGCGCGTGAAGCTGAACGCGGCGTACGCCGAGGACGGCCCCGAGCTGCTGGTCCGTACTGTCGAGCACAACACCAATCTCCGCATCGACCACTACGTCGAGATCGGCTTCGCCGGCTTCGCCAACATCGTGGACGCGATCGGCGGCGTGGAGATGGACATCCCGAAGGCGTTCAAGGACAAGAAGTCCGGCGCCGACTTCCAGGCGGGCAAGCAGACCCTCAACGGCGAGCAGTCCCTGGCCTTCGTCCGCACGCGCTACGCGTTCGCGGGCAGCGACCTGGACCGTACGAAGAACCAGCAGAAGTTCCTGGCGGCCCTGGCGAGCCAGACGGCGACGCCGGGCACGATCCTCAACCCGTTCAAGCTCTACCCGACCATGGGCGCCGGCCTCGACACGCTCATCGTCGACAAGGACATGAGCCTGTGGTCCCTGGGCCAGATGTTCTTCGCGATGAAGGGCGTCACGGGCGGCGAGGGTACGTCGATGAACATCCCCATCTCGGGCAGCAACGGCGGCAACCTGGTCTGGGACAAGGCGAAGGTCGCCCAGCTCGTGGACCAGCTCAAGAACGACGAGAAGGTCACCGTCAAGGGCAGCTAGGCCGTGTTTTAAATCGG
>NZ_JAGGPC010000014.1:0-145417 GCF_018614005.1 Streptomyces sp. ISL-99
ACCAACCTCCGTGGACAGAACATCTAGCCGCTACCCGGAGCCGCTACCTGGCCACTCCTCGCGCTCCTCGCGCTCCTCGTACCTCGATCCCGGCGAGCAGCTTGCGGGTCGCCTCGGCCACTTCGTCGACGGCCTGGTCGAAGACCTCACGGTTGTGGGCGGCGGGCACCCGGAATCCGGAGACCTTGCGCACGTACTGCAGGGCAGCCGCGCGGATGTCGTCGTCGGTGGCCTCTTCGGGGAGGACGGGCGGACGGAGCGTCTTGATGCTGCGGCACATAAGACGACGGTATCCCCGGACCCCACCCTTGGCACGGCCGTCGGGGACGGGAGTCCCTAACGCCCCGCCCAGCCCCGCCCGCCACCGGCACCAGGGCCGGTACCAGCGCCGGCGAGGAGCGCTTCGGTGATGAGCCGGACGGCGCGGGCCAGGCGGTTGAGCTGCTCCAGCTCGACGGCGTACAGCTTGATGGTGCCCTCGATGACCGTCTCGGAGACGCCGAGGGTGGGCAGTTCCGCCCGGCAGGTCCGCAGCGCGACCCGCACGGCCCGGATCTCGTGCTCGACCTGGAGTTGCGCATGGCGGGCGAGGAGAACGGGGTGGCGGGTGAGCGTCGAGTATCCGGCGTAACGGGCCGGCAGGAGGTCGCGCAGCCAACGGGCCGCCGTGCGCTCCCAGTCGTGGCTGCCGGGGGCCTTGACCTGAACCGGCCAGTCCGGGCTGATCGGGGAGAGGGTTGGGGACATCGTCGTCGCTCCGGCGAGTGGTGGACGGGCTCTGATCGCGGGGTGCCGCGTGACGTATGTGGCGGTCCCGGCCCAGGGGTAGACCGGGACCGCCAAGGGCCTCCGCCGAGGAAAGCGGAGCCCGGTGGAACACCCGAGGGCGGCGTGAGGAGGAGTGCGCCGCCCGTGAATGTCCAGTTTTGTGATGCGCGAGGGCTCTGACGGCCACCCGCAGTAAACATATATACCGCCGAGTATGCAAGGGTATGAAAAAATTCATACCCTGCGTGGTGTGAAAGACCGCGCTGCGTAACCGGCGGCAGGCGGGGAGGTGGCTACTGCTCCAGGAAGAAGTCGTGCTGCTCCGCGACCTGCTCGTACCCCTCCAGCCGCGACTGCGTGCGTACGGGATCGGCGTCGGCCATGGCCTGGAGTACGGCGGCGGACAGGACCCCCGGCGCCGAGTAGGAGTCGAAGACGAGGCGGGATCCGGTACCGGCCGTGAGGGCCACGTCGGCCTCGTCGACGAGTGACCCGAGCGTGAGGTCGGTGATCAGCGCGACGCGCAACCCCGTGCTGCGGGCGGCCTGCATCGCCGCCAGGGTCTCGTTGGCGTGCCGCGGCATCGCGAACGCCACCACCCACGTCCCGCCGGCCTCCCGCGACTGGAGCAGGGCGTCGTAGGCGACACTGCCCCCGCGGGTCACCAGGCGTACGTCGGGATGAATCCGGCGCGCCGCGTAGGCGAAGTACTCCGCCAAGGACACGGAGATCCGCAGCCCCAGAACCGTCAGAGGCATCGACCGAGCGAGCTCGCGACCAACGTCGAGCACCCGCCCGGGGTCGGCAAGGGTACGCCGCAGACTCTCCAGGTTCTCGATCTCGGCATCGACGGCTGCCTGCAGCTCATTGCGGCGGATCTCTTCCCGCGTGTCGGGAGCGCCGGCCACCGAACTGAGCGCGATCGGCTGCAGAGCCTCACGCAGCGCAGGGAAACCGCTGAAACCCAGGGAGGACGCGAACCGTGTCACCGACGGCTGGCTCACCCCCACCCGCTCCGCCAGGTCCGTGATCGACAGGAACGCGGCCTCGGTGAGGTGATCGACGATGTACTGGGCGATGCGCCGCTGCCCGGGCGAAAGCCGGTGCCCGCCGAAGAGCGCCCGGACTCTGTCCGTGGGAGACGCCTCCGTGTCCGGCGACTGCCGTCCCGGCGTAATGGCGGACGCCTGCGCGCGTGCCTGCTGCCTAGATGGCACCGGCGTGCCTCCCTCTCGTCCCACAGGCGCTCAACATAACCCACCCCCCCGTGCGGGCGGCCGCGCTCAAGCGGTTGCCCGACCGGGCTGCCGCGCCGCAAAATCCCGGCGGAGGCAACCATGGAACGCGAAGCGCTCGCCAACCTGCTCACGGACGGCACGGAGGCCGCGACCGCCGCTCGTGACGCCGTGCTGGGCGGCGGTGCCTACGTGGTCCGGGACGGGAGCGAGTGAAGCACCTCTACCGAGCCGCTCACCCGCGTCTGAGTCACGTGCGCTCCCGGCGTGCCTTCCCCTTCGCTTTGCGCTCGGCTTCCTTGCGCCGCTGGACGGTGTAGGAGGACCAGTCGCCGCGGTGCAGATCACACCGCGACGCACCGACCATCGCCAGCCGCCGGCACCGGGTTCCCTTCTCCGTCAGCGCTCCACACCTGGACTGCGTACGAGCCATGATTCCCACCCCTGATCTCAGCAGCCGCACGGACTTGTCCAGGGTCACGGGCCGTACCCCGCCGCCGGAAGGCGCACCGCCCCACGAACCGGAGCACGGCGGCCCACGGCGGTTACCCGGGGGCGCACGGTTCCGGTCACTCGTACAGCCGTCCTCACCGCCCTTGCCATAGCCCAGCGCTTCGGGCACAGCCGAACCGCGCATGGCGACACCGTAGGGGCCGAACTCGACAGAGAGGCAGGGCGGTGACTCAGCTCGCCAACCGGATGAAAAGACGCGACGGCATCCCCCGACGCGGCATACAAGGCAGTCCTTGACCACGCGGCGAAGTGTCCAAACTGTCATGAGTCCGGCTGCCCGGTCGGTAGCCGCCTGCGACGGGCCGAGTGAAAGGCGCGGCGGTGACGCTATGCCCCAAGGGCGGCAGCGACCACGAGTGGTCCATCGAGAACGAGGACGGTGCTCGGTGCGACGGGCGGGGTGACCCTGCCCTGGCGCGGAGCGCCCAGCACTCCCGAAGACCTGACGCCGGAGCCCCACGCGCCGCCTGCGACACCGCCGACCTCACAGCACCCCCACTATGCCCCCGCCCCGACCGCTCATTCCCTGGCAGGACAGCGGCCGAGAGGGGTCCATGCACCTCCACGACGAGATTCGGAGGCACGTCCATGAGTCCGGCCACGCCGAGAACAGCCCCGCCTTCTGGGGCTACATCCGCGAAACCGACAAGTGGACCGACGCCGCGAGCGAGGACATCGGCCGGTAGGGCGCGCGGAGCGATCGACGTTTTTCAGTCACACCCCTGTCACCGTGGCTGGTTCTGGTGCAGTGTGGTGATCGGAGACGCTCCCACCTTCCCCCAGGCGGAGGCGCCGCCCCTTGGCCCCGCCTGCTGTCGCGGGCGGGGCCGCGCCGTCCCTCCCGACCTCCCTGCGGGAGGGCCGACGCCTGCGTTGAGCAGGGGCACTTATCCGACGTTGCGGTGGAGGTCCCGCACATCGGCACCGCCGGCGGTGAGGGTGCCGTCCTGCTGCTCGTAGTGGGAGAGGGCGAGGCCGAGGCCGAAGAACGTGGGCGCCCACTCACCGACGAACAGGCCCCAGCGGTCGGCACGGGCGAGGCCGGTGCCTGGTTCCAGCTTGAGCGACCCGGCCCAGACGGCGACGGTGAGGCCGATGGAGGCGAGGGCGGCGGTGTAGGCGTGCTCGCTGCGCATGCCCATGTCGTGCAGCTTCTTGATGATCACGGTGTGCTCCGTTCAGTTGGAAAGCCCCCCAAACGTTCCAATCCACCGTGACACGAGACATCCCGGGCCGCCGCTTGGTGCGTACGCTGGTCGTCTCGGGGCTGTCACGGAGGTTCGTCATGCCCCGCCCCATTCGGTCCGGCGCGATCCGACGACTGCGCCGGTAGGGACTCTGACCTTCCACTATCTACATGTGGGCGCGGACGGTTTCGAACCGCCGACATGACCGTGGCTGACCGCTCGATCTTGCACGTGTGTGGTACGCGTGCTCAAAGCTCAACGCGTGCGCTCGGGACGTCGTCAGCAGGTTCCCGAGCTGCCCGGTGATCAACTTGCTTGTCGCGAACTCTCGGTGAAGCGGACGGACCAGGCGTAGCCGCTCAAGCTGTCGTGCGGAACTCGCCGGACCTCTCTGACCTGGCAACTGTCGTGGGCGTACTTGAGCGCGAACCGGTCGAGGCGCTGCGCGTCGGTGAGATCCTCCATGGACAGAGGTGCTCCGACGACGAGGTCTTCGTGAAGGACTTCGTCCGGGGCGGCTCCGTTCGAGCAGGCCGAGCAATCATGCGTTTTCGGTAGGGCCATACGCCCAGTGTCCTCCTAACCTGGAGGCTATGACGTTCACAGGGCACATGGCCGCGCTACACAGCAGCCCTCCCGTCGCGGTGAAGGGGCACCACGCTGTGCGCGGCCGGACCACACACCCCCCTCGATGCGAACTACCGGCAGGGCGGTCACTGCGGTCTGCCGGGCTGACAGATCGGCTCTTCAGGTGCGGCGTTGATGTCAGGTGTGGATGTCAGGCCGGCCGAGGCACGGGCGGGCAGTCGACGGGCCGACAAACGGGACAGCCTGCGTAGGCTTCATCGCGAACCGTAGCCGTTGACTCTTTGATGGGAGCTGGAGCGACAGCGGCCAACCCTTTTGCACCGCCGCCAGAGACCCCGAGTCAGCCATTATGGTCGCCGCTTGACGAATACCTCTGGCACTCGTGCGACATCCTCGCCGATGTCCTCGAAGGGCAAGGGGCCCGCCGACCGGTTGCGGCCACGACGGCGCGACTGCAACACGGCGATCGCGCACTTGCTGTGGGACCGGGACAACGCCTGACCTGGAGAGCTCTCGGTAGCGGCAGGTATACACACACCAACGTCGCTGCCTTCGGCAGCCCTGGCTTTGTGGTCGGCTCCTTGGTGGGCTCTGCGATCGGGAACTCCGCCCGCCGTAGTCAAGCAGCGCGTGACGCCCAGCCACGCTGGGTGGTGGACGGGACCGGTGAAGTCACTCTCACGCTGCAGAGGCTCCATTTCGCGCATGCTGCCGAACTCGATCTCGACTGGCGGGCGTTGAGTTCCATCGAGCTTGTAGCTCCTGACGTTTTCCAGACGAGCTTCGTCGACACCCGCGGTTCGCAGACGACGGTTCGAGTGCAGACGCCATGGGCGTCGCTTGCCTTCGCCCTTGCTGCGGTCACCGCGTTCCCGGCCCACCCGCGTCTGCTCACCCGCGGTTGGCTCCCTCCGAACTTCGAGCAACGGTGTGCCCGACTTGGCCGCCCATGTCGTCCAGCCGCGCATCTCGCACTGCGGGCAAGTGGCACCTAGCAGGGGCAGGGCCGGTGCGCCTTCGGTGCCATCGCTCCCAGATCGGCAGGAAACAGACGGATGCAACCGCGCTTCTGCGCTTGGCTCGCACCCTGCCAGCGGTAACGGGCGCAAGGGCGAACCCACGGGCCAAACCTGGCACCCACTGTTGACCGTGGCTTACCGACCTGCCGGGCACGGATCGGGCACGCCGTAAGCACCGCTTCAGGAGAGAGGCGGGCGCTGTCTGCCAACTCGGGCAGACGGGCTGCATCGCTGACGGCTGAGCTGGCGTGCATCTCGACCTGTACGCCGAGTCAAGTCGTACGGGACAGGTCTTCACCGGAGCACGGGGTGGCCAACTGCGCCGGAACGACTTCCGCCGCGTCTGGCTCCGGGCTGTCGAAAAGGCCGGGCAGGGGGTGGTGCATTTCCGAGACCTCCGTCACACGGGCAACACGCTCGCTGCGACCGGCGGTGCAACCACGCGTGAGCTGATGCAGCGGATGGGCCACTCGTCGGTGCGTGCCGCGCTGATCTACCCGCACCTGGTGAACGGCCGTGACCACGCGATCGCCGCTCACATCGACGAGCAGATCAGAAAGGTCCGGCCTGTATGCCCGGCGACGCATCTGGCACGTAACTGGCACGACGCCTCTCCCCCGGCCTCCGCGGCTGAGAAACGAACAAGGCCCAGGCTCCCGGTTCAGTACCGGTGACCTGGGCCTTTGTCGTGCTTCCTGCTGGTGGGCGCGGACGGTTTCGAACCGCCGACATCTGCTTTGTAAGGTCAGTTGTCCAGGTCGATCACGAAGTCGACCACGGTGGTGTCACCGCGGCGCACGATCGGGTGGGCCACCTCGACGATGCGCCCTGTGTCGGCGATGTGCCGGCGGGTGTACCGCAGCACCGGAACGCCCGCCCCGATGCGGAGCGTTGCGGCCTCCACCTCGTTGGGCATCGCCGACGTGAACGACTCCGTGATGCGGGTGACGTTGATGCCCAACGATCCAAGCTGAGCGCGCGTCCCGCCCGGCCACGGCTCGTTGATCGGGTCGGCCACCGGAGTGCCGGCCACGTCGGTCCACCGCACGTAGGACGTACTCATCTGCGTGGGCACGTCGTTGTCGTAGAACACGAAGTGCCTGGCCAGCAACCGTTCGCCGGGCTCGCACTCGAAGAGCGAGGCCAGTTCGGCGTCCGCCCGCACTTTCTCGAACCGCTTGTCGAGCCGGTACTCCGACCAGCCGATGCCCTGATCGCGGGTGTACGGGGTGGACTTGGCTCCGGCCGCGACGCGGTATCGGTCGGCGGCCATGCGGTGTACGGGCGGCTGCGGGCGGACAAGGGTGCCCGCGCGGGCACGGGTCTCCAGCATGCCCTCGTTGCGGAGCAGGGAGATCGCGTTGCGGATGGTCGTCTCGGACACCCGGTAGTACTCGCACAGGGCTGGGATGGTGGGGATCCTGTCGCCGGGCCCGAACTCCCCGGAGGAGATGCGGCGCCGCGGGTCAGCGGCGATCCGCAGGTACTCGGGCTGTGCCACTCCCACACCACCTTGCCGAATGATCGCGTCAATCTGTGTACACATAATGTCCCCGCCCACTTGACCTACGCCAACTCCAGCGACAATCTGAGTACAGATAAGCACTATCCGTACTCAAATAGCTACGCGATCCGGGGGACACTCATGTCCGAAGCGGGGCATACCTGGCGACAGGCATTCAAAGGCCTGCCAGAGGAAGCGCGCCACGTCCGCACCTGGACGGCCGCCCGCGTCCCCCACGAGGACGCCCCGCTCGTCGCCGACGAACTGTTCGCCGCCGTGCTCGGCACCCGCCCGGACATCGTCGAAATGACCATCTCCACCGCAGGCAGCAGGGCCCGCATCACCGCGTCAGGCCTGACGCCGCTGCCAATCCTCCAAGTGCACGGCCCCGGCGCGATCGTCATCCGAGGGCTGTCCCACTCTCACGGAATCACGACGGACTGCTGCGGCCTCTGGGCCCAGCTCGCAGGACAGGAGAGCAGGACATGACCGCACGCACCACCACGCTGGAGCGGGACGACGCTCGTTACCTGGCGGCGTACAGAGCGGTCTTGGACCACGCCGACATCTGCCCCAACTGCCACACGCTGCGCTGCCCGGTGGGCGCCCGTCTGCGGCGCGCAGCGCGGGAGGCCCGGCGGTGACGCAGTGCCCCAAGGGTGACCACGAGTTCCCTGTCGAGGACGAGACGGGCGCCTACTGCGCAGAGGACGGGGTGACCCTGCTCTGGCGCGGCGAGCCCATCACTCCCGAGGACTTCACGCCCGAGCCCCACGCCCGGCGTACTCCGCCGCCCGCGCCTCGCGCATTGGGGCAGCACCCCCACTGAGCCCCCGTCTCGGCCGCCACGCCCCTGGACAGGTCGACGGCCGAGACGGGTCCATGCACCTCCACTACGAGATTCGGAGGCACATCCATGAGTACCACCATCCTCGACGCCCGCACTCTCTTCCCCGAGGAGACGTACAAGAGCGTCCGCCGCACCATTCTCGACGCCAACCCGGACATGGCCGAGGACATGGCCGGCCGCATCGCTGACGAGGGAATCAAGTTCGTCGTCGCCTGCGCCCAGAACCCCGGCGTAGGAATGGCCCCGTCCCGGATCGTCGACGAGGGCTGGCACGCACTGCTCCTGCACTCCGCGGCCTACGCCAAGCTGTGCGATCAGTTCGGCGGAATGGTCCACCACTACCCCGGCTGGGACCCGACCCACTACGACCCGCCGATCCTCGACCGCACCCGCCAGATGATCGAGCAGGCAGGGTTCGTGGTCGACGAGGAGCTGTGGCGCCCGCCGACCGACGACCTGCTCGTCTCCGTCGCGGCGAAGTGCCAGCACGCCCCCTCGTGCACGATCCGCCCCATGCCCAAACCTGAATGGCCCTAGCCTGAGCGCAGGAGGTGGCTCATGTCCGAGTGGATCGATCCCCGGTACGCGGAACTGGTCGCGGCATGGAAGCGCGCCCAGCAGCCGGACTCGCGTGACCCGCAACCCAGGCCGGTAAGGGGATTCATCGTCTCCGCGCCTAAGGGCTGATCTACCGCCCCGGCCGGTCGCCCTGTGGCAGCTGGTCGGGGCTCTCACTGCCGTACGAGTTCGCTGAGCGGTACGCCGAGCGCGTAGGCGATGCGGAGAACTTGCTCGTAGCTGGGGGTATGGGTCGCCAGCTCGGCGCGGTAGACGGTCTTCCTGTCGATACCCGCCCGCTCGGCGAGCCGCCCCTGGGTCAAGTTGGCGTGCGTCCTCGCCGCCCAGATCCGTTGCCCGAGGAGGCGGCGCTGCTCCAGCAGCCAGCCATCGGGAATTGGATCTTCACTCAGCACTCACCCACCGTCGATGCGATGCGCCCTTTCGTCTGCACCATGCATGGGTCATTGTTTGATCTTGCAGGAGCGGGGTACACACGCCGGACCCCCTGCACCTGTGATGTCCGCCCCGGCTTCGGCCGTACGGGCGGGCTGCGCGCCGAGCGGCGTACATGCGTCCGCCCTCGGCCTCGCACCGCTCTGATTCGGTCAGAGCTGAGCTGCCCCGTCCTCAAGTGAGGGCGGGGCAGTGCTCTGTGGCATAGCGTGTACGAGAAGACCCCCACCGATAATCCCGGTGGGGGTCTCTGCCTGTGGGCCGGGCCTCCCCGCCCAGAACACCACAGGATCACGAACGGCATGCGTCTGGCGTCGTGGGGAGGTACGCCGGCCCCATTCAGTGGTCAGCACTCTACGGCCCCCACGCTGCTGAGCAAGCCCTCTTTCGAGTGACGGTCTTGGAAGGCTCACGCTGGGGGTGTGGCGTCGATGTGGCGTCGCGGATGAGAAAGGCCCCCCGGTCGATCATGACCGGGGGGCCAATCCTGCCGCCTACCTGCGGCTATTCACTGTGGGCGCGGACGGTTTCGAACCGCCGACATCTGCTTTGTAAGAGCAGCGCTCTACCCCTGAGCTACGCACCCGTGGATGAGGGAACAGCGTACATGGATCGGGGGGAGGGATTGCAATCGGTTGGCTGGTCGGGGGCCGTCGCGGGGCTGGTGGGGGTGGTCCGGGGCCGGTGGAGGCTGGTCTGGGGCCGGGGGGATAACCCCACCATGGTTCGGTGGTGGGCCGCATCGTGTTGGGGTGGGGCCGTTCGTACGGTGGAGGCTCGCACGTGGGACTACTTGGGGGATCGATCACCATGGCACTTCGCACCCGCACCCTTCTCGCCGTCGGCGGGGCCGTCGTCGGTGTGGTCGCGCTGAGTGGCTGTGGCGTCGAGGCCAAGGACGCGCCCGCCGAGCAGCGGTCGTTCGCGTTCAGTGGGGACACGCTGACCATTGACGCGGACAACTCCGCCCTCGAGCTCGTCCCCGCCGATGTGAAGGACGTGGAGGTCACGCGGCGGGCCGACGGGTGGGTGTTCCTCGGGGAGGGGCCCGAGGCCACGTGGGAGATGGAGGGCGCCAAGCTCGTTCTGCGGCAGCGCTGCAACGCCGTCGCGAGCGACTGCGAGTCGTGGCACCGGGTGAAGGTGCCGCGCGGGGTCGCCGTCACCGTGAGGGACGACAACGGGAGCGTGACGGCCGCCGGGTTCGACACCACCCTGAAGCTCCGCTCCGACAACGGCGCGGTCACCGTCAAGGACTCCAGCGGGCCCTTGGAGCTGACCACTGACAACGGGGAAATCGTCGCGGAGGGGATCACCTCCAAGCGGGTGACCGCGGACGCCGACAACGGGAGTGTCCGGATGGCCTTCACCAGCGTCCCCGACCTGGTGGAGAGCGGGAGTGACAACGGCGAGATCGGCATCGACCTGCCGAGGGCGACATACAGCGTGACGGCGAGGAGCGACAACGGCGACGTCAAGGTCGACGTGCCGCGCGACCCGAACAGCCCGCACGTGGTGAGGGCGCACAGCGACAACGGGGAAGTCACCCTGCGAAGCGCGAACTAACTGGCCCGTGTGTTCGTCTACCTGGTGGGAGAATGAACCGGGCAGGGCGGACACGGCACGGGAGAGGGATGTGACGGCGACACACGCGCAGCCGTACACGCAGCGAGTACGCCGTCGTACGAAAGCGGGTGCCGTCAGGGACGTCGTCGCGCTCGTGCTTCTGCCGGTGCCGCTGCTCGTCGCGCTTCCCTTCGCCTTCGCCGGCGGCAGTGGGGGCACGAGGCGCTGGTTCGGCGGGCGGGCGGAGAATGTGCGCGCCGACGCCCAGGCCGCCAAGGACGCCGCCGCCGCGGCCTTCTACGAGCTGGACACGGCCCAGCGCGACCTGCGGATCTCGATCGAGACGATTACGGCGGTCGACAGTTCACCGAAGGGCCGCAAGGCCGTGGAGGACTTCGCGGCGCTGGGGCGGCGTATCGACGAGGTCAGCCACACGTACATCACCGCCGTCGACGCGCATGACCTCGACCGCGACGCCCTGGAGGCGTCCACCGCCGCCAGGGCGCAGGCGGAGCTGACCAGCGCGAAGGACGAGCTCGTACGGGTCAAGAGCGAGCTCGACCGGTACGCGCAGGCGCTCGGGCCGCTGCTCGACACGGCGGAGACGCAGCTCGCCCGGCTCGCGCCCGCCGTGGAGCGGGCGCGTCAGGCGCTTCTCGCGGCGAGCAACGCGCTCGACGCGGTACGGGCCTCGGGGCTCAGGGCCGACGGTCTCGCGGCGCGGCTCGCGGCCCTCGCGCCCGAGCTGACCAAGCTCAACCAGGGCGCCGGGCGGCACGGCGTACCGGAGACGCTGCACCGCGCGGACCGGGTGGTGCGCGATGCGGAGGCCGTACGGACCGAGGCCGAGCGGTTGCCGGAGCGGGCGGCGGAGATCGACCGGCGGCTGGTGTCGCTGCGCACCCGGGCGCAGGCGCTGACGACCCGGGCGGGCAAGGTCGAGCCGATCCTGAGCGAGCTGCGCCGCCGGTTCACAGTCGCGTGCTGGCAGGACCTTCAGGGCGTGCCCGCGCAGACGGCGAGCACGGTCCGGCAGGCGGAGGAGAAGATCAAAGAGGCGGCGAAGGCACGGGACGAGCAGCGGTGGCCCGACGCCGTCTCGTTGCTCAGCACGGTACGGGCGCTGCTGAACTCCACCGACGAGGCGGTGTCGGCCGCGGGTGACCGGCTGCAGCGGCTCAACGCCGTGTCCAAAGACCCGCAACAGGAGATCGAGCGGACCCGGTTCGCGATCAGGGACGCCCAGCGGCTGGCCATGGCCGGGCGCAATACGCCCGATCCCCGGCACGCGCGTCCGCTGGACGATTCGGTGGCGCGGCTGGACCGGGCTGTCGCGGGTCTGGAAGGCCGTCACCCCGACTACTGGCACTTCCTGACCGAGACGGAGGCGGTACGGCGCACGGTGGCGCGGGTCGTGTCGGACATCCGGGAGGAACGGGGCGGGGGCTCCTGACCCGGGCGGGGGCTCCTGACCCTGGCGGCGGCTCAGTGACCCGTACGGCGACTCAGTAACCTGTAAGCATGCCCCGTTACGAGTACCGCTGCCGCTCCTGCGGCACCAGCTTCGAGCTGAACCGGCCGATGGCCGAGTCCTCCGCGCCCGCCACCTGCCCGGACGGGCACGACGACACCGTCAAGCTGCTGTCCGCCGTGGCCGTGGGCGGAACAGCCAAGTCCACCTCCCCCGCGACCTCTGGCGGAGGCGGCGGCCAAGGCGGTTGCTGCGGAGGCGGTTGCTGCGGCTGAGGGTGCTACGCGGCGGCGGGTGGCGCGCCGCTGAGGGTGCTGCGGCGGCGGATGAAGCGACCGGCTGAGGGTCAGCGCTTCCTGGAGAGCGTCACGCCGTCCGCTACGGGGATCATGATGCTCTCCATGCGGTCGTCGGCCGTCACCCGGTCGTTGAACTCCTTGATCGCGGCCGCCGCGCCCGTCGCGTCCGGGTCCGTGACGCCGCCGTGGAAGAAGACGTTGTCGGTGGCGATCACCCCGTTCTGCCGCATCCTGGGCACCAACTCCTCCCAGTACGGCACGTAATTGCCCTTGTCGGCGTCGAGATAGGCGAAGTCGATGTGCGGCTCGGCAGGCATCGCGCGCAGGGTGTCGAGGGCGGAGCCGATGCGCAGCTCGACCCGGTCGGCGACGCCCGCCTTCGCCCAGGCCTCGCGTGCGTACGCCGTCCACTCCTCCGAGATGTCGCAGGTGATCAGCCGGCCGTCGGCGGGCAGCGCCTGCGCCATCGACAGTGCGGAGAAACCGGTGAACGTACCGATCTCGACGACGTGCCGCGCCCCCGTCAGCCGGACGAGGAAGGCGAGCAGGGGGCCCTGCTCCTCGGCGGACTGCATGCCCGCGTACTCCGGCAGCTGCCGGTAGGTCGTCTCGACGAGGTCCCGCTGCCCGCTGTCCAGCGGCGGATTGTGCGCCAGCATGTACGCGTACAGCTCGTCGGTGAGTGGAGTGCTGTTTCCTTTGCTCATCGCGTTCCCTCACGGTAGTCGGCGGCCCGGGGCCTGGCCTTCTTCAGCGTGGCTTCAGGCGCGGAATTCTATTGTGACGCGCATGATCGGAAGCGGCGCACCACAGTGGATCAACTCCCTCATGGACACCCTGGGGGCGCCCGGCGCGGGCATTGCCATCGCCCTGGAGAACCTCTTCCCGCCCCTGCCCAGCGAGGTGATTCTGCCGCTGGCCGGATTCGCCGCCAGTACCGGGCGGATGAGCCTGATCGCCGCCCTGCTGTGGACCACGGCGGGCTCGGTGACCGGTGCGCTCGCGCTGTACGGAGCGGGGGCGCTGCTCGGGCGTGCGCGAACCGTCGCCATGGCCGCCAGGCTGCCGCTGGTGAAGGTGTCCGACATCGAGCGGACGGAGGCCTGGTTCCAGCGGCACGGCACCAAGGCGGTGTTCTTCGGGCGGATGATTCCGGTCTTCCGCAGCCTGATATCGGTGCCCGCTGGGGTCGAGCGCATGCCGCTGCCCGTCTTCCTCGGGCTCACCACGCTCGGCAGCGCGCTGTGGAACACCGTCTTCGTCCTCGCCGGTTACGCGCTGGGCGAGAACTGGCAGGACGTGACGGGTTACGTGTCCGCGTACTCGAAGGTGGTGCTCGTGGGGGCCGTACTGGCGGTGCTGCTCTTCGTGGGCCGTCGGATGCTCAGGCCGGGCGTCGGCCGGCGGCGCGGATGAAGGAGCGCAGGATCTCTTCGCCCGCCGCGACACCCGCCTCCGGCAGGACCGTGACCTGCGGGGCGGTCCAGCCCGTGTCGGCCAGCTCACCGTGCCCCGGCCGCCACCCGTAGTCCGCCGCGAGCAGCAGGTCCGCGTCGAGGAGGGAGTCACCGGCGGCGAGGGTGAGCGTGGCGCCGGTGCGGCGGGCCACTTCGCGCATGGCCGCGCTCTTGGTGAGCGGTTTCGGTACGGCGTAGATCTTGCGGCCCTGGAGGGAGACCGTCCAGCCTCGTTCCTCCGCCCACTCGCCGAGTTCCTTGACCCATTCGTCCGGCAGCAGGGCGCGTTCGACGACGAGATAGGCGAACAGGTCCTCGGCGACCCGCTCCTTGAGCAGCCAGGCGGGGTCGGCGGCGGCGACGAGGTGGGCGCGGACCTCGGCCAGGGAGGCGCACCCGTCCGCGAGCCGCGTGGCCACCTCGGCCTGCCAGTCCGGGTCCGACACTCCGTCGACCAGGAGGTGGCCACCATTGGCGCAGATCGCGAAACGGGGGGTGGGGAGAGGGAGTTGGATGCGGTGGTACTGCTCGCGGGTGCGGGTGGTCGTCGGTACGAAGCAGGTCCCGGCGGCGAGCTCGGCCATCAGGCGGGCGGCGGTCTCGGTGAGGTAGGAGAGCGGCTTGCTCTCGTACACCTCGACGCAGAGCAGGCGCGGCGCCTCGGCGTCGGGCATGCGCAGGCCGAGGGCGGCGGTCGAGTAGATCAGGGTGCGGTCGAGATCGCTGGCGACGAGGACGGGAGGGTGGCTGTTCACGCTGGTCACTTCGCTGCCACCGCCTTGCCGTCCGCGCCGGTGGCGCCGCGTGTGTACTTGGGGTGGATCAGACCGACGCAGGTGTACGGGAGCCCGTCGACCTCCTCGACCGGGACACCGCGCTGCTCCGCCAGGAGACGCACGTGGTCGAGGTCGGCGCCGGCGTCGCGCTTGGCGAGGATCTTCCAGGGGACGCGGCGCAGCAGGACACGGGTGGTCTCGCCGACGCCGGGCTTGACGAGGTTCACGTCGTGGATGCCGTACTCCTCGCTGATCCGCTCGACGGCCGCCCAGCCCTCCCAGGTGGGGGCGCGGTCCGCCGACAGCAGCTCCTTCACCTCGGCGTCGACGGCGTCCGCGACCTCGTCGAAGCGGGCGGCGACGGTGTCGAGGAAGAGTCCGGACACGTCGTCGGCGGCGAGTTCGCGGTAGAACTTCGCCCCGTGGAAGTCGTCGGGGCCGACCAGATCGGAACGCAGGACCGTACGCGAAATCAGGCCGGATACCGTGGAGTTGAGGCAGGCGGAGGGGATGAGGAAGTCCTCGCGGGTGCCGTACGTCCGCACGCAGCCGCCGGGGTCGGCGAGGACGGCGATCTCCGGGTCGAAGCCGTGGATGCCGGTGGTGGCGGCGAAGCTGTCCAGGGCCTGGGCGAGTTCGCGGGTGATCGCGCCCTTGCCCGTCCAGCCGTCGACGAACACGACGTCGGCCGGGTCGTGGTGGGCGGCGAGCCAGCGCAGGGCGGTCTCGTCGATGCCCCGGCCCCGGACGATGGAGACGGCGTAGTGCGGGAGGTCGAGCCCGTGCCGGTGCTGGGCGTAGCGCCGCATGAGTACGCCGACGGGCGTGCCGGCGCGGGCGAGGGAGACCAGCACGGGGTGAGGTGAGCGCTCGGCGAGGACGGTCTCGGTGACGGTGGCGACGGCCTTGGCGATGCGGGCGGCCGAGGTGTCCAGTGCGGCCTTGAAGAGCTGCTGGTACTGGGCGGTCGGCTGGTACTCGACGGGCAGCGACTCGGCGTAGTGCGCGCCGCCGCTCTGGATCGCCTCCTCGCGCTCCTCCGTCGGGGCCTCCAGCTCGACGTCCGAGAGGTCCTGGAGGAGCCAGCCGACGTCCTCGGGCGCGTAGGAGGAGAAGGCGGGGCCGCGAAGGGGCTCGGGCATGGGCGGCTCCTGCCGTTGGGGGGCTTGCTCGGGTGTGCCGGGTATGGGGGGCGCACCGGGTATGTACGAGGGGACGACCGCCAGCACGACGTGCCCGGTGTGGGCGGCGAGGCGCGCGAGCAGGCCGTCGGGGGCGTGCAGTTCGGGGGTGTCGGCGGCGGAGTCGACAACGGCGACGACGGCGTCGAAGCCCGCGCCCGCGACGTTGTAGGCGTAACGCGTGCCGGGGCCGTCGGCGGGGTTGTCGTGCGCGGGGAAGACGATCCGCGTGCGGATCGCGTAGCCCGGGTCGTCGACGGCGAGTACGGGCGAGCGTGTGGTGGTCGAGTACCGCACCTCGGCGTCGACGCGCTCCTCCAGCGCGGTGGCCAGCCTGAGCGGCGCGTACATCAACTCCTCGAAGCCGAGGACCAGTACGCGGCGGGCACCTTCGGGCAACGCCCCGGCGATACGTTCCGCCATGCCCGGCAGCGCGGCCTCCAGCGCGCCCCGGTGCGCGGGCACGAACCCGTGCCGCCCCCCGTCGGGCACCCCGCAGGGCCAGCCCAGCTCCACGCGGACGGGCGCGGCCCCAGGCGCGGCGTGACTGGACCGGATGCGGCTCGGGGTGGCGCTGGGGCCGTGGGCTGCCTGCCCCGAGTCGGCCGCGCCCGTGGCCTCGGGGGCGGTCGCGGCGTCGGTGGACGCCTCGGAGGGCGTGCCCTCCGGCGCTGGGGGGTTCGGGGTGGGGTCGTACCGGGCTACCAGGGCCTGGCCCTTCTCCAGTACGTCCTGCGGCAGGCGGACCGTGCCCGAGGCCATCGCGATCAGGTCGACGCGGGCGCCGATCTCGCGCGCGAACTCCGTCAGCCGCCCGCGGTCCCGCGCCGAACGCATGTCGACCAGGGCCACGATCACATACCACTCGCGCGGGTAGCGTTCGTGCAGGTCACGGATGGTGTTGAGCACCGTGTTGCCCGTGGAGAACTCGTCGTCGACCAGCACCAGCGGTCCCGCGCCGGCCAGCAGCCCGGGGTCCTCCGGCAGCAGCAGATGGGAGGTGGCGTGCGAGTGGGACTCCTCGAAGCCGCCCGTCTTCGCGACGCCGTCGACCGGCCGGCGCGTCGAGTGCAGGTACGGCGCCACGCCCACGCCGTCCGCCACCGCGTGGCCGAGCCCGGTCGCGGTCTCGGCGTACCCGAGGACCACCGCGCACGCGGCCGCCTCGTCGCCCAGCAGCTTCCGTACGTCCTCGCCGAGGGCGAAACCCGCCCCGTACACCCGTGACGGCAGCTGCGGCACGTGCTTGCCCAGCACGTTCGAGACCAGCAGATGGGCCCGCTTCGGATTGCGGCGCAGGGCCAGGCCCAGCAGGTCGTGCAGGCCGTCAGTGCTCTGGCCACCGGTGCTCAGGCCGTCGGAGCTCTGGCCGCCGGTGCCCCGGGCGTCAGTGCTCCGGCCGTCGGCGCGCTGCCCTTCGCCGTCGGCGACGAGTTCGACGCCCAGCCGCTCCGCGACCCACGTTCCCGACCACACCACGTCGTCCGTCTCCATCTCAGCCGGTTATTCCGGCGGTCAGCAGCTCTACGAAGCCGACGTCCTCGCGCGCCACGCCGAAGACCTCGGCCCGCAGCAGCGTGCGCTCGGCCCACGCGCGGTGCGGCTTCACTTCGTTCATCTTGTTCGTATACGCGGAACGCATCACTCCACCACCGTCCCGCTCCGGCCGCAGAATGTCCTGCGCGTCGCTGAATTCCTCATGGCTGACCACCGACAGCGCGTGCACGGGCAGGACGTGGGAGGGATGGATGCAGGTCTTGCCCAGCAGGCCGTTCGCGCGGTCGAGCGAGATCTCCCGCAGCAGCCCGTCCATGTCGTGCTCGATGAGCGACGCACGCAGCGCCTCCGCCTGCCCGGTGAAGGGGCTGCGGCGCAGCTGCGGCTTGAACATCCGCTCCTGAACGCGGAAGTACTCCCACACCGGACCGGTGATCGTGAAGCCCGTGCCGTCCGAGCGCCCCAGCACGTTCACCACGTCAGCGATGACCCCGGCCACGATCTGCACGTCGTACGCCGTCATATCGGGCGCCCTGCGCAGTCCGTACGCCGAGCAGAAGTCGGTGACGCCCAGCCGCAGCGCCAGCACCCGCTCCCGGTACTTGTCCACCGTGCGGGCGATGCCGGCGAGCGTCTCGGCCCGCGTCTCCAGGTGGAGCAGTTGCGGCGATTCGAGCACGGGCATCGCGAAGAGGCGATGGCCGCTCGCCGCTTCCGCGGCCGTGAGCGCCTCCAGGAAGGCGACGCCGCGCTCCTCGGTGAACTTCGGCAGTACGAATCCGGACAGCAGCCGCGCCGAGGCTCCGAGCCGCTGCACCAGATCGGAAATCTGGCCTGGCTCCCGGACCCGGACGAACAGCAGCGGCAGCTCCCGCCCACGCGCGTCGAGCTCCGCGAACTGCCGGACGAGGTTCTCCTCGGCTCCCGCGACTTCCGCGTCATCGATGGAATCTTCCAGGCAGAGCACCATAGAGACGACCCCGCGCCCCGCCTGCTTCGCCACGTCGTCGGCGAGCCGCGGCCGGGTGGCCGGGCTGTAGAGCGTGGCCCCGAGAGCGGCCGAGAGCGTACGGGCCGAGGAGCCGGCGTCGAACACGACCGGCTCCTGGTGGAACAAGTTCTCCCGGACAGTGGGCGGGATATGCCCGAAATGACGCATCAAAATCCCCCCGTGCTGCCGTGTCGGCCCATCGTTGTGTGGCCGGTAATAGTACGTAGGGAAGGGTGTCAAGAGTTCCCTGCATACGTGAATTTCAGGTTACCCACGTGAATCCACCTATGCGGGTAAGGGGACCCGCGTTGTAGGCGCGGGCCCCGGCGAGGCAGGATGACAGGCATGACGCACGCCATGCTGAAGGGCTCGAACGTCCCGCTCGAAGCCACAGCCGTAAGGGCTGTGCTGCGCTGGACTCCCGGCCCCGACGTCCCAGAGGTGGACGCCTCGGCGCTGCTGCTCGGCGTCGACCGGCACGTACGCTCCGACGAGGACTTCGTCTTCTACAACCAGCCCCGACACCCCTCGGGCCTGGTCCGGAGCCTGGGCAAGAAGCGACTGCCCGACGGCGTGACCGACTCGGTGCAGACGGACCTCGCGGCGCTCGAACCGGCTGTGGACCGGGTCCTGATCGTCGCCTCGACGGACGATGTGCCGTTCGAGCGCGTACGGGATCTGCGCATCGAGGTGTACGACGCCACCGCGGCCGGAAGCGGTGAGGCGCTCGCGTACTTCGAGGTCAGGCCCGAGACGGGGGCGGAGACCGCGCTGATCTGCGGGGAGCTCTACCGGCGGGGCGAGGGCTGGAAGTTCCGGGCGCTGGGCGAGGGGTACTCGAACGGGCTGATCGGGCTGGCCACGGATCACGGGATCTCCGTGGACGAGACGCAGGGCGCGGACGGCAGGGACGGCGCGGAGGAGGCGGGCGCGGGGTCCGCCACGCAGGCGTCGGGGTCCCCGGCGCCCCAGGCGTCGCCGGCGGAGCCGACACAGCCCCTGCAGCCCGCGTACGGGTATCCGCAGCCCGCCACCCCGGCTGCGCCCGCCTACGGCTTTCCCCAGTCGGCGTCGACTCAGCCCGCCTACGGATATCCGCAGCCCGCTGCGGCCGCGGCGTTCGCCCCTGACCCGAACTTCCGGCTGCCGCCGCAGGGGCCGCAGTTCGTACGCGCCCAGTAGGAGGTGCCCCCAGGGCGCCCTCCCCCGTCACGTCTTCGTCTTGTAGCCCCGGCCCCACTGCAGGCCCCACCCGTACAGCCGGTCCAGTTCCGCCTGGAAGCCGTAGACGAACTTCACCTCCCGGCGCACCACCAGGTCGCCCTTGACGTTCTCGACGGTGAAGACGGCGCACGAGCGTGCCTGTGGGGCGTCCTCGTCCAGTTCGATCTCGATCCGCGGGCCATTGCTCGGGAAGAGCGTCACCACGGCGTGTGTACGGTCGAAGGCCGGCGTCTGGTCGTAGATGTAGACGAAGACGAGCAGCCGCTTGATTTCCTCGCGGTGGTCGAGGTTCACGTAGATCGTCTCGCCCGACGGGGCGCCGAAACGGTCGTCGCCGCTGAGCTTGACGTACGGCGGCGCGTTCAGGCTCCCGAAGAAGCTGCCCAGCGGCTGTACGACGCCCTTGGTGCCGTCCACCAGCTCGTAGAGGCAGCCCAGGTCCAGGTCGACGTTGACCACGCCCTGAGTGTGCGCCTGTACCAGTTCCGGCTGGAAGAACTTGAACGGCCGGCGCAGCAGACTGCCACTGCGCCGCTGTTTGCCCCCGATGTCCGAAGTACGCATCCGCCAGGAGAGGTTGACGCGCAGATTTCCGGTGGTCGCGCCCTGCTTGGTGAGCGAGACCGACGGGTTCCGCTTGGTCAGTTCGATCGCGTTGGCCGCGGCATTGGCGGACGCGAACTGCTCCGCGAACCTGTCCCGCCGCAGGCTGTCCCAGATAGCCATCCCACCCCCAGGTGTCTCGTGAGAGCCGCCACGCACGGCAGCGGGGCGGCCCCGAGGCCGACGCCTCGTGACCGCCCCGCTCAGAGCGTTCCTCAATCCCTACGAGGTCACACCCCGGACTGGACCTCAGTCTTGTCGCCCGAAGCCGGCCCGTCGCCGCCCTCGGCGGCCGCGAGCGCCTTGTTGCGGCGAATCGAGGACCAGAACGAGGCGGCGATCAGGAAGACGCCGACGAGACCGGTGATGAACTCGCTGATCTGGTGCTCGATGGTGATCAGCAGGATGGCCGCGAGCGCGCCGATCGCGTAGTGCGCGCCGTGCTCCAGGTAGACGTAGTCGTCGAGGGTGCCCTGGCGGACCAGGTAGACCGTCAGCGAACGTACGTACATCGCGCCGATACCGAGGCCGAGCGCCATCCAGAAGATGTGGTTCGTGATGGCGAAGGCACCGATGACACCGTCGAACGAGAACGAGGCGTCGAGGACTTCCAGGTAGAGGAAGAGGAAGAACGCGGCCTTGCCGGCCAGGCCGACGGCGGACACGTCCTTGCCCTCCGCCTTGGCCTTCTCCTCCTCCTCGTGCTCGCGTTCCTCTTCTTCCTCGATCTTGTTCTCGAAGTGGCTGGAGAGACCACCGACGACGAGGTACGTGATCAGGCCGGCGACGCCGGAGAGCAGCACCGTGGTCGACTTGTCCTGGTATCCCGTGCTGGTGTGCGCGTGTGTCGCGAAGGTCATCGCCGTGAGGAGCAGGACGATGAGCGCGATGCAGACCGACAGCATGTCGACCTTGCCGAGCTTGGCCAGCGGGCGCTCCAGCCAGCCCAGCCACTTGATGTCCCGGTCCTCGAAGATGAAGTCCAGGAAGATCATGAGCAGGAACATCCCACCGAAGGCCGCGATCGCCGGGTGGGCGTCCGTGACCAGGGCTTCGTACTGCTGGGGCTTGTCCATCGCGAGCTGAATCGCCTCGATGGGGCCGACCTTGGCGCTGATCGCGACGATGGCGACAGGGAAGACCAGCCGCATACCGAAGACGGCGATCAGGATGCCGATCGTGAGGAAGATCTTCTGCCAGAAGGCATTCATCTTCTTCAGGATTCCGGCGTTGACGACGGCGTTGTCGAAGGACAGTGAGATTTCGAGGATCGACAGGATCAGTACGATCCCGAACGCCTCCCACCCCCACTGCCAGGCGGCGAAAGCCAGTCCGAGTGCCGTGACGGCAAACGACCAGCCGAAGGTTTTCAGAACCACTGGCTACCCCATCGTGTAAGTACGGGTCTCCCCCGCGCCGTGCGCGGCTTTACGAAACATTGACCCCGAAGTCTAGGGCGATGCCTCGCAGACCCGACGCATACCCCTGCCCAACGGCTCGGAACTTCCATTCTCCGCCGTACCGGTACACCTCACCGAAGATCATCGCGGTCTCGCTGGAGGCGTCCTCGGAGAGGTCGTAACGGGCCAGCTCCTGACCGTCGGCCTGGTTCACCACTCGGATGAAGGCGTTGCTGACCTGGCCGAACGTCTGTCCGCGATGGTCGGCGTCATGGATCGAGACCGGAAAAATGATCTTGTCGCAGTTCTCGGGCACCAGGGTGAGGTCGATGATCATCGACTCGTCGTCGCCGTCGCCCTCACCGGTCAGGTTGTCGCCGGTGTGCTCGACCGAGCCCTCGGGGCTCTTGAGGTTGTTGTAGAAGACGAAGTACTCGTCGCCGAGCACCCGGCCGTTCTGGCACAGCAGCGCGCTGGCATCGAGGTCGAAGGGGGCTCCGGTGGTGGAGCGCGCATCCCAGCCGAGCCCGACCAGCACCTGGGTGAGGTTCGGTGCGGCCTTGGAGAGGGAGACGTTGCCTCCCTTGGCGAGCGTGACGCCCATGATCTTGCTTCCTCCCCGGTGGTACGGAAATGGGTGGTGAGGCGACGCGTCCGGCGCCGCACGTTCGTGCGCGGCGCCGGACGGCGGAAGGAGGGGCTCGCTCAGACGTTCACGCCGAAGTCCTGCGCGATGCCGCGCAGGCCCGAGGCGTAACCCTGGCCGATGGCCCGGAACTTCCACTCCGCCTGGTTGCGGTACAGCTCGCCGAAGACCATCGCGGTCTCGGTCGAGGCGTCCTCGCTCAGGTCGTAGCGCGCCAGCTCCGTGTTGTCGGCCTGGTTCACGACGCGGATGTACGCGTTGCGGACCTGGCCGAAGCTCTGCTGCCTCGCCTCGGCCTCGTAGATCGAGACCGGGAACACGATCTTGGCGACGTCGGCCGGGACACCGGCCAGGTTCACCTTGATGACCTCGTCGTCGCCCTCGCCCTCACCGGTGGTGTTGTCACCGGTGTGCTCGACGGAGCCGTCGGGGCTCTTGAGGTTGTTGAAGAAAACGAAGTTCGCGTCGTTGGTGACCTTGCCCTCAGCGTTGGTCAGCAGAGCGCTGGCGTCGAGGTCGAAGTCACCCCCGGTGGTGGTACGAGCATCCCAGCCGAGACCGACGATGACCGCGGTCAGGTTGGGGGCGGCCTTGGTCAGCGAGACGTTGCCGCCCTTGCTGAGGCTGACTCCCACGAGTCCTCCCATGAGTGTTGAGGGGCCGAGAGCCCCCCGTAATGCGCTGGCATCGGATCAACGAGTCGATCCTAGTGACCGGTTCCCGTACGCAGCATGCCCGGTGTCCCGATTTTTCGGGCGTCCGGCGACTGGCTCAGAGAGTGTCGAGCACCTTGAGGTAGTCGTTCAGGTCACGGGCGTCGGGCAGGCCGTTGACGACGGTCCAGCGCACCACGCCCTCCTTGTCGATGACGAAGGTGCCGCGCACCGCGCAGCCCTTGTCCTCGTCGAAGACGCCGTACGCCCGCGAGACCTCACCGTGCGGCCAGAAGTCCGACAGCAGCGGGTACTCGAACCCCTCCTGCTCGGCGTAGACGCGCAGGGTGTGGATGGAGTCGGTGGACACGGCGAGCAGCTGTACGTCGTCATTGACGAACTTCGGCATTTCGTCGCGCAGCGCGCGCAGCTCGCCCGTACAGACACCGGTGAAGGCGAACGGGTAGAACAGCAGCACCACGTTCCTGGCGTCGCCGGGGATCCGGAACTCGGACAGTCGCACGGTCCGGCCGTGGTTGTCCTTCAGCTCGAAGTCCGGGGCCGGGCTGCCGACCTCGATCGCCATGGATGCGTATCCCCTCATTGGGCCGTTTGTGTCCGGGCCAGCCTACGCACAGGGTCCCCGCCGACAGACGTCGATGGGGACCCTGTTTCGCCTTGGGCGCAGCCTGCTCATGAGGAGTCTGCTCGGACGCGGCGGTGGCTCAGCGCTTGCCCTTGGGGGTCACCAGCCGGCCGGCGCTCCAGTCCTTACCCGCGCTGAAGGTCTTGGTCTGGGACAGACCTGCCGTCTGGGCGGCCTCGCTGATGTCGCTGGGCTCGACGTAGCCGTCGCGGCCGGTCTTCGGAGTCAGCAGCAGTACGACGCCGCCTTCCTCAAGCAGACCAATGGCGTCCACCAGCGCGTCCGTAAGGTCGCCGTCCTCGTCACGGAACCAGAGAAGAACGACGTCAGCGACGTCGTCATAGTCCTCGTCGACGATTTCCTGGCCGGTGATCGCCTCAATGCCCTCACGGAGTTCCTGCTCGACGTCGTCGTCGTAGCCGATCTCCTGGACCACCTGTCCGGGCACGAACCCCAGGCGTACTGCCGGGTTGGTCCGCTCCTCCGCGTGGTCCGCGGTCGCGCTCACGGATTGCCTCCTGATCATGTTTTGGGGGATGCCTTCAGCCCACGCGCGTGCGTGGACGTTGGCCGTAGTCCACACGTGCGGGACCGATCGCGCAAGTACCCGGCCGTGGAGACAGCCGAAACGGTGACGGATGGGGCCGGTTCACCGCAACTCCAGACCCGGCCGGAGAAGGGTTCGGTGATCCATCCCACACCATTGCGACACCTTTGTAAGCCTACGCGGCTTCGGTGGGCCATTCAGTCCCGAACAGCCTTACGGAACGCATAAACGCGCTGGGCGTAAGGTTGCGATTTGGCCGGACCCATCCCCGGGCTGACGCCGAGCCTCTCACCGAGCGGTGGTTACCCCTCGGTAGAGATGACGTTTGCGATTCCGGGGTACACGATGGAGGCGGCGCGACACCCCCAAACCCAACCAGCGAAGGAACAGCGTGGCTTCCGGATCCGATCGTAATCCGATCATCATTGGCGGCCTTCCGAGCCAGGTCCCGGACTTCGATCCTGAAGAGACCCAGGAATGGCTCGACTCCCTCGACGCCGCCGTCGACGAGCGGGGCCGTGAGCGCGCCCGCTACCTGATGCTCCGCCTCATCGAGCGCGCGCGAGAGAAGCGTGTGGCCGTCCCCGAGATGCGCAGCACGGACTACGTCAACACGATCGCCACCAAGGACGAGCCGTTCTTCCCCGGCAACGAGGAGATCGAGCGCAAGGTCCTCAACGCGACCCGCTGGAACGCGGCCGTGATGGTCTCGCGCGCGCAGCGTCCGGGGATCGGTGTGGGCGGCCACATCGCCACCTTCGCCTCTTCCGCCTCGCTGTACGACGTGGGCTTCAACCACTTCTTCCGCGGCAAGGACGAGGGCGACGGCGGCGACCAGATCTTCTTCCAGGGGCACGCGTCCCCCGGTATCTACGCCCGCGCGTTCCTGCTTGACCGGCTGAGCGAGCAGCAGCTCGACGCCTTCCGCCAGGAGAAGTCGAAGGCTCCCTACGGTCTGTCGTCGTACCCGCACCCGCGGCTCATGCCGGACTTCTGGGAGTTCCCGACCGTCTCGATGGGCCTCGGCCCCCTCGGCGCGATCTACCAGGCGCGGATGAACCGCTACATGGAGGCGCGCGGCATCGCCGACACCTCGAAGTCGCATGTCTGGGCGTACCTCGGCGACGGCGAGATGGACGAGCCCGAGTCGCTCGGCCAGCTGTCCATCGCCGCCCGTGAGGGCCTGGACAACCTGACCTTCGTCGTCAACTGCAACCTCCAGCGCCTCGACGGCCCGGTGCGCGGCAACGGCAAGGTCATCCAGGAGCTGGAGTCGCAGTTCCGCGGCGCCGGCTGGAATGTGATCAAGCTGGTCTGGGACCGGAGCTGGGACCCGCTGCTCGCGCAGGACCGCGACGGTGTGCTGGTCAACAAGCTCAACACGACACCCGACGGTCAGTTCCAGACGTACGCGACGGAGACGGGCGCGTACATCCGCAACCACTTCTTCGGTGACGACCACCGGCTGCGCGCCATGGTCGAGAACATGACCGACGACCAGATCCTGCACCTGGGCCGCGGCGGTCACGACCACAAGAAGGTGTACGCGGCGTACGCGGCGGCCAAGGCGCACAAGGGCCAGCCGACCGTGATCCTCGCCCAGACCGTCAAGGGCTGGACGCTGGGCCCGAACTTCGAGGGCCGCAACGCGACCCACCAGATGAAGAAGCTGACGGTCGAGGACCTCAAGCGCTTCCGCGACCGGCTGCACATCCCGATCACGGACAAGCAGCTGGACGAGGGCTACCCGCCGTACTACCACCCGGGCCGTCAGTCCGAGGAGATCCAGTACATGCACGACCGGCGCAACGCGCTGGGCGGGTACGTACCGACGCGTGTCGTCCGGGCGAAGCCGCTGCCGCTCCCGGCCGAGAAGACGTACGCGGCTGCGAAGAAGGGCTCCGGTCAGCAGTCGATCGCCACGACCATGGCGTTCGTGCGCGTGCTGAAGGACCTCATGCGGGACAAGGAGATCGGCAAGCGTTTCGTGCTGATCGCGCCCGACGAGTACCGCACCTTCGGTATGGACGCGTTCTTCCCGAGCGCGAAGATCTACAACCCGCTGGGTCAGCAGTACGAGGCGGTCGACCGCGATCTGCTGCTCGCGTACAAGGAGTCGCCGACCGGTCAGATGCTGCACGACGGCATCTCCGAGGCGGGCTGCACGGCGTCCCTGATCGCCGCGGGTTCGGCGTACGCGACGCACGGCGAGCCGCTGATCCCGGTGTACGTCTTCTACTCGATGTTCGGGTTCCAGCGCACCGGTGACCAGTTCTGGCAGATGGCCGACCAGCTCGCACGCGGATTCGTCCTGGGCGCGACCGCCGGCCGTACGACGCTGACCGGTGAGGGCCTCCAGCACGCGGACGGGCACTCGCAGCTGCTCGCCTCGACGAACCCGGGCTGTGTGTCGTACGACCCGGCGTTCGGGTACGAGATCGCGCACATCGTGCAGGACGGTCTGAAGAGGATGTACGGCGGGACCGCCGACGAGAACGAGGACATCTTCTACTACCTGACCGTCTACAACGAGCCGATCCAGCACCCTGCGGAGCCCGAGAACGTCGACGCCGAAGGCATCCTCAAGGGCATCTACCGCTTCAAGGAGGGCGAGAAGGGCGCAGTTCCGGCCCAGATCATGGCCTCCGGTGTGGCGGTGCCGTGGGCGGTCGAGGCTCAGCGGATCCTCGCCGACGAGTGGAACGTCAAGGCCGACGTCTGGTCCGCGACCTCCTGGAACGAGCTGCGCCGCGACGCGGTCTCGGCGGAGGAGTACAACCTGCTCCACCCGGAGGAGGAGATGCGCGTCCCGTACGTGACGCAGAAGCTCTCCGGCGCGCAGGGTCCGTTCGTGGCGGTTTCCGACTGGATGCGTTCGGTTCCGGACCAGATTTCTCGCTGGGTGCCTGGTACATACACCTCGCTCGGCGCGGACGGCTTCGGCTTCGCCGACACGCGGGGAGCGGCCCGCCGCTACTTCCACATCGACGCGCAGTCGATCGTCCTGGCGGTGCTCACCGAGCTCGCCAAGGACGGCAAGATCGACCGCTCGGCGCTGAAGCAGGCCGTCGACCGCTACCAGCTGCTCGACGTGACGGCGGCCGATCCCGGTGCGGCCGGGGGCGACGCGTAACAGGTCTGTCCGTGCGAAGGGCGGTGAGACCCGAGAGTCTCACCGCCCTTCGGCGTTCCTTACGATGCGGGCATGAACGTGCAGACGGCGCAGATCCGGTGGGAACAGCGCACACAGGGGTTCCTGCTGGGGCTGGCGGGGGCCTTTGCCCTGGCGTACGCGGTCCCGATAGTGGCGCCCGACGCCAACGGTGTGGTGCGCGAGGTCTGCTTGGTGACCGAGTGGGTGGTGTGGGGCGCGTTCGCCCTGGACTACGTCGTACGGCTGTCGCTGTCGCCCAGCAAGCGGCTGTTCGTCCGCAGCCATCCGCTGGACCTGCTCGCGGTTCTGCTGCCGCTGCTGCGGCCCCTCCAGCTCCTGCGGCTCGTCTCCACGCTGCTGCTGGTCGGCAGGCGGGCCAGGATGGCACCCCAGATTCGGCTCACGACGTACGTCGGGGGCGCGGTCGTCGGCCTGCTGATGTTCGGGTCGCTGGCCGTGCTGGAGGTCGAGCGGGACTCCCCCGACGGGAACATCAAGACACTGGGTGACGCCGTGTGGTGGTCGTTCACCACGATGACGACGGTGGGGTACGGCGACCACTCGCCGACGACCGGGCTCGGGCGGGTGCTGGCGGTGGGCCTGATGCTCTCGGGGATCGCGCTGCTCGGTGTCGTGACCGCGAACATCGCGGCCTGGTTCATCTCCCGCTTCGATCGGGACGACGTCGAGGAGCGCCGTCAGACGGCGGCGATCGAGCTGCTCACGGCGGAGGTGCGGGCCCTGCGGGCGCAGGTCTCGGAGCTCACGTCGGGGGCGCCGGTCCCGGCGCACGGCACGGGTGAGGGGCCGCCCGTGCGGGCGGCCCCCTCGCCGCGGCGTTCGGAGCAGGCGCGTCAGATCGACATGCCGTAGACGGCGGCGCCGCCTATCAGCGCGACGACCGCGAGGACGGTAATGATCAGGCCGAGTATGAAGCCGATCATGGCGGGCACGTTGCCGCTGTTGAAGCGCTTGCCCATGGCGATCCAGCCGGTGATCAGCGCGACCGGACCGAGGACGATGCCGAAGGTGAAGAAGCCGACGATGCCGCAGATGAGCGAGATCCAGCTGAGGGTGCTGGTGTTGGACGGGCTGTGTGCGCGGCTGTTGCTCGCCATGGTCACTCCCTAGGTCGTGCCCTGGAATTCGTGTGATCCGGGCTTGACCACCGGTTGCCCCGCTTTCCGGCGCGCATCCCCCTCAGTTCTCCCACACTTTGAAGGCCCGCACGCGGTACGGCGACCGGGGCACCCAGGTCCCGCCGCCCGGGTAGGTCTCGAACTCGCCGGTCTCCGCGCACTCCGCCGACTGGTACGTGGTGACGGGCCGGCCCGTGCGGTTGGCGACGGCCTGGGCGTCGGTGCCGGGCGGGAGCGGGACGCAGCTCTCGATGTCGAGGCCGGACAGTTCATGGGCCTGGCGGCCGCCCTTGAAGTCCGGCTTCGCCCAGAGGCAGAGCTCGCCGGCCGAGCAGGCCCCGAGGCGCGGCGGCCCGGCCTGGGCGGGCTGCGGCAGCAGTGCGGTGAGGGCCAGGGCCCCGGCCGCGAGGACGGTCGTACGCATCATCGGAACGGTCGTGCGCATCGGAATCAACCCCCGTGTCGTGTGGATCAGTTGGCCCCACACTGAGCTGCGCGAACGCCGTGGCGGAAGATGCCCGGGGCGGATCCACCCGGATAGGCGACAGCCCCGCCGGAACCGTCCGGCGGGGCTGTCGTACGCACCAGGTTGACGTCGGCCGGCGTCAGATGTGGGCTCCGCCCGCACCCGCCTCCGCGTTCTCGCCGCGCTTCGTAAGGGTCGCGACCAGCGCCGCGACCACCGCGACCGCGCCGGCGACGGTGAAGGCGAGGCCCATGCCCGACACGAACGTGTCATGCGCGACCGAGGTGATGGCCTCGACGGCCTGCGGCGGAGTGTCCTTCGTGACCGGGGCGCCGCCCATCTCGATCACCGCGGAGGCCCCGTCGAGCTGCTCGGGCGTCAGCGGTGGGAGCTTCGCGCCGGCCCAGTTCGCCGGGAGGTCGGTGTCGACCCTGGCCGCCATGACCGCGCCCAGAACCGCCGTACCGAGCGCGCCGCCGACCTGCATGGCCGCCTGCTGGAGGCCGCCCGCCACACCGGAGAGCTCCAGCGGGGCGTTGCCGACGATGACCTCGGTGGCGCCGACCATGACCGGGGCGAGGCCGAGACCGAGCAGGCCCAGCCAGATCGACATCGGGAGGGTGCCGGTGTCCGTAGTCATGGTGGACATGCCGAACATCGCGACGGCGGTGAAGACCATGCCGCCGACCAGCGGGACGCGCGGACCGAACTTCGTGATGAGGACGCCGGCGAGCGGCGAGGAGACGATCATCATGGCCGTCAGCGGCAGCAGGTGCAGGCCGCTGTCGACGGGGCTCATGCCGTGCACGTTCTGGAGATAGAAGGTGACGAAGAAGAGCCCGCCCATGAAGGCGAACGCCATCAGCACCATCAGGACCGTACCGGCGGACAGCGGTACGGACTTGAACATCCCCAGCGGAATGAGCGGTTCCTTGACCTTCGTCTCCCAGAAGGCGAAGAGGACGAAGAGGACGACCGCCGCCGCAAGGAAGAGCAGCGTCCGCGTACCGCCCCAGCCCCACTCCGAGCCCTTGATGAGGGCCAGGATCAGCGCGAACATGCCGCCCGAGAGCAGCAGGATGCCGGGGATGTCGAAGGACTTCGGGGCGTTCTCCGCGCGGTGGTCCACGAGGAACACCAGGCCGAGTACGAGCGCGATGACGCCGACCGGCACATTGATGAAGAAGACCGACTGCCAGTTGACGTGCTCGACGAGCAGACCGCCGACGATCGGGCCGCCGGCGGTGGAGGCACCGATGACCATGCCCCAGATGCCGATCGCCATGTTGAGCTTCTCGGCGGGGAAGGTGGCGCGCAGCAGGCCGAGCGCGGCCGGCATCAGAAGCGCGCCGAAGAGGCCCTGGAGCACGCGGAAGGCGACGACCAGGCTGACGTTCTCGGAGAACCCGATGGCGCCGGAGGCGAGCGCGAAGCCCGCCACGCCTATGAGGAAGGTCTGGCGGTGGCCGAAGCGGTCACCGAGCTTGCCCGCCGTGATGAGGGCGACGGCGAGCGCGAGGAGGTAACCGTTGGTGATCCACTGGACGCCGGCCATGGAGGTGCCGAGGTCCTTGGCGATGGCGGGGTTGGCGATCGCGACGATCGTGCCGTCGAGCGCGACCATCATCACGCCGACCGCAACGGTGAAGAGCGTCGCCCAGGGGTGGCCACGGAGCCCCTTGGCCTGCGCGGGCGCGGGATCCTGCGGCGGCGGCGCCTTGTCGATGGTGGTCTGACTAGTCATACGAAGAGGCTAATGACAGCCACTGACAGTTGACAAACGAATTCACTAGCCGGTAACTGTCACATAGCTCACAGGGTATTCTGAGCTGGACAAACGGCGAAGAGGCGTACCTACGAATGACCGAGCAGCAGGTGGCTACCGAGCCGACCGCGACGACGGGACTGCGCGAGCGCAAGAAGCAGCGCACTCGCGACGCCCTGCTGCGGGTCGCGCTCGAACTCTTCACCACGCAGGGGTACGAGCACACGACCGTCGACGAGATCGCCGACGCGGTCGAGGTCTCCCAGCGCACCTTCTTCCGTTACTTCGCCAGCAAGGAGGAAGTCGCCTTCGCCGTCCAGGAGATGGTGGAGTCGCACTTCGTGGCGGAGCTGCGCGCGCGCCCCGCGCAGGAGCGGCCGTTCGCCGCCATGCGCAACGCGGTCCTCGTCTCGTGGGACACCATCGGCGAGGCGATCGAAGCCCTCGTACCGGTCGAACTGCACATGCGCACCTACCTGATGATCGAGTCGACGCCCGCCCTGCTCGCCGCCCATCTGCGCCGCTCCACCGAGCTGGAGGAGCGGACCGCCCGGATCATCGCCGACCGCGAGGGGCTCGACCTGGACGCAGACCCGCGGCCGCGTATCGCCGTCGCGGCGTTCCACGGCGTCATGCGGGTGACGGGGCGGCTGTGGGGGCAGGGCGAGGACACCAGCATGGAGTCGATCAGAACGCTGACCGCGCTCTACCTGGACCACCTGGAACCGGCGCTCGCAGCGGACTGGCGCGCCCCCGCGCGTACGCCGGACGCGCCCGGCGCACACGAAGCGTGACGGAGCCTCAGCCATTCTCGGGCTGAAACGTGATGTGCGTCACGGATTTCGCGGGGAGCCCCGGGCTTCTCCTAGGGTGGCCAGCAGTGACTTCCTTCGACTCCTCCCCCACCCTCAACGCATGGCGCACGCTACTCGCTCTCGCCGTGGTGTTCGTCCTGCTGGCCACCACGGGCTGGACCGCGATACGCCACCACAAGGGCGACTCCGACCTCCGGACCGCGTCGTTGGCCGCCTGGGCGCGGGACGGCATCGACGGTCGCGCGCTGCCGGAGATCACCTCCGCGCCCGACCGGCTCGCCCGCTTCTTCGCCGGCCTCACCGCCTCCCAGCGCACCCGCCTCGTCGACCGCTACCCGCTGGTCGTCGGCAATCTGGACGGCGTCCCGCTCACCCTCCGCTACCGGGCCAACCACTTGGCTCTCGCCCAGGAGCGCGGGGTCGAGCGGGAGCGTATGCAGGACGAACGGCTCACCCCCGCGGGCCGGCAGACGGCGGAGCGCAGGATGCGTCGCTTCGAGTCGCTGATGGGCGAGGGGCGGCAGATCCTCGCCTTCGACCCCGTCGGCTCGGGTCAGGTCGCCGAGGTCTTCGGTGACCTCGGGCGCGCCGAGCGGGTCTCGGTCGTCGTTCCCGGCGTCGACACCAATGTGGTCAACTTCGAGCGGACCCGCCGGCAGTACACCGCGCCGGTCGGCATGGCGAAGTCGCTGTACGCCGCCGAGCGCGCCGCGTCGCCCCGTACCCGAACCGCCGTCATCGCCTGGGCGGACTACACCTCGCCCGTCGGCGTCGGCATGGACGCGGCCATCGGCCGACTGGCCAGGGACGGCTCGAAGCGGCTCGACTCCCTCGTGCGCGCCCTGCCCGGCGACTCGACGGTGTCGCTCTTCTGCCACAGCTACGGCTCGGTGGTGTGCGGCGTCGCCGCCCCCGCGCTGCCGTCCAGGGTCTCGGACATCGCGGTCGCCGGCAGTCCCGGCATGCGGGTCGAGAGCGCGGAGGAACTGCGCACCGGGGCGCGGGTGTGGGCCACCCGGGACCGCGACGACTGGATCCAGGACGTGCCGTACCTGGAGGTCGGCGGGCTCGGCCACGGCGCGGATCCGGTGACGCCGGAATTCGGGGCGCGGGTCTTCTCGGCGACCGGTGCGGTGGGGCACGCGGGCTATTTCGAGCCGGGGACGACAAGTCTCAGCAACTTCGCGGGGATAGGCGTCGGCTCGTACTCAACGGTGAGCTGCGCGGGCGACGGCGAGGCCTGCCGGAGTGGAATTTCCGGCGCGGAAGCGAACTGACGCGCGTAGAACCTCGTGGCGACCGGAGCGCGGCCGGAGCATAGCCGGAACGTCGCGCCCGGCACCGAGGGGCGACGCGCGGGCGCGCGCCGCATACGATGAACCGCATGGGTGATGTGCTGGCCGGAATTCATGCCACCTGGGAGTTCGAAAGCGACTCCGTGCTCATCCGCTTCGAACGGGGGATCCGCACGCCGAAGCTGTTCCAGGCGCTCGGCGAAAGACGCATCCCGCACGAGGCGCTGGCGTCGGTGACTCTGACGCCGGGGAAGCGCGGCACAGTCGTTCTGCACGCGATCCCAAGACCCGGCGCCGACCCGCTGATGGAGGCCGCGGCCGGTCAGCTGCGGGACGGTTCCGACCCGTACCGGCTGGTGCTGCCCGCCGAGCGGGAGACCCTCGCGGAGTACTACGGCGACGAGCTGCGCGCCCTGCTGACCCCCGAGGCGAAGGTGCCCGCCGAGAAGTTCCTGGTGGCCGCCCCGCAGGCGCCGCTGCACTTCAAGGCGTACGACGGCAAGGCGTCCTTCGACGGGTCGCGGGTCTCCTTCCGCTGGTTCTGGACGGGGGCGTCCTCCGCCAAGTGGAAGGCGGGCGACCAGAATTTCCACATCCAGGAGCTGAACGGCGTCGAGTGGCGCTCCCCCGACGTCTTCGACGGGTATCTGCGGCTGCTGCGGCGCGACAGCGGCCTGACCGCGTTTCCGCCGCCGCCTCAGTCGGCCCAGGCCGACCAGGATCCGGCGGCCGTCGTCTTCGGGCTCGGGTACGGGCCGGTGCACGAGTCCCTGCCGTTCGCCGCGGCGGTACTCGGTGCGGTACGCACGGGGAGCGCGGCCCCGCCGGACCCGGCGCCGGCCCATGCCGTGCCGGTGCCCGTCGCGGCGCGGCGCGACCCCGCCGACATCGCCGAGCGGATACGCCACCTCGGCGACCTGCGCGAGGCGGGCCTGGTCACGGACGAGGAGTTCACCGCGAAGAAGGCGGAGCTGCTGGCGGAGCTTTAGGTGGTGGCGGGGGGGCGCGGGGGGGGGCTGGCGCGGGCGGGCGGAGTTCCGGGTCGGTCGGCTGAGCCGGGCCTCTCGCCGGCGGCGCGGGCGGTGGCGAGGGGCGCGACCGGGGTCGGGCGGCCCTGCGGGGCTGTGCCCCTCCCCGCCCCTTCCCGAAACCGGGGCTCTGCCCCGGACCCCGGTCCTCAAACGCCGGACGGGCTGAATTGCGCGGCGCAGGGCGTGGGTTCATGACCGGCACGGGGCCGGGCTCGGCAACGGCTCGGTCCGGCACGCCGAACGGCTGAATTCCGCGCCGCATGGGGCAGGTTCACGGCCCTCACGCGCCGGGCCCGGCCCACCCGGCACCGGCCCACCCGGCACCGGCTCGGTCCGGCACGCCGGACGGCTGAATTTCGCGGCGCCCGCGCGGTGTCTCGTACCTGGGTGTGACCTCGGGGTCCGGACCCCGGTATGACGCCCGTGCGGCGGTCTCCTGCCTACGCTGGCCGGGCCATGACCGAAACTTCCGTTCCCCCGGGCCCGCCCCAGCCCCCCGCCGACGGCCTCATCAGCGCCGGGCGGCGCAACCTGCGTACTCTCGGGCACGCCGTCTCGCACCCCTCCCACGCGCCGACACCCCTGTTCGCCGACGCCCCGAAGCGGTGGCAGCGGTTGGTGCCGTACGCCGTGGTGATCGCCCTCGTCGCCACCTTCCTCCCCGTCACGATCAACGTCCTCACCACCGCCTACGGCGTCCCCGGCGGGCTCGCCGGGGCCATTGCCGCCGCCCAGACCGTTCCGCTGCTGATGATCGCCCACCGGCCGCTCCAGGCCTGGTGGATCATCCTGCCCGCCGATGTCGTCGGCGGACTGTTCGTCCTCGACGGGCTCGGCAAGGGGGACCCCTGGCCGTGGACCCCGCCCGTCATCGTCGCGTACCTGTTCCTCATGCTCGCGCTGGCCCTTCGCGAGACGCGCCAGGCCCTCATCGGGGTCTGGCTCGTCACGGCCGCGGCCGGTCTTCTTCTCGGCCGGCTCTTCCCCGAAGAGAGCAACGGTACGAACGTCCTGCTGATCGTGCTCAGCGCGGTGGTCCTGGTGATCGGCGGCGCGCTGCGCGAGCGCGGTGAGGCGCAGCGGCGGCTCGTCGAGCAGGAGACCATCAGCGAGGCCGAGCGGGCCCGCCGTACGCTGCTCGAAGAACGCACCCGTATCGCCCGCGAACTGCACGACGTCGTCGCCCACCACATGTCGGTCATCACCGTCCAGGCGGACTCCGCGCCGTACCGCGTCGGTGGTCTCTCGCCCGAGGCGCAGGAGGAGTTCGCCTCCATCGCCGCGAGCGCCCGGGAGTCGCTGACCGAGATGCGGCGCCTCCTGTCGGTGCTGCGCAGCGAGGACGCGACCGGCGAGCGTGCCCCGCAGCCCGGCCTCGACCGGCTCCAGCAGCTCGTCGAAGCGACGGTACGGGCCGGGGTGCCGGCCGAGCTGTCTCTCGGCGCGGACCTCGCCGGCACGGATCGACTGCCGCAGTCCATCGACCTTTCGGCCTTCCGGATCGTGCAGGAGGCCCTGGCGAACGTCGTGCGGCACGCGCCCGGCGCCACGGCCCGGGTTTCGGTCTCCTCCGACGGCGCGGACCTGACCGTCCTCGTCGTCAACGGGCCTCCCGCCGGGCCGCCGTCGCCCGTGGAGGCGAGCGGGGCGGGCGGACACGGCCTGGTCGGGATGCGTGAACGCGTACGGTTGACCGGCGGCACGCTCGACACCGGCCCGCTGCCCGACGGCGGCTTCCGGGTCGCCGCCCGGCTACCCATCGGCGCGAAGGACTCCACCTCCCCATGACCATCCCCATCCGCGTGATCATCGTCGACGACCAGGCCATGGTGCGGGCGGGGTTCGCCGCACTGTTGTCGGCGCAGAGCGACATCGACGTGGTGGGTGAGGCGCCGGACGGGCGGCAGGGGATCGAGGTCAGCCGGTCCGCGCACCCCGACGTGGTGCTCATGGACGTACGGATGCCGGAGATGGACGGGCTCGCGGCGGCACGCGAGCTCCTGGACCCGCCGGCCGGGGTCGTCCACCGGCCGAAGGTCCTGATGCTCACCACGTTCGACGTCGACGACTATGTGTACGAGGCGCTGCGCGCCGGGGCGTCCGGATTCCTGCTGAAGGACGCACCGCCGACGGACCTGATCTCGGCGGTGCGGGTGGTGGCGGCCGGGGAGGCGCTGCTGGCACCGTCGGTGACACGGCGTCTGATCGCGGACTTCGCGCGGCAGCGGCCCGCTCCCCGGAAGGACCCGTCGCTGCGGCTCAACGGGCTTACGCCGCGCGAGACGGAGGTCCTGGAGCTGATCGCCCGGGGGCTGTCGAACCAGGAGATCGCGGGGCGGCTGGTCCTTGCCGAGCAGACGGTGAAGACGCACATCGGCCGCATCCTGGCCAAACTGGACCTGCGCGACCGCGCGCAAGCGGTGATCTTCGCGTACGAGGCGGGGCTGGTTTCGCCGGGGTCGTGACGGGGGTTCGTGATGGACGTTCGTGACCGGGATCCTTGACGGGGCCCGGGCAGCTTCTCTCTCCCCGGAAACGGGAACGATCCATACCCCCCATACCCCAGTAGCACCACCTAGTTGGCTCTCCGGGGTGACGCCCCCTCAGGCGCCGTCTTCCTACCTTCCTCTCCGCCAGCCGCCGGAAGAGGAAGAGGGAACCATGCGCCGCTACAAGAGGACCCTGGTCGCACTAGCGCTCGCGACGACCGTCGTTTCGGGCACCGCCGGCTGGGCCTCCGGCAACGCGCAGGAGCCCGTCACCGGCCCACCCCCCGGCACCGCCGCCTGGCAGCGCGAGGGCCTGCCCGACCCCGCCGCGACCACGCCCGCCCAAGTCGCCCACTTCTTCGCGGCGCTCAGCCAGGACCGGCAGCAGGACCTCGTCCGCCGCCACCCCACCGTCGTGGGCAACCTCGACGGCGCGCCCGTGAAGCTCCGTTACGCCGCCAACTCCCTTACCGCGAAGGCCAAGGGTTACGGCCGCCTCGCGGAGCCCGGCCGCCAGATCCTCGCCCTCGACCCGCGCGTCCGGGGCCAAGTGGCCGAGGTGTACGGCGACTTGACCGAGGCGGAGCACGTGGCCGTCGTCGTCCCCGGTTCGGACATGGACGCCCGTACCTTCGACCGTACGAACGATCCCTACGGCACCCCGGCAGGCATGGCCAAGTCGCTGCGCGACGCGACGAAGGGCCACCGCACCGCCGTGATCGCCTGGACCGGTTACACCACCCCCGTCGGCGTGGGCGTGGACGCCGCAACGGGTGACCTCGCGGAGGCCGGCGCCGACCGCCTCGCCCGGCTGACCGACGGGCTCGACGCCACCGGCGCCCCGGACCCGGCCGTCTTCTGCCACAGCTACGGCTCCGTGGTCTGCGGCCTGGCCGCCCCGCGCCTCGACGCCGCCGACGTGGTCGTGCTCGGCTCCCCCGGAATGCGCGCGGACAGCGTCGACGACCTGCACACGGACGCCCGCGTATGGGCGGCCAAGGACGCGTCCGACTGGATCAACAACGTCCCGAACGTCGAGTTCGCCGGCCTCGGCCACGGCGCCGACCCCACCGGCCCCGCCTTCGGCGCCCGCCGCGTCCCGGCCGGTGACGCCGAAGGCCACACCGGTTACTTCGCCCCGGGCACGGAGTCGCTCCGTACCTTCGCCTCGATCACCGTAGGAGCGTTGTGATGAGGGCGGCCGTAGCGGAGATCGACGCGCGCACCCCCGCCCACCGCGACCGCGCCGTCGACGGCCTGCGCGCGCTCGCTCTGCTCGCCGTGCCCACCGGGCACTGGATGCTCGGCGGCTTCACGCCGGCCGGCGACGGCGTGCTGCGCAATGCCAGTCCGCTCACTACGTTCGGTTTCTTCGCGCCGGTGAGCTGGGTGCTTCAGATGCTGGGCATCTTCTTCCTGGTCGGCGGCTACGCGTCCGTCCTGTCGTACCGCCGCCACCAGGGCCCGGCCGGCGCGTGGCTGCGCGGCCGGATCGCGCGGCTCGGCCGCCCGGTGCTCGGCGTGACCGCCGTGTGGGCGGCGATGATTCCGGTGCTGTACGCGATGGGCGTGCCGGACACGACGCTGCGGACCGGGTCGACGCTGGTGATCCAGCCCCTGTGGTTCGTGGGGGTGTACGTCGCGGTGACCGCCCTGACCCCGTACTGCGTCCGCGCCTCCCGCAGGATGGGTGCCTGGGCCGCCGCGCCACTGATCGGCTCCGTCGCGGTCGTCGACTTCCTGCGGTACGGGCCGTACGCCGAGGCCGTGCCGTCGTGGCTGAGCGTGCTGAACCTGCTGCCGGGCTGGCTCTTCGCGTACCAACTCGGCGTCTCCTGGGCGAGAAGCGCATCGGCCGGCGCGGCGGCGCGCTGCTGCTGGTGGGCGGCGCCGCCCTGTTCGCCGTGCTGCTGGTCGCCTTCCACTACCCGGCGTCGATGGTGGGCGTACCGGGCGAGGCCCGCACCAATTCGCACCCGCCGTCCCTGCTGGTCCTGGCTCTCGCGGCGGCCCAGAGCGGCGCCGCGATCCTGCTGCGCGACCGCATCGGCAGGCTGCTGCGCAGGCCGTCGCTGTGGGCGCCGGTCGTCGTGATCAACCTGTCGGCGATGACGATCCTGTGCTGGCATCAGACGGCGATGCTCGCCGCGGCCGTCCCCGGTTCGTTCGTGGGTACGGTTCCGGGACTGACGGAGGCGCCGGATTCGCTCGGCTGGGTCCTGGCGAGGGCCGCGTGGCTGCCGGTGTTCGCGGGGCTGCTGATCCTGATCGGGCGTTACGCGCGGGGGTTCGAGGCGCCGTGGGCGAAGGCGACGAAGACCCGCCGGGCGGCGGCGGGGCTGCTCGCGGCGGGGTTCGCGGTGTTCGCGCTGGGGCTGGTGTGAGGGGGCTCCCCAGACCCCGCTGCTCAGATGCCACCAGAGGGGCTGGATCGGTTGCGTCAACCAATCCAGCCCGCCCAGTTCACTCGTACCCCTACTCCCGTCCCGCCGACGTGAACGTCATGTCCGCGTACCGGCCGCCCGCGACCTGGCTCGCGATCGGTTCGAGCAGCTCCATCTCGCTCTCGGTGAGCAGGAGCCGGGTGGCTGCCGCGTTCTCCTCGACCCGCGTGCGCCTGCGCGTTCCCGGGATCGGTACGACCGCGAGTCCGTGCACCTGCGCCTGCTGCTGCACCCAGGCCAGCGCGACCTGCCCGAGTGTGGCGTTGCGCCCCTCGGCGAGCTTGCGCACCGGGTCGAGCAGCGAGGCGTTCGCCGCGGCGTTGTCACCGTTGAAGCGGGGCTGCTGCCTGCGGAAGTCGTCCTCGCCCAGATCCTTCTCGGCGCTGGTGAAGGAGCCGGTGAGGAAGCCGCGGCCGAGCGGGGAGTACGGGACCAGGGCGACGCCGAGTTCGCGCGCCGCCGGTACGACGCCCGCTTCGATGTCGCGGCTGAACAGCGACCATTCCGACTGCACGGCCGCGATCGGGTGCACGGCCTGCGCGGCCCGCAGCTCGCCGCCGGTCACCTCGCTCAGCCCGAGGTGCTTGACCTTGCCCTCGCGCACGAGCTCGGCCATCACGCCGACCGTCTCCTCGATGGGGACGTTCACGTCACGCCGGTGCATGTAGTAGAGGTCGATCTGGTCGACGCCGAGGCGCTGGAGGCTGCCCTCGATGCACTGGCGGATGTACGCCGGGTCGTTGCGGATGATCCGCTTCAGCGGGTCGGCGGGGTCCATGGCCAGCGCGAACTTCGTGGCGATGACGACCTCGTCCCGGTGCGCCCGGACGAACGGCGCGAGGAACTTCTCGTTCTCCCCGGCGGCGTACGCGTCCGCCGTGTCGTACAGCGTGATGCCGAGTTCCAGCGCCCGCTCCAGCGTCGCCCGCGCCTCGTCGGCGTCCGTGGGTCCGTACGCGAAGCTCATGCCCATGCAGCCGAGGCCCTGTACGCCGACTTCGGGACCGTCCGTTCCGAGCCGCACCTTTTCGATCTTGCTGTCGTCGCTCATATGGGTTTCAGGCCCTCTCCGACGCCCGCCGGGCGTCCGCGTAAAAGTCGATCTTGTAGTCCAGTACGGCGAGCGTGTCCCGGAGTTCGGCGATGCGCTTGCGCACATCCCGCCGTGTCGACTCCAGCAGCTCCTGCCGCTCCTCGAAGGTGTGCTCGCCCTCCCGCAGCAGTTCGGCGTACCTGACCATGTCCGCGACCGGCATGCCGGTCAGCCGCAGCTTGCCGACGAAGGCCAGCCAGTCCAGGTCGCTGTTGCGGAACCGCCGCTGGCCGGTGTGCGAGCGGCCGACGTACGGCATCAGCCCGATCCGCTCGTACCAGCGCAGGGTGTACGCCGTGAGCCCGGTGTGCGCCGCGACCTCGCTGATCGTGTAGTGGTCCTGGCCTTCGGGGCGCGGGTGCGCCCGTGGCGGCTGCGTGGCGCAGGAAGCGGTGCGTACGGGGGCGGTCTCCGTCACGGTCATGACCTCCACGCTAGGACCTTGGAGTGCACTCCAAGCAACCGTAAACGGGGAGAAGTTTCCGGACGGGCCGGCCGGCTTCCGGCGTCATGGCTCCGCCCGCAAGCCCGACCCTCGACGCGGCTGAACCTGTGGAGCCTTTACGCTCGTACGCATGCAGAGCCTGACGTCGCTGATCGAGAACTGGCCGGTACCCACCGCGGCGGCCGCCGTCGTACGGGCGGACGGCACCGTCGTCGGGTCGCACGGCCCGACCGCGCACCGCTTCCCGCTGGCGTCGGTCACCAAGCCGCTGGCCGCGTACGCCGCGCTCGTCGCGTACGAGGAGGGGGCCGTCGAGCTCGACGAGCCGGCCGGGCCCGAGGGGTCCACGGTCCGCCATCTCCTCGCCCACACCAGCGGTCTGGCCTTCGACGAGCACCGCGTGACCGCGCCGCCCGGCGAGCGCAGGCTCTACTCCAACGCGGGTTTCGAGGTCCTCGGCGACCACATCGCGAAGGCGACGGACATCCCCTTCGCCGACTATCTGCGCCAGGCGGTTCTGGAGCCGCTCGGCATGGCGGCCACGTCGCTGGACGGCTCACCCGCCAAGGACGGCGTCTCGACCGTCGACGACCTGGTGCGTTTCGCCGCCGAGCTGCAGGCCCCGCGGCTGCTGGACGTGCGGACCGTCGCCGAGGCCACGGCCGTCGTCCATCCCGGACTGAAGGGCGTACTGCCCGGGTACGGCCACCAGAACCCGAACGACTGGGGGCTGGGATTCGAGATCCGCGACTCCAAGTCCCCGCACTGGACCGGCGGTTCGTCCTCGCCGCGCACGTTCGGACACTTCGGCCAGTCCGGTACGTTCCTGTGGGTGGACCCCGACGCGGGTCTCGCCTGCGTCGCCCTGACGGACCGCGCGTTCGGGCCGTGGGCCGTCGAAGTGTGGCCGCCGTTCACGGACGCGGTACTCGCCCGGTTCGGGCCGAACGCCCGCTAGTCACAGGTGGCGGCCGGCATCGGCATGAAGAGCCCGTTCACGGGCTGACCAGCGCTCCGGTCAGCCGGTCAGCTCCCACAGCAGCACCTCCGCGGGGGTGGCGGCCGCCAGCAGTTCCAGGCCGTCGGCCCCGGTGATCCGGGCCGCGTCGCCCGGACCCAGGTCGTGCTCCCCGAGGCCGAAGCGGCCCCGTACGACATGGGCGTACACCAGCGGCGCGTCCGGGACCGCCGTGCGCTCGCCGGCGCCCGGCCGGCGCACGTGCAGGAGCGCGCCGGCCGCCGGCAGGGCGTACGGCGTCGCGTCCGCGATGCCCCGCACCACCTCGTACGAGGGTTCGCCTCCGGGGTCCTGCGGTGCCAGCCACATCTGCACGAAGACGAGCGGTATGCCGCCGTCGTTGCGCTCCACGTGCCGGACCCCGGCGCCCGAGCTGAGCCGCTGCACGTCACCGGGGCGTACGACGGTGGCGTGCCCGGCCGAGTCGCGGTGGGTGAGCTCCCCCTCGACGACCCAGGTGACGATCTCGGTGTGGCTGTGCGGGTGCTCGTCGAATCCGGCTCCGGGTTCGAGACGTTCCTCGTTGCAGGCCAGGACCGCGCCGAAGCGGAGGTGGTCCGGGTCGTAGAAGTGGCCGAAAGAGAAGGCGTGGAGGGACTCGATACCGGCGGAGGCGTCGCCTCCGTGGAAGCGGTCCGTGGAGCGCCGTACGGAAATCACGAGGTCCACCGTAGCCCCGGCCCACCGGCCACGGGTTCCGATAAGGCAGTCTTGTCCCGTGCCCCAACCCGATCCTGAGCAGCCCGCCGCGAAAGCCGCCCACCCGCATTCCGCGACCTTGCGCCGGCTGGAGAAGTCCTCCGGCCGCCTCGCCGCGAACGCGATCGCCCGCATGGACGAGACGCTGCCGTGGTACCGGGCCATGCCCCCGGAGAACCGGTCGTGGATCGGCCTGGTCGCCCAGGCCGGTATCGCCGCTTTCACGGAGTGGTTCCGGCATCCCGAGACCCCGCAGGCCATCTCCACCGACGTCTTCGGCACCGCGCCCCGCGAGCTGACCCGGGCGATCACCCTTCGCCAGACCGTGGAGATGGTGCGTACGACGATCGAGGTCATGGAGACCGCGATCGAGGAGGTCGCGGCGCCCGGCGACGAGTCGGTCCTGCGCGAGGCCCTGCTGGTGTACGCCCGCGAGATCGCCTTCGCGACCGCCCAGGTGTACGCGCAGGCCGCCGAGGCCCGCGGCGCCTGGGACGCCCGGCTCGAATCGCTCGTCGTCAACGCGGTGCTGTCCGGGGAGGCCGACGAGGGCGCCGTGTCCCGCGCCGCCGCGCTCGGCTGGAACTCCCCCGAGCATGTGTGTGTCGTCCTCGGTACCGCGCCCGACGGGGACTCCGAGCTGACCGTCGAGGCGATCCGGCGCGCCGCCCGGCACGCCAAGCTCCAGGTCCTGACCGGAGTCCTCGGCAGCCGCCTGGTCGTCATCGCGGGCGGCAGCGACAACCCGTTGCAGGTGGCGAAGGCGCTGATCGGGCCGTACGCCGCCGGGCCCGTCGTCGCGGGACCTGTCGTCCCCGACCTGCTCGCCGCCACCCGGTCCGCGCAGGCCGCCGCCGCCGGGCTCAAGGCGTGCCAGGCCTGGCAGGACGCCCCGCGCCCGGTCCTCGCGGACGATCTGCTGCCGGAGCGGGCCATCGCCTCGGATCCTGCCGCGCGGGATCAGCTGGTGGAGGAGATCTACAGACCGCTGGAAGAGGCGGGCTCGGCGCTCCTGGAGACACTGAGCGTGTATCTGGAGCAGGCGAGCAGCCTCGAAGGCGCGGCGCGGATGCTCTTTGTGCACCCCAACACCGTGCGATACCGGCTCCGACGTGTGACGGACGTCACCGGCTGGTCACCCTCCGATGTTCGATCCGCCTTCACTCTGCGGATCGCTCTGATCCTGGGGCGTCTGGCCGACGCGGAACCGCAGTCCTAGACTTTTGTCGAACACCAACAAATCCCCCGACGGTTCTTCGTCCCTGTCCCCACGGGTCCGCAGCACCGTCCACAAGAGAGAGTGTGAGGGTGCTCGTACTCGTCGCTCCCGGCCAAGGCGCCCAGACGCCCGGCTTCCTGACTCCCTGGCTCGACCTCCCCGGCGCCGCCGACCGGCTCGCCGCCTGGTCCGACGCCATCGGGCTCGACCTTGTCCACTACGGCACGCAGGCCGACGCGGACGCGATCCGCGACACGGCCGTCGCCCAGCCCCTGCTGGTGGCCGCCGGACTGCTGTCCGCCGCCGCGCTCGACGCCCGCTCGGACGTCTCCGCGATCGCCGGTCACAGCGTCGGTGAGATCACCGCCGCCGCGTACGCCGGTGTGCTCACCGAAGAGGCCGCCCTCGGTTTCGTACGCATCCGTGGCCTGGGCATGGCCAAGGCCGCCGCCGTCACCGAGACCGGCATGTCGGCGCTGCTCGGCGGTGACGCGGAGGTCGTCGTCCCGCACCTGGAGAAGCTGGGCCTGACCCCGGCGAACGTGAACGGCGCGGGCCAGATCGTGGCCGCGGGCACGATGGAGCAGCTCGCCGCGCTCGCGGAGGACAAGCCCGAGGGCGTACGCCGCGTCGTGCCGCTCCAGGTCGCCGGCGCGTTCCACACGCACCACATGGCCCCGGCGGTCACCGAGCTGGGCAAGGCGGCGCAGGATCTGGTCGTGTCCGATCCGGCCGTCACGTACGTCTCGAACGCCGACGGCCGGACCGTCTCCACCGGCCCCGAGGTCGTCTCGCGCCTGGTCAGCCAGGTCTCCAGCCCGGTCCGCTGGGACCTGTGCATGGAGACCCTCAAGGAGCTGGGCGCCACCGCGATCGTCGAGGTGTGCCCCGGCGGCACGCTGACCGGGCTCGCCAAGCGCGCACTGCCCGGTGTGCGGACCCTCGCGCTCAAGACCCCCGACGACCTCGACGCGGCCCGCGCGCTCATCGCTGAGCACGCGGCGCGATAGGAGCCCGAGAGAGCATGTCGAAGATCAAGCCCAGCCAGGGCGCCCCGTACGCGCGCATCATGGGTGTCGGCGGTTACCGTCCGACCCGTGTCGTGCCCAACGAGGTGATCCTCGAGACGATCGACTCGTCCGACGAGTGGATCCGCTCCCGCTCCGGCATCGTGACCCGCCACTGGGCCTCCGACGAGGAAACGGTCGCCGCCATGTCGGTCGAGGCCGCAGGCAAGGCGCTGGCCGACGCCGGCATCACGGCCGCGCAGGTCGACGGCGTGGTCGTCTCCACCGTCTCGCACTTCAAGCAGACCCCCGCCGTCGCGACCGAGATCGCGGACAAGATCGGCGCCAACAAGCCCGCCGCCTTCGACATTTCGGCCGGATGCGCCGGCTTCGGCTACGGTCTGACCCTCGCCAAGGGCATGGTCGTCGAAGGCAGCGCGCGGTACGTCCTCGTCATCGGCGTCGAGCGGCTCTCGGACCTGACCGACCTGGAGGACCGCGCCACGGCCTTCCTGTTCGGCGACGGTGCGGGCGCGGTCGTCGTCGGGCCCGCCGAGGAACCGGCCATCGGCCCGACCGTGTGGGGCTCCGAGGGCGACAAGTCGGAGACCATCAAGCAGACCGTTCCGTGGTCGGACTACCGCAACGCCGGTGAGGTCGCCAAGTTCCCGGCCATCACGCAGGAGGGCCAGGCGGTCTTCCGCTGGGCCGTCTTCGAGATGGCGAAGGTCGCCCAGCAGGCCCTGGACGCGGCCGGGATCACCGCGGACGACCTGGACGTCTTCATTCCGCACCAGGCGAACATGCGGATCATCGACTCGATGGTGAAGACTCTCAAGCTGCCGGAGCATGTCACGGTCGCCCGTGACATCGAAACCACCGGTAACACCTCGGCCGCCTCGATTCCGCTCGCGATGGAGCGGCTCCTGGCGACCGGACAGGCGAAGAGCGGCGACACCGCTCTGGTCATCGGCTTCGGGGCGGGTCTCGTCTACGCCGCGACGGTCGTTACCCTCCCCTAGGCACGTCCGGATCATTCCGGGCCTGCCGCTTTACCCAATTCCCTCTGCTCAACACCGAAGGAGCGCCACAATGGCCGCCACTCAGGAAGAGATCGTCACCGGTCTCGCCGAGATCGTCAACGAGATCGCCGGCATCCCCACCGAGGACGTCCAGCTGGACAAGTCCTTCACCGACGACCTGGACGTCGACTCGCTGTCCATGGTCGAGGTCGTCGTCGCCGCCGAGGAGCGCTTCGACGTCAAGATCCCCGACGAGGACGTCAAGAACCTCAAGACGGTCGGCGACGCCGCCCAGTACATCCTGGAGCACCAGGCCTGATCCGGCCGGTCCTGTGTCGCCGCCCGGCGGTGGCGCCGTGAAAATTCAGCACCCTCTACACGTGGAGAAAGAATTCCTGTGAGCCCGACCAATCGCACCGTGGTCGTCACCGGTATCGGCGCAACAACACCGCTGGGTGGCGACGCCGCATCGACCTGGGAAGGCCTGCTGGCCGGACGCTCCGGCGTCAAGCCCCTGGAGGGCGAGCGCTTCGCCGAACTTCCCGTCCGTATCGCGGCCCTCGCGGCCGTCGATCCGGGCGACGTACTTCCCCGTCCGCTGGCCCGCAAGCTGGACCGCTCGGCGCAGTTCGCGCTGATCGCCGCCCGTGAGGCGTGGGCCGACGCGGGTTACACCGACAAGGCGGGCGAGGACGACAAGATCCAGCCCAACCGCCTGGGCACGGTCATCGCCTCCGGTATCGGTGGCGTCACGACGCTGCTCGACCAGTACGACGTGCTGAAGGAGAAGGGCGTACGCCGCGTCTCCCCGCACACCGTGCCCATGCTCATGCCGAACGGCCCCTCCGCGAACGTCGGCCTTGAGGTCAACGCCCAGGCCGGCGTGCACACTCCGGTCTCCGCGTGCGCCTCCGGCGCCGAAGCCATCGGTTACGCCGTCGAGATGATCCGTACCGGCCGCGCCGACGTGGTCGTCGCGGGCGGCACCGAGGCGGCGATCCACCCGCTGCCGATCGCGGCCTTCGCCAACATGATGGCGATGTCCAAGAGCAACGACGAGCCCGAGAAGGCCTCGCGTCCGTACGACACGGGCCGCGACGGCTTCGTCCTCGGCGAGGGCGCGGGCGTCGTCATCCTGGAGTCGGCCGAGCACGCCGCCGCGCGTGGTGCGCGGGTGTACTGCGAGGTGGTCGGCCAGGGTCTGTCCGCGGACGCCCACCACATCGCGCAGCCCGAGCCGAGCGGCCGCGGTATCGCCGTCGCCATGCAGAACCTGCTCGACGACACCGGCCTCAAGCCGGCCGAGATCGTACACCTCAACGCGCACGCCACCTCGACCCCGCAGGGTGACGTCGCCGAGATCAAGGCCCTGCGCAAGGTCCTCGGTGACGACCTCGACCACGTGGCGATCTCCGCCACGAAGTCGATGACCGGCCACCTGCTGGGTGGCGCCGGCGGCATCGAGACCGTCGCGACGGTGCTGGCGCTGCACCACCGGACGGCCCCGCCGACCATCAACGTCGACGACCTCGACGCCGATGTCGACGCGGACATCGTGCGCGGCGAGCCGCGCGCGCTGCCCGAGGGCACGATCGCCGCGATCAACAACTCGTTCGGCTTCGGCGGCCACAACGTGGTCCTGGCCTTCCGTTCGGTCTGATCCACGACCGCACACAGCGACAAGGCCTGCCGGGAAGCTCCGTGCTTCCCGGCAGGGCCTTCGCCGTTCCGTGTTCCGTCCTGACGCGAGGTCAGCGCAGGGCGAAGACCGGCGGTTCGCCGTCGGTGTAACGGTTGACCACGACATAGGAGTCGCGGACCGCGAGCATGTCGGCGTCGATCGACACCGGCGCCTCCTTCCCCAGCGTCGTCTCCTTCGTCACCGCGCCCCCGGCCCCGGGGTCGAGCACGACGATGTCCGAGCGGGGCCATTCGGCGGTCAGCACCGCCACCCGGCCGTCGTCGCGGAGGGCGAGCGCGCCGATGTTGCCGAGATCCCCGGTACGCCACAGCTCCCTGCCGTCCGCGATCGAGAAACCGGCGACGTACTGGGGCACGATGTCGCCCGGCTTCTGCACGGCGGCGACCAGCGTGTCGCCCGCCACGAAGGGGCCCTCGGCCTTCAGGTCGCTCTCGGACCGCCTGATGTCGAGGTCACCCGAACGGCCGGAGAACGGCACGGCCGCGCGCGCCTCACCCCGCTCACCGAAGGCGAGCACCGCGCGGACGCCCCGTTCGTCGGTCTCCTGGAAGCCGATCACAGCCGGTTCGACGGAGTACACGTACGCGATACCCGCGCTCTCCACGGGCAGCTTCGAGGCCCACTCCTCTTTCCCGGTACGGGTGTCGAGGGCGAGGAGCCGCGCGGTGACGATGCCGTCGGTCTTCGCCGGGAGGCACTCTTCGACGACCAGGGTGCGGGCGGCGGTCGCGCCCATCGCCAGGGTCTGGCAGCGCTCCGGCACGGGCCGCTTCCACCGTTCGCCACCAGCCTCGGCCGATCGCCCGCGTACCGCCCGGTCCTCCAGGGTTACGGCGGTGGCGCCGCCCAGCGCGATGCCCTTGCCGATGCCTTCGCCCTTGAGCGTCTGCTTCCACAGGGTGGCGCCGTCGTCGAGCCGGACGGCGGTCAGGGTCGTGCAGGGCTTGTTGTGGCGCCCGTAGGCGACGAGACCTATGCCCTTGGACGGGTGAGCGCTCTGGGCGCACACGGACTCGCGGACCGGCGCCGTGACGTTCCACCGCTCCTTGCCGTCCTTCACGGCATAGCCGGACAGACCGTCGGTACGGACCCGGACGACGGTGTCGCCGGCCGACCAGCCGCGCAGCCCCTTGACGGCGCCGGAACGGTCCTGCGGCGCCCGCCAGGCGATCTCCAGCCGGTCGGCGGCCTTCAACGGGGAGGCGGTCTCCACCTTCTCCCCACGGATCCATTGATAGCCGTACAGGCCGGGCAACAGACCGGCCAGCACGCCGGCCACCACAACGGCGGCGGTGGCGCCCCGGCCCAATCCCGCCGCCTCCCGCGCCTTGCCCATGAGGGCCAGGCCGCCGAGGGAGAACACGAACGCCAGGATGAGCACGGCGGGCAGGCCCTCCGGGCAGTCGGAGCCTCTGCAGGAACCGCCGCTTTCCCGGACCAGCGCGGTCCAGCCCAGGGCATGGAAGAGAACGGCCCAGCAGATCACGACCGATGACAACAGGACGGCGGCCACTTTGGCCGCCGGTCGTATACGCACAACCAACTCCCCACCGGTGGTGCACCGCGTGTGCACTGTGGGGCGGAATGTATCCGGCGGCGGGCCCGCGCGGTACGGAGGGTCAGACGACCTGGTGGAGCCAGCGCACGGGGGCGCCCTCGCCGGCGTATCGGAAGGGTTCGAGTTCGTCGTCCCACGGCTTGCCGAGGAGCTTGGCGACCTCCGCCTCCAGGTCGGTCTCGCCGCCCACCGAGCGGGCGAGAGCGGCGCGCAGCCGGTCTTCGGGGATCAGGATGTCGCCGTGCATTCCGGTGACGGCGTGGAAGATGCCGAGGCCGGGGGTCGAGCTGTAGCGCTCGCCCTCGGCCGTGGGGCACGGTTCGGCCGTCACTTCGAAGCGCAGCAGGTGCCAGCCCCGCAGGGCGGAGGCCAGCTTGGAGGCGGTGCCCGGCTGGGCCTGCCAGGAGAACTCCGCTCTCCAGGTGCCGGGCGAGGCCGGCTGTCTGATCCAGTCGAGATTGACCCGCACACCGAGTACGCCCGCTACTGCCCATTCGACGTGCGGGCACAGCGCGCGCGGTGCGGAGTGAACGTACAGAACTCCACGTGTCGTCACCGGGACCTCCAGTGTGGGACGAGGTTCGCCTTCCCCAGCGGCCTCGCGCCCGTACCGCCTCTTCCCGGTCGGCTCCCGAGGTTGTCAACAGTAAACAGCATCGGGAGTTAATCTCCTGAAAAGGGACAGTATGTGACGTGACGTAATTTACCGGAGCCCCGGATGGGCGAAGGGCTGCTGGTTCCGACGGGGAAAAACTACCGTGCGGTGGCGCCCGACGGGTGACGTACTGTCGGTCCGGGCGGCCGTGGACACGAAGCTTTCACTCGCCAGGACGCCAGTGCGACGCCACGGAGGGGATCAGGGGATGCGGATACGCCGCCGGGTACGCGGCCGGGAGCGCCGGTCGCACGCCGCCGTCGCCACCGCGACGGCGGCGTTGCTTGTCCTGCTGGGCGCGCTCGCCGGGTGCGACGCGGGGGACGACGCGGACGCGGGCCGTTCGACGGCCGGACCACGGCCCTCCCCCAGGCCCACTCCCGCCTGGGACCGCAGTCCGGCGTCCATCGCCGCTGTCGGGGACTCCATCACGCGCGGTTTCGACGCGTGCACGGTCCTCGCCGACTGCCCGGAGGTGTCCTGGGCGACGGGTACGGACGCCACGGTGCGCAGCGTGGCGTGGCGGCTCCTCGGCGCGGCGGGCGTGGCCGGGCGTACCTGGAACCATGCCAAGTCGGGGGCGCGGATGGCCGAGCTGCCGGAGCAGATGACGCGGGCGGTCGCCGACAAGCCGGAGCTGGTGACGGTGATGGTAGGGGCGAACGACGCCTGCCGTGACGATGTGTCGCACATGACATCGGTGGCTGACTTCCGGACGTACTTCGAGACGTCGGTGAAGAAGCTCCGCAGCGAACTGCCCAAGTCGCAGCTGTACGTGTCGAGCGTGCCGGACCTGAAGCGGCTCTGGTCCGAGGGGCGCGTGAACCCGCTGGGCAAGGAGATCTGGAAGCTGGGGATCTGCCAGTCGATGCTGGCCTCCCCGGACGCGATGGACGCGGTGGCGGTGGCGCGGCGCGAGTCGGTGCAGGAGCGGGTCGTCGCGTACAACGAGGTGCTGAAGGATGTGTGCGCGAAGGACGCCCGCTGCCGGTACGACGGCGGGGCGGTCTTCGAGTACCGGTTCTCCGGCGACCAGTTGAGCCAGTGGGACTGGTTCCACCCGAGCAGGAACGGGCAGCAGCGGCTCGCGGAGATCGCGTACCGCAACATCACGGCGAAGGAGCCTCCGGCGTAGGTCGCATAGGGTTTCCGGTCATGACCGCGGAACTCTTCGGCACGCTCGCCGACGGCACGCCCGTCCATCGCTGGGTCCTGGAACGGGACGGGGTGGTGGTGCGGGTTCTGACGTACGGCGGGATCGTCCAGTCGGTCCGGACGCCGGACCGGGACGGGCGTGTGGGCGATGCGGTGGTCGGTTTCGACGGTCTCGCGGGGTATCTGGACTGCCCGGAGCCGTACTTCGGGGCACTGGTCGGGCGGTACGCGAACCGGATCGCGGGCGGGACCTTCACGCTGGACGGGCGGACGTACGCGCTGGCGCGGAACGGGGGGCCGCACAGTCTGCACGGCGGCGAGCGCGGCTTCGACAAGCGGGTGTGGGACGCGCAGGCGGCACCGTACGGCGTGCGGCTCTCGCGGGTCAGCCCCGACGGCGAGGAGGGCTTTCCCGGGCGTGTCGAGGTCTCGGCGACGTACACGCTGGAGGAGGGCGGGGCGCTGCGGATCGCCTACCGGGCGGTGACGGACGCGCCGACCGTGGTGAACCTGACGAATCACACGTACTGGAGTCTCGGGGGTGGCGGCCCGTACGAGCTGCGACTCGCGGCGGGGGCGATGACGCCGGTGGACGGTGGTGGGATACCGACGGGGGAGCTCCGGGGGGTGGCCGGGTCACGGTTCGACTTCCGCGCGGCGCGGGTGCTGGGGGGCGGGTACGACCACAACTTTGTGCTGGACAAGGGTGTTACGGGCGAGGCCGAGGTGGTGGGCGAGCTGTACGACGCCGGGTCGGGGCGGGTGGTGACGGTCGCTACGACGGAGCCGGGGGTGCAGATGTATACGCCGGACGGGTTCGACGGGGTGGCGCTGGAGACCCAGCACTTCCCCGATTCACCGAACCGGCCGGAGTTTCCGGGGGTGGTACTGCGGCCGGGCGAGGTGTTCGAGTCGGCGACGGTGTACGGGTTCGGGGTGCGGGGGTAGGGGCGGGTCGCTGGGCGCGGGTGCGGCGGGGTGCGGGTGCGGCGGGGTGCGGGTGCGGTGCCGGTGCGGTGCGGCGGGGTGCGGTGGCCGCTGCGCGGGGCTTTCCCCAACCCGCCCCTTCCCGAACTGGGGCAGCGCCCCCAAGGGGATCAGGCATGGATGTCCCGGGTTGCTGTCAGGCGGGCGTCGGTCAGGGAGCGGCCCGTGCGGACCTCGTACGCGCGGGGACGAAGGTCCAGGAGCCGGGCTCCTCGTCCCAGATTTCGAACGCGCGGCCCGTAAGCGCGATTTCCGCCTCCGCCCACTCCCCCGGCTCCGCCTCGACACTCGCGAACCCCGCCAGCCACCGCACCGGCCGCTCCACCGAGTCCGCCTGTGGGGCCAGGTACACCTGGACGACCTCGCGCCCGGCGCGGGAACCGGTGTTGCGTACGCGGACCTTGGCCGTCGCCGGGGTCGCTTCCAGGGACTCGTACTCCCAGGTGGTGTAGCCCAGGCCGTGACCGAACGCGTATGCCGGCGTGAGGCCCGCCTTGTCCCAGGCGCGGTAGCCGACGTACAGCCCCTCGCTGTAGTGCAGTTCGCCGTCCGTCGGCGTGACCTCCGTCACCGGTACGTCGGCGAGTGACGCCGGCCAGGTGGTCGGCAGCCGGCCGCCCGGTTCCGCCGCGCCGAGCAGCACGTCGGCGAGCGCCGCGCCGCCCTCCTGCCCGGGGAACCAGCTGAGCAGCACCGCGGCCACGTCCTCGCGCCACGGCATCTCCACCGGCGAGCCGGAATTGACGACGACGACGGTGTTCGGGTTGGCGGCGGCCACCGCGTGGACCAGGTCGTCCTGGCGGCCCGGCAGGCGCAGGTCCGTACGGTCGAAGCCCTCCGACTCCACGCGTTCCGTCGTGGCGACCACAACGACCGCCGTGTCGGCGGCGCGTGCCGCTTCGACTGCCTCCTCGATCAGTTCGTCGGCGTCGCGCTGCGGCTCCCCGTGCAGGAGCGAGAACGCGACCGCCGGGAGCGGGACGTCGTCCGGCTTGCCGACGGGGTGGACGAGCGAGACCTCCACCGGCTCGCCGGCGATGAGGCGGGCCCGGCCCCGCTCGGCCGGGTCGCCGAAGAACGCCTCGAAGGGGTCGGCCCCGACGGCGTACGTCAGCACGGAGTCCGGCAGCGCGGCGGCGAGGCCGTCCAGGGGGGCGACGACACGCTCGGGGAAGACGGTGGCGGAGCCGCCGCCGAGGACGCGTGCGTCACGGGCCGCCTCGCCGATCAGGGCCAGCTTGCGGATCTTCGAGGCGTCGATGGGGAGGATGCGGTTCTCGTCGCGTACCTCGTCGCGTGCTTCGTTGCGTGCCTCGTTGCGTAGGAGGACGAACGCGCGGCGGGCCACCTCGTGGGCCAGCGCCTGGCCGTCCACCGGCTCCGGCGGCTCGGTGACGACGGGTGGGGCGCCTTCCAGGATGCCGACGCGGGCGGCGAGCCGCAGGACGTTGCGTACGGCGTCGTCGACCACGGACTCGTCGACCTCGCCCGACCTGACCGCACCGGCCAGCGCGTCGCCGTAGACGGTCGTCGGGCCCGGCATGGCGACGTCGAGGCCGCCCTCGATGCCGCCGGTGGTGGAGCGGGCGGCCATCCAGTCGGAAACGACGCAGCCGTCGAAGCCCCACTCGCCGCGCAGCACCTCGTTCTGGAGGTAGCGGTGCTCGGTCATCGTCACGCCGTTGACCTGGTTGTACGCCGCCATGATGCCCCAGGGGTGGGCGTTCTTGACGATGGCTTCGAAGGGCGTCAGGTACAGCTCGCGCAGGGGGCGGGGGGTGATGATGTTGTCGACGGTGAAGCGGTCGGTCTCGGCGTCGTTGGCGACGAAGTGCTTGACGGTGGTGCCTACGCCACCGTCCTGGACACCCCGCACATAACCGGAGCCGATCTCGCCGGTGAGGTACGGGTCTTCGGAGTAGCACTCGAAGTGCCGGCCGCCGAGCGGCGAGCGGTGCAGGTTCACGGTGGGGGCGAGGAGTACGTGCACGTCCTTGCGGCGGGCTTCCTGGGCGAGGAGTCGGCCGGCGCGGCGGGCGAGTTCCGGGTCCCAGGTCGCGGCGAGCGCGGTCGGTGACGGCAGCGCGACCGACGGGTCGTCGGCGGTCCAGCGGACGCCGCGCACACCGACCGGTCCGTCGGACATGACCAGGGACTTCAGACCGATCTCGGGGAGCGCCGGCAGGGACCACATGTCCTGGCCGCCGAGCAGCCTCGCCTTGGCTTCGAGACCGAGCTTGCCGAGGGCCGCTTCGACGGCCTCTTCGCGCATCCGGTCGGGGGTGCCCTCGGTGCTGGGATCGACTGTCACGTCCGTACCTCCTCGTTGAAGTCCTGGTCCGGCTGTCGTTCTGTCGCTCTGTCGCTCTCGCGCTTCCTATCGTCACTCGCTTACCTGTGGACCGGCGTGACTTCCTCTCGCTGCCGCAACGCTCGCCCTGCCCCGTAGCGCAAGACACGGGCGTACCGGGATACTGCCGCCACCCGACGGAAGGATCACTGTGTCCCCGATACGCCCCCGGCAGTACGCACTCGGCGTCGCGCTGCTCACCCTCACGCCCCTCTTCGGGGCGCTGCCCGCCTCGGCGGCCGAGCCGGCTGCGGCGCCGGCGACCGCTCCCGCTCCCGCTCCCGCTCCGGCGACCGTCGAAGAGCAGCGGCTGGAGCGGGCAGTCCCGCAGGAGATCCTGCGGCGCAGCGGATTCGACGCGGTGGCCGAGGACTTCGGGGAGACGCTGGGCGGGGCGCGGTCGTACGCCGCTGGCGAGCGGGCCGTCGTACGGCACGGATCGCGGCTGTGGCGGCGGGCCGTGGAGCGGGCGCAGGGAAGAGGGCCGGCGGGCGGGGACCTGAGCCGGGACGACGACCGGCCGCTGTACTGGGCGCGGCTCGGTATGACGCGCGAACTTCGGCAGTGGCAGGCGCCGTTCGGGCTCTCGGACGCGGCGCGGGCCAAGCTGCTTGACCGGCTTGAGCGGTCCTCGCGCGGCCAGGACACGATCCGCTTCCCGGCGGCGACAGCGACGGCTGCGGGCAAGGACAAGGGCGTCAAGCGGGTGCTCGTCACCGGCTTCGACCCGTTCACGCTCGACCGGGACATCCGGATCAGCAACCCGTCGGGCGCGACGGCGCTCGCGCTGGACGGCACGGTCGTACGGACCGCCGACGGCCCCGCGCGGATCGAGACGGCCGTCTTCCCCGTCCGGTGGCAGGACTTCGCGGACGGCACGGTCGAACGCACCCTGCGCCCGCACCTGCCGCACCTCGACCTCTTCACCACCGTGAGCCAGGGCAGGGTCGGGCGGATCGATGTCGAGCGCTTCAACGGGGCCTGGCGCGGCGGATTCCCGGACAATGAGAACGTCTCACGCAAGGAGACCGTTCCGGTCGGCGATCCCGCCTCGCAGCCGCAGTGGACCACGACGACGCTCCCGTACAGGGAGATCGTGGCCGCCGGTACCGGCCGCTTCCCGGTGTACGACAACACGTCGGTGACCGAGATACCGGCGGGCGCCACCGCCCCCGTGGTCCGGCCGGACGGCCCGACCACGGGCTCGACCGCCCGCGCCGGCGGGGGCGGCGACTACCTCTCCAACGAGATCGCGTACCGCGCGACGCTGCTCCGCGACCGCCTGGGGCTGAGCGAACTGCCCGGCGGGCATGTGCACACCCCGGTGCTCCAGTTCGGTGCGGGCAACACGACCGAGGTGACCGACCCCGAGTTCGTGCGCAACCGGCTGGACATCGTCGCGCAGGTACGGGCGATCGTCCGGGTGGCGGCGGAAGCACGCCAGGGGCCTCCGGCCGACAGGTAGACGCCCACGCGGTTCAGCGGGCGAATCCGAGCGTGACCCCGAGGCCGACCAGTACCGACCCGATCGCCCGGTTGAGGGCCTTCTGGCGGCGCAGCATGGCCGCGCGCAGCCGGGAGTCCGAGAAGAAGAGCGCGATCGCACCGAACCATCCGAGGTGGGCCGCCGACATGAACAGGCCGTAGCCCGCCTGCTGCCACACCGGGGTTTCCGGGCCGACCACCTGGGTGAAGGTCGACACGACGAAAAGGGTGGTCTTCGGGTTGAGGACGTTGGTGAGGAAGCCGGAGCGCAGCGCGCCGAGCGGGCCGAGTTCCGGCTTCGACTCCAGGTCGACGGTGAGGTCGGCGCGGGCGATGAAGGTCCGTACGCCGATGTAGACGAGGTACGCCGCGCCCGCCAGCTTGATCGCGGTGAAGAGTTCGGTCGACGAGGCGATCAGCAGTCCGACGCCGAGCATCGTGTACGTCACGTGGACGAGGACGCCCGCGGCGACTCCGGCGGCGGCGAACAGGCCGGTCGTACGCCCGTACAGGCAGCTGTTGCGGACGACCATCGCGAAGTCGGCGCCCGGACTGATGACCGCGAGGAGGGTGATGACGGCTACGGCTATCACTTCTGTCATGGGGTGATGCTGGCCGTCGCGCATCGGCCGATCAAGTGCTGTCCACGTTTTCGGGGAGGCAGAATGGACCGCATGATCGTCGCAGCGGCCCAGTTCACGTCCGAGCCCGGTTCCGTCGAGGCGAACGCGCGCCGGATGGCGGCGCAGGTGCGGGAGGCCGCCGGGCGCGGAGCCCGCGTCACCGTCTTCGCCGAACTGGCCCTGACGGGGTACGAGCTCGAACTCCTCACCCAGGACCCGTCGCTGCTCGTCACGCCCGGCGACCCGCGCCTGGAACCGGTCAGGGCGGCCTGCCGCGAGACGGCCACGGCGGCCGTCGTCAACTGCGCGGCGCCCACCACGGGCGGTGGCGGCCGCCCCGCCATCGCGTCCTTCGTCTTCGGACCGGACGGCGAACTGCTCACCCGTTACGACAAGCAGCATCTGTACGAGAGCGAGAGCGAGGTTTTCGCGCCGGGCCGGGGCGACGGGCGGTTCGAGCTGGACGGTGTGCGGTTCGCGCTGGCGACGTGCTTCGACAGCCACTTCCCGGACATCGCGGAACGCGCCGCCGACGACAAGTGCCGGGCCTACCTGGCGAGTTCGCTGTACTGGAAGGGGAACGGCGAGCGGGAGCGTTCCGCCGTCTACCCGGTGCGGGCGAAGGACCACGGGTTGTACGTCGTCCTCGCCAACCACGTGGGGCAGGCGGGACCGTACGACGGCTGCGGGCTGAGCGGGGTGTGGGGCCCCGACGGTACGGCGCTGGCCGAGGCGGCGCCGGACGCGGCGGGCCTCGCGCTCGCCGACGTACCTACGCCGTAGCGGGCGGCAGCGCCGCGTCGCCCGCGGTGTCGTCCGCGTCGGCCGACGGCTCCTCCAGCAGGTCGCGTGCCATCAGCGTCGCGCCGGCCACCGCGCCCGGCATCAGGAAGACGGCGACCAGCGGCACGAGGAAGGCGAGGGTGAGCGGGACGCCGAAGCCGAGGGTGAGCATGCGGCGGCCGCGCAGCAGGGTGAGGCGCTGCTTCAGCTCGACGCCGCGGCGCTGGAGGGCCACCGCCGTCAGCTCCTCCGCGAGGAAGAACCCGGAGACACAGAAGCCGATCACGGGGACGACGGTCTGGCCGACGACGGGGATGAAACCGCAGGCGAAGAGCAGGACGCCGTACAGCACCACCCGGGCGAGGACCCGCAGGCTGTCGCGGGCGGAGATCCACAGCTCCCTGATGAGCGGCAGGCCGGACTCGGGGGCGGTCCCGTCGGGGGACACGGAGCGGTCGACGCGCTCGGACAGCTCCTCGTAGAAGGGCTGGCCGACGAGCAGCGTGACGGCGGTGAAGGTGATCACCGCGAGGAACAGTGCGAGGGCGAAGAGCAGGGCGGTCAGCGCACCCCGGAAGATGCCGAGCCAGGGCGAGCCCCAGTCGTCGGCGAAGGGCGTGGCCCAGGCCGTGAGGTCGTCGGCGCCGTAGGCGAGCCCGATGAGGGCACCGACGTACAGCACGAAGGTCACCAGGCCGGGCAGCAGTCCGAAGCCGTAGGACTTGCCGTGCCGGCCGGCCCAGCGCTGGCCCTTCATCAAGTAACCGAAACCCACCCTGAGATCACGCATGTGACCAGCCTATCTACTGGCCTGTCTACTGGCCGAGGCGGAGCCCCCATGGGGCCCGCCTGCCTCAATACCCCCTTGTTGTTCCAGGGTTGAACAGGTAGACCCTGCGTACCGATCATCTCTGATCACTTCCGACGCACGCGGAGATACGCATGGGCACAGGCATACCGAGACCTCTCCTCATCACCACAGCCGCCATGGCGAGCGCACTCCTGCTCTCCCCCGTCGCCGCCACCGCCCAGCCCGGCCCGCCCGGGGCCGGCCGTGGTGACGGCGACGGCGACGGCGTTCACCGGGAGCGGGCCGCCGGGCAGGAGCAGGCGGCGCGCAGCCCGGCGGGCGCCGCCGCGAAGGCGCTCGATGCCGACCGGGCGTCATCCGGGACGCGGCAGAGCAGCGGCGGGTACCCGCGCCGTACCCGGCTGACGCCGCCCGCGCCGGATCCGGCGGACAAGTCCATCAAGCTGGGTCTCACGCCGTACCACTCCATCGCCCCGAAACTCAACGAGCTGCAGAAGCTGGGCAGCGATCGGGTCAGCGTCGAGGTTGCCGGGAAGTCCGCAGGCGGGCATCAGCTGTATCTGGTGACGGTCACCGCGCCCGAGAGTTCCCGCGAGGCCCGTGAGCAGGAGCGGATGCGGGAGCTGATCGAGAACGCGCCGGCCGCCGCCGCCAAGGACCGGCGTATCAAGACCGCTTACAAGGCGCCCGTGTTCATCAACAACAACATCCACGGCAATGAGTGGGAGGGCACGGACGCCGCCCTGAAGCTCATCGAGGAGCTGGCGAAGGCGAAGGACCGCAAGACCGCCGATCTGCTGGCGAAGACCCGTATCTATCTCAACGTGACGGCCAATCCCGATGGGCGCATCGCCGGCACCCGCGCCAACGCCAACGGCTTCGACCTCAACCGGGACTTCATCACCGCCACCCAGCCCGAGGCGCGCGCGATCCGGCAGATCGCCATCGACAAGCAGCCGGCCGTCATGATCGACCTGCACGGGTACGTCAACGGCACGCTCATCGAGCCGACGACCCCGCCGCACGGCGAGAACTACGAGTACGACCTCTTCCTGAAGAATTCCTACGCCAACGCGCTCGGCATGGAGGCCGCCGTCAACGGCCTCGGTTACACGGCCCAGAAGGACGGCGTCGAGCCCGCCGTCATCCCCTTCCGCGACCAGGAGGAGGGCTGGGACGACTGGCCGCCGGTCTTCACGCCGCAGTACATGCCCTTCCAGGGCGCGGTCGCGGCGCACACCATCGAGTTCCCGATGCAGGTCAACAACCGGTCGTACGACACGCTGCCGGTCGCCGAGCTGCGCCGCAGGGCCGCGATCAACACGGACATCGCGGGCGCGGCGATGCGCGCGACCCTCGACTACACGGCCCAGAAGCGGTCGTCGGTCGTCGCCGACCAGATCGAGACGTTCCGGCGCGGGGCGACGGGTGCCGCCCAGGTGCCGGTGTCGGAGGAGACCGTTCCGGGGGTGCCCGGCATCGGGCCCGAGGACGTGTACACGACGGACTTCCCGCGGGCGTACGTCGTCCCGGCGGGCCGGAGTCAGCGTTCCGCGACGGCTGCCGCCCGGCTCGTCGACCACCTCGTCGCCAATGACGTCCGCGTCGAGCGCGCGCGCCGGGACTTCCGGCTGGGCGGGCGGCCGTACGAGGCGGGGTCGTACGTCGTCGACATGCGCCAGCCGAAGCGCGGTCTGGCCAACGTGATCCTGCACGAGGGGCGGGACATCAGCGCGGACGTCTCCACGATGTACGACATCTCGGGCTGGAGCCTCGGTCTGCTGTGGGGCGCGAGTGTGGACGAGGTGCGGAAGGCACCGGGTGGGGTGGATGTTCCGGGACGTCCGGTACATGCCGCGTCGTCGGCCGGTTACGTCGCTCCGCGCGGTGACCTTCGGCTGCGGCTCGACGATCCCAGGGAGCTCGCCGCGCTCAACTCGCTCCTCAGGGAGGGTGTGAAGGTGCGGCGTACGGCCGACGGCAGCGCGCTCGTGCCCGCTTCGGCCCGCAAGAAGGCCGCCGCTCTCGCCGGCCGGTACGGCGTCGCCTTCCACGCCACCAAGGCCAAGGGCGTGGCCGCGCTGCACCGCACCAGGGTCGTGGCGGCGGTCACGTCCGGCGAGCTGTTCGCGCTGCGCGAGATGGGCTTCGAGGTGCTGCCGGTCTCGACAGCGGCGCTCAACGCGGGCTTCGACTGGTCGAAGGCGGACGTGCTGTTCGTGTCGTCCGGGCTGGAGTACGGGAAGCTCGACGCGGCCGCGCGCGGCGCGCTCGACGCGTTCCTGACCGGGGGCGGCGCCGTGGTCGGGCGTGGCGCGGAAGGGGCGGCGCTCAACGCCGATGCCGGTCTGCTGGCGGCGAAGCCGGTCGAGGGCAACGGGGACGCCAACGGAGTCGTCCGGGTCGTCAACGCGGGCGGCGCGGTGTCCGGCGGCGCGCCGGAGCACACCTTCGTCTACTCGCCGATGTGGTTCACCGACCTCGGTCCGGGCGTGCGCGTCGAGCAGTCGTACGGCGCGGGCAACCCTCTCGTCTCCGGCCACTGGCGGGCGGCGGAGGGCGGCAGCGGCGGCCCGCGGGACGCGGCGGGCAAGGCGGCTGTCGTCAGCGGTACGTCGGCGAAGGGCGCGGGAGTGGTGCTGTTCGGCACGGAACCGCTGTTCCGCGCGCACCCGAAGGGCGCCTTCGCACAGGTCGGCCGGGCGTTGATCAACTCGGCGGGGTGAGCCGCGAACAACCCCTCGGGACCAGTTCCGCAGGGCCGTGACGAAAGGCCATGACGAAAGGCCGCACCCCATCCCCGGGGTGCGGCCTTTCACGTCAGGCGACGCGACGCGGAGCAAACGCGTCCGTACGTCAGACGACGGCCAGGTCGACCTTGATGTTGCCGCGGGTCGCGTTCGAGTAGGGGCACACCTGGTGCGCCTTCTCCAGCAGGTCCAGCGCGGTCGCCTCGTCCACGTTCGGGATGTGCGCGGAGAGCGCGACCTCAAGGCCGAACCCACCGTTCCCGTTCGAACCGATCCCGACCTTCGCGGTCACGGTCGAGCCGGAGATGTCCACCTTCTCCTTGCGCGCGACGACACCGAGCGCACCCTGGAAGCAGGCGCTGTAGCCGGCGGCGAACAGCTGCTCCGGGTTGGTGCCGGCGCCACTGCCGCCCATCTCCTTCGGCGGATTGACGACGACGTCGAGCTTGCCGTCGTCCGTCGCGACGCGGCCGTCACGGCCGTTCTCGGCGGTGGCGACAGCGGTGTACTTCACGTCTATGTCGAGAATGGTCATGCTGAGGTATTCCTCCTGCTTTGTACGCCGCGACTCGCGCCCACGACCGCGGCGGCTGGTGGTGAGCTTATCGGGTGACGGAAACGACCATCTTGCCGGTGTTCTCGCCGCGGAGCAGACCGACGAACGCGTCGTAGCCGTTCTCGATGCCCTCGACGAACGTCTCGCTGTACTTGAGCTCCCCGGAGCGGATCCAGGCCGAGACGTCCTCGACGAACTGCGGCTGGAGCGCGGCGTGGTCGCTGACCAGAACGCCCTGGAGGCGCAGCCGCTTGCCGATGATCAGCGCCATGTTGCGCGGACCCGGCGTGGACTCCGTGTTGTTGTACTGCGCGATCATGCCGCAGATGGTCGCCCGGCCGTGCACGTTCAGCGAGCCGATGGCCGCTTCGAGGTGGTCGCCGCCGACGTTGTCGAAGTAGACGTCGATGCCGTCGGGCGCGGCCTCGCGCAGCTGCTCCGCCACGGGGCCGTTCTTGTAGTTGAAGGCGGCGTCGAAGCCGAGGTCCTCGACGAGGTGCTTGACCTTCTCGTCGGAGCCCGCGGAACCGATGACGCGCGAGGCGCCCCGGAGCTTCGCCATCTGGCCGACCTGGCTGCCGACGGCTCCGGCCGCGCCGGAGACGAAGACGGCGTCGCCCTCCTTGAAGGAGGCGACCTCGAAGAGGCCCGCGTAGGCGGTGAGGCCCGGCATGCCCAGGACGCCGAGGTAGGCGGAGAGCGGGGCGAGCGCGGCGTCGACCTTTGTGGCGTGCTTGGCGTCGACGTCGGCGTACTCACGCCAGCCGAGACCGTGCAGGACGTGGTCACCGACGGCGAAGCGCTCGTCGGCGGAGGCGATGACCTCGCCGACCGCGCCGCCGTCCATCGGCTGGTCCAGCTTGAACGGCGGGACGTACGACTTCACGTCGTTCATACGGCCGCGCATATAGGGGTCGACCGAGAAGTGGAGGTTGCGGACCAGGATGCGGCCCGCGCCCGGCTCGGCCACCGGGGCCTCGCGCAGTGCGAAGTCCTCGCGCTTGGGCCAGCCGTGCGGGCGGGCGACGAGGTGCCAGGAGCGGCCGGTCGTGGGCAGTGCGGTCATGCGATGCGACCTCCTTGAAAAGCTTCAGGTACTGAAACAACCATGCGCCTGGATATTTAATCTTGTCAAGTAAATCGCTACGATGGGTTCCATGGCCCCTCGCACAGACCCGCCTCGCCCAGACCCGTTGACTCTCGAAGTCGTCGAGCTCATCGGCGAGGTCGTCTCCCGCTACCACGAGGAGTACGACGAGGCGGCGGCCAAACACTCACTCACCGGCGCCCAGGCGCGCGTGCTGGGTCTGCTCTCCATCGAGGCGATGCCCATGCGGCGTATTGCCAGGAAATTGAAGTGCGAGCCGTCGAACGTCACCGGGATCGTCGACCGGCTGGAGGCGCGCGGACTGGTCGAGCGGCAGCCCGACCCGGCCGACCGGCGCGTCAAACTCGCCGCCGTCACCGAGGACGGGCGGCGCACCGCGGCCAGGCTGCGCGCATCGCTGGACTTCGCGCGCGAGCCGCTCGGCGAGCTGTCGGACGACGAGCGCACCGCACTGCGCGACCTGCTGAAGCGGATGCTCGGGAACTGACCGCCCGGGCAGCTCCGGCCCGGGGCACGCCCCGGCCCGGCTCAGGCGCGCCTCAGGTGCACCACCACAGGAACCGGTCGCAGGTCTCGGTCGGCGTGGGCTCCGGTGTCGGCTGGGGCGGGGGGGCAGGGTCCGCGGACGACGCCGGCGGCGGGGGCGGGGGCGGCTGCTCGGGCTCGGGTGCGGACGACGCGCCGCCGCCCGGCTCCGGCGGCGCGCCTGCGGGCGCCGACTGGGGGTCGGAGGCGGTGGCGCCTACGGTGTCCGTGGCCTTCGCCGAAGCGGACTTCGAGGGCTTGGCGGACGGCGAGCCACTGTCCGAGGCGGAGGCCGACGCGGAAGCGGAAGCGGTACGCCCGGACGCCGAGGGGCCCGCCACCGCGCCCACGGCCTCGCCGGCGCCGGCGGTCCCTCCGTCACTGGTCGCGACCGGCTCGCCCGGGCCGCCCTCGTCCTCATCCTCGTCGCCGCCCCCCACGACCCCGGACACCCATCCCCTGCCCGAGGACTCCGTGGCGAGCTCGGCCAGACTCAGCGCACCGCCGGCCAGCACCAGCCCCATGCTCACGAGGGCCACCTTGCGGCCCCGGCGCCGGTGCGCCCTGCGGCCACTGCGGGCCCGCTCCGTACGCCGGGCGGCGCGGCCGGGGCCGGCGGGGGCGGTCTCGTCGCCGGGCGTCGCCGCGTCAGCGTCGGGCTCAGCGGCCACTGTGTGACTGTCGTCACTGCCCTGCGCCCCGGGAACGTCATAACCGTGGACGCCGTGCACCCCAGGCCCGCCGTAAGCGTCGGGAACGCCCGCACGGTGAGGGACGTCGTATCCGGCGGGCACCTCAGGCGCGGCGTGGCTCGCGGGCGCGGCATAGCTCGCGGGCGCGGCGTAACTTTCGGGCGCGACCTGGCTTTCGGGCGCGGCGTAGCCGAGTGCACCGACGGGGGCTCCGCATCCGGCGCAGGCCAGAGCGCCGTTGAGGTGCCTGCGGCAGGAGTAGCAGTAGTCCATGGCGCCCGCAGGTTATGCGTCACAGGGTCAACATCGGGAGCCGATGGTGTGAGGATCCTGTGTGGAAGCGCGTATTCCACGGCGTGTCAGTGGGGCAGGGCAGGATGGACGTATGCATACGAGCACGCACCCCTTCGGGCCGCTCGACTTCCAGCTGGTGCTGTTGCGCCGGATGGCCGACCACCAGCCGGGTCTGGTCGAGGACGCCCGCCGCGAGCTGGGCGTGACGCTCGCCGAGATGCGCGAGGCCAATCGCCGCTGGCAGGCGATAGTGCGTTCGCCGCGGGCGCGCGGCTCCGTGGCGCGCTACCGCTCGGTGCTCGGGCCGCCCGAGACGTCCGTACGCCGCAGGATCGGCGACCTGGAGTGCGACGCCCTGGCCTGGCCGGTGCCGCTCTGGCCCGGCCTGCGCTTCGAGGTGCTGACCGCGCCGGGCGGCGCCGTATGGAACGAATGGCTGGTCCGGGCCCCCGGCGCGCCGGGCCCCGAGCTGCGTACGGCCGGTGACCTGCGCCCCTGGTCGTGCACCGTCGACGAGGTGGCCCGCGCCTTCCCCCCGGCTCGCCCGATGGAGGGAACCGCGCCCACCCGGTGGCGGCTCGGGCTGACGCTGCCCGGCGGCAAACCCTGCGTCGCCGAGTTCACCTGGGGTTTGTTGCAGCGCGTGGGGTTTCCTGACGGCGCATGACATGGGCCGGAGCGGCTCGAACCGGCTCCTGGCACGCTGTCAGCTCGTACGCCCGACCGGCTCACCCAGCGCGCGCCCGGCCACCGGCCCACGCACGATGCGAAGCAGGACCGGCACCCGCCGGTCCGTCAGCGCTCTCGGGAGAACCTGCCGTGACCGTCAGTCTTGAGCAGTTGCGCCGTTGCCATATCGCCGTCGATCTCGGGGCCGCCAGGACCCGGGTTTTCGTGAAGGGTGTGGGGCTCGTCGTCGACGAGCCGAGTGTGGCCGCCGTGAACACCCGCACCGGCGCGCTCATCGCCGTCGGCGCCTTCGCCGAACAGATGACGGGCCGTACGCCCGACTACATCCGTGTCGTACGCCCCGTCAAGGGCGGCACCGTCGTCGACATCGAGATGGCCCAGCGCATGCTGCGCCACCTCCTCGGTGAGAAGCTCCGGCGCCAGCTCCGCCGCAAGCCGCGCCTTCGCGCCGCCGCCTGCACCCCGCACGACAGCGACCCGCTCGCCCAGCGCGCGGCCGTCGAAACCCTCATCGGGCTCGGCGCGCGCCGCGTCGAACTCGTCGACACGCTCATCGCCGCGGCCGTCGGCTGCGGACTGCCCGTGGAACAGCCGTCGGCCACCATGATCATGGTGTGCGGTGCGGCGACCACCCAGGTGGCGGTGCTCTCACTCGGCTCGATCGTCACCGCCCAGCGCATCCCGATCGGCGGCAACGCCATCGACCACGCGGTGATCCAGCACCTGCGCCAGGAGCACGAGCTGATGCTGCCGAGCCAGTCCGTACGCCCCCTCCAGCTCGCACTCAGGGGCAACGGCCTGACCGCGGAGGGCCCCGCGTCCACCGAGATCCACGGCCGGGACGTGGCCACCGGCCTCGCCCGCTCCGTACACGTCAACACCGCCGCCGTGCGCCAGGCCATCCACACCCCCCTCACCGCCGTAATCGACGGCATCGGGAAGGTGCTGCGCGACTGCCCGCCCGACCTGGTCGCCGACCTCGCCGACCGCGGAATCATGATGGTCGGCGGCAGTGCTCTGCTGCCGGGCCTCGACCAGATGCTGCGCGACGCGACGGGCATGCCGGTGCACATCGCGGAGCGGCCCGACGTCTGCTCCGTACTCGGGCTCGGGGCGATGCTGGAGGGCAAGATCCAGCCGATGACCCTCAACCCGATCAGCGGCTAGGGCTGAGCGGCGCGCGTACAGGGCGGCGCATGAGCCCGGAAAGCGGCGGGAGCGTGGCGCCCCGGCTGCCGATGCTGCTGGAAGCCGTGCTGAACGTCGGCTCCGAGCTCGAGCTGCACGCCGCCCTCCAGCAGATCGTGGACACCGCCACCGAGCTGGCCGGGGCGCGGTACGGCGCGCTGGGAGTCGTCGATCCCGAGCGCGGGGACATCACCGAGCTGTTCACCTCGGGCATCGACGCGGAGACGCGCGAGCGCGTCGGCCGGCTGCCCGACGGACGCACCGGGCTGATCGGGCACCTCCTCCGGGAGCGGCGGCCCCTGCTCGTCCCCGACATGTCGGCCGACGTACGCTCGGCCGGCCTGCCACGCGGTCACCCCGCCATGAAGTCCTTCGTCGGCGTCCCGATCCGGGTCCACACCGAGATCTTCGGCAATCTCTACCTGACCGACAAACAGGGGGAGGCCGACGCGGCGGCCGGTGCGGCCGGTTTCACCACGGACGACCTGGCGCTGCTGCGGGTCCTCGCCTCGCAGGCGGGCATCGCGATCGGCAACGCGCGGCTGTACGAGACGGCCCGCCGACGGGAGCGCTGGATCGAGGGCGCCGCCGCCTGCACCACCGCGCTCCTGACCGGGGAGAGTGCCGAGGACGCGCTGATGACGGTGGCCGAGCAGGCCCGTATCCTCGCCGACGCCTCGGCGGGCGTGGTCCTCCAGCCCACCGCCGAGGGCGGCATGGAGATCGTCGCCGCGTCCACCCACGACGACCCGGCCGACCTGATCGGCACCGTCATCGAGCGCGGCAGTCCGGTCCTGGAGCAACTGCTCGGCGGAGAGCCGGTGTTCATCGAGGACTCGGCAACCGACGATCGCATGACGACGCGCGTACGGGCCCGTTTCGGGCCGAGCATGATGCTGCCGCTCCAGAGCGGCGGCAAGCTGATCGGCACGCTCGCCCTGCCGAGGCGGCGCGGCGGCCCTCCGTACTCGGCGGTCGACCGGCTGCTCGCCTCACAGTTCGCTTCGCAGGCGGCGCTGGCGCTGGTGCTGGCTGACAGCAGGCAGGACCGGGAGCGGCTCGCGGTGTTCGAGGACCGCGACCGGATCGCGCGTGACCTGCACGACCTGGTCGTACAGCGGCTGTTCGCCACCGAGATGATGCTGGAGTCCACCCGGCGGCGGGCGGCCTCGGCGACGGAAACGCCGAAGGACCTGGACGAACTGCTCGGCGCGGCCGTCGACGAGCTGGACTCCACCATCCAGGAGGTACGGACGGCGATCTTCGCGCTGCAACAGCCCCCGGCGGACGTGCCCGCCACGTTCCGGGGCCGGGTCCTGCGCGAGACGGCCGGCGCGGCCACGCTGCTGGGCTTCCAGCCGTCGGTGCACTTCGCGGGCGCGGTGGACGCCCTGGTGCCGGAACCGGTGGGCCGGCAGCTGCTGACCGAGCTGCGTGGCGCGCTCGCGGCGGCGCACCGGCGGGCGGGGGTCACGTCGGTGCGCGTCGAGATCGACGGGAAGGCGAGGCTGGCGGACGGGCGGGAGGCCGTACGCCTGACGGTGACCGACGACGGGGCGACGGAGGCGGGGCGCCGCGGCACGACGGCCACCTGGGAGGCACCACTCTGACGCGGCCTGTCCCCGACCGGCCCTTCCCGAACTGGGGCAAGCCCCAGACCTCGGACGGGCTGGGCCGGATGTCGCCGCTTGCGGCCACTTCAGCCCCTCCGGCGCTTGAGGGGCGGGGTCCGGGGCAGCGCCCCGGAAATGGCCCGCGCAGCGGCCCGCCCTGCCCCCCCTACCCCCGCAGCCCGTACGTCCGGTCCGCCGTCCCCGCGAAGACGTCCGCCCGCTCCGCCTCGCCAAGCCCCGCCATCAGCTCCCGCGCCGCCGCCAGCACCCCCGCGTACGACGACGCCAGTCCGCACACCGGCCAGTCCGAGCCGAACATCAGCCGGGACGGCCCGAACGCGTCGAGTGCCGTGTCGCTGTACGGGCGCAGGTCCGCCACCGTCCAGGTCGCCCAGTCCGCCTCGGTGACCAGCCCCGACAGCTTGCAGACCGTGTTGGGCAGGGCGGCGAGACGGCGTACGTCCGAAGCCCACGGCTCCAGCTCCCCGGTCGCGACCGCCGGCTTGCCCAGGTGGTCGAGGACGAAGGTCAGGCCCGGGTGCGCGGCCGCCGCCTTCGCGGCGGCGGCCAGTTGCCCCGGCCGGACCACCAGGTCGTACGCAAGCCCCGCACGCGCCACCGCCGCCAGCCCGCGCCGCACGTCCGGCCGCAGCAGCCACTCGGGGTCCGGCTCACTCTGCACCTGGTGGCGGATGCCCACCAGGCGGTCGCCGCCCGGGAGTTCGCGCAGTCCGGCGAGCGCGTCGGCGACATCCGGCGCGGTGAGGTCGGTCCAGCCGACCACCCCCGCGATCAGATCGCTGGTGGCGGCCAGCGCGAGGAACTCGGGGGTCTCCTCGGGCACGGTGACCGTCTGGACGAGTACGGTCGCGTCGACCCCCGAGGCCGCGACCTCCGGAACCTGGTCGTCGATCAGGAAGTCGCTCCGGATCGGGGCGAGTTCGGGCCCGGTGATCCAGTCCTGTTCGCGTACGGACAGGTCCCACACGTGGTGGTGGGCATCCAAGAGGCGACGCACAGCGGTCACAGCTCCCACTCGTCGGCCCCGGCCCCACGGATCGCCGCCACCAGTCCCGTGTCCGGAAACATCGTGCTGCCGAAGCAGGTGATGAACAGGGCGATTCTCATGGCTGTTTCCCGACCTCCACCGGGACCGGTACGTCCGCCCCCAGCAAACCCTCCCCACGCAGTTCCTCCCACATCCGGGCGGGCACGCGTGTCGCGAACATGGCGGTCGCATCCGCCACTTCCGCCGCCGACCGCGCTCCGACCAGCACACTCGCCACCGCGGCCTGGCCGAAGGGGAAACGCAGGGCGGCGGCGCGCAGCGGGACGCCGTGGCGCGCGGCGACGGCCTCGGTGCGCAGGGCGCGGCCGAGGAGGTCCATCGACGCGGGAGCGTAGTCGTACGTCGCGCCGGGGCGCGGGTCGGCCAGCAGGCCGGAGTTGAAGACCCCGCCGACGACGACGCTCTTGCCGCGCGCGGCGGCCTCGGGCAGGACGCTGCCGGCCGCGCGCTGGTCGAGGAGGGTGTAGCGGCCCGCGCACAGCACCGCGTCCACATCGGTGTCGCGGAGGAAGCGGGTGAGCATCGCGGTCTGGTTCATGCCGGCGCCGATCGCCCGTACGGTGCCCTCGGCGCGCAGCCGCTCCAGCGCCGGGTAGCCCTCACGGAACGCCTGCTCGGCGTGGTCGTCGGGGTCGTGGAGGTAGACGACGTCGATCCGGTCCAGGCCGAGCCGCTGCAGGCTGTCCTCGACGGAACGGCGGATGCCGTCGCCGCTGAAGTCCCAGACGCGGCGGTGCGTGGCGGGCACGGCGAAGCCCTCGCCGTCCGTACCGCCGCGCCCGTCCGCGACCAGCAGCCGTCCCACCTTGGTGGAGAGGGTGTACGTGTCACGGGCCCGCCCGCGCAGGGCGTCCCCGAGCCGCCGCTCGGAGAGCCCGAGGCCGTAGTGCGGGGCGGTGTCGAAGTAACGGATACCGGCTTCCCACGCGGCCTCGACCGCCGCGGCGGCCGCCTCGTCGGTGACGGGCGCGAAGAGGTTCCCGAGCGCGGCGGCCCCGAAGGACAGGGAGGTGACGGGCACACCGCTGCGCCCGAGGGTGGCGACGTCCCCCGGAAGGCTCACCGGGCCGCCGCCGGGCGCAGTCGCAGGCCCTGCATGCCGCCGTCGACCGCGAGCGCGGTGCCGGTGACGGAGGCCGCCGCCGGGCTGGCCAGGTACGCGATGGCGGCGGCCACCTCCTCGGCGCTGACGAGGCGGCCCATGGGCTGACGGGCTTTGAGCGCGGCGCGCTCGGCCTCCGGGTCGTCGGCGGCGTCCAGCAGGCGGCCGACCCAGGGGGTGTCGGCCGTGCCGGGGTTCACGCAGTTCACGCGTACCCCTTCCCGTACGTGGTCGGCCGCCATCGCGAGGGTCAGCGACAACACCGCGCCTTTGCTGGCGCTGTACAGCGCACGCTGCGGCAGACCGGCCGTCGCGGCGATCGAGCAGGTGTTGACGACCGCCGCGTGCGCGGACCGCCGAAGGTGCGGCAGCGCGGCCCGGGTGGTGCGGACCGTGCCGAGGACGTTGACGTCCAGGACGCGGTGCCACCGTGCGTCGTCGTTGTCCTCGACGGTGCCCGCGGCGCCGATGCCCGCGTTGTTGACCAGGATGTCGAGCCCGCCGAGCCGTTCCACCGCCGCGCCGACTCCTTCCCGTACGGACGTGTCGTCCGAGACGTCCGCCTTGATCCCGTGCAGCGGCGCCCGCGCACCGGACGGGTCCAGGTCGAGTACGGCGACGTCGGCGCCGCGTGCGGCGAGCAGCCGGGCGGTGGCGAGGCCGATGCCGGAGGCACCGCCGGTCACCAGTGCCTTGAGACCGTCGAGGCGGTTGGGGTCGGTGTCCGGGGCACTGATCCGGTCGGTCATACGGCGCTCTCCTCTGCGGCGGTGGAAGCGGCGGCACGGGCGGCACCGGCGGCAGGGGCGGCAGGGGCCAGGTCCGCCGCCCAGGACGTCCCGCCCGGATAAGTGAACTCGGCGATCGACCCGGGCCGCATCGTGGCCGAGAACCCGGGCGCGTCCGGCGCCGCGTAGTGCCCGTCCCGTATCACCACGGGCTCGGTGAAGTGCTCGTGGAGGTGGTCGACGTACTCGATGACGCGGTTCTCGGTGGTCCCGCTCAGCGCGACGTAGTCGAACATCGACAGGTGCTGGACCAGCTCGCACAGCCCCACGCCGCCCGCGTGCGGGCACACCGGCACCCCGAACTTCGCCGCGAGCAGCAGGATCGCCAGGTTCTCGTTGACGCCACCGACCCGCGCGGCGTCGATCTGGAGTACGTCGATGGCCCCGGCCTGGAGGAGCTGCTTGAAGACGATGCGGTTCTGTACGTGTTCGCCGGTGGCGCCCTTCACCGGAGCCACAGCCTTGCGGATCTCCGCGTGCCCGAGGACGTCGTCGGGGCTGGTCGGTTCCTCGACCCAGTACGGGTCGAACTCGGCCAGTGCCCGCGTCCAGCCGACGGCCTCACCGACGTTCCACCGCTGGTTGGCGTCGATCGCGATGCGGATGTCCGGGCCGACGGCGGCGCGCGCGGTCCGCAGGCGGCGGATGTCGTCCGCGAGGTCCGCGCCGACCTTCAGCTTGATCTGGCTGAAGCCGTCGGCGACGGCCCGCCGGGCGAGCCGGGTCAGCTTCTCGTCGGAGTAACCGAGCCAGCCCGGCGACGTCGTGTAGCCGGGGTACCCGTTCGCGCGCAGCAGCGCCTCCCGCCCGCCGCGCCCCTCCCGGCCCCGCCGCAGCAGCTCCAGCGCGTCCTGAGGGCTGAGTACGTCCGCGATGTAGCGGAAGTCGACCTGCGAGACGAGCCACTCGGGTTCGGCGTCGGCGAGGAACTGCCACAGCGGCTTGCCGGCCCGTTTGGCGGCCAGGTCCCAGGCGGCGTTGACGACCGCCCCGATCGCCATGTGCATCACGCCCTTCTCCGGGCCGAGCCAGCGCAGTTGGCTGTCCCCGGTCAGGTCGCGACCGAGCGTGCCCGGGTCGGCGCACAGTTCGTCGGCCGGCCGCCCGACGAGGTGCGGGCGCAGGGCCTCGATGGCCGCGACCTGGACCTCGTTGCCGCGCCCGATGGTGAAGGTGAATCCGTGCCCTTCGTGACCGTCCGGCGCGTCGGTGCGCAGCACCACATAGGCGGCGGAGTAGTCGGGGTCGGGGTTCATGGCGTCGGAGCCGTCGAGCTGCCGCGAGGTGGGGAATCTGATGTCGTACGTCTCGACGGCGGTGATGCGGGGACCTGTGGGGGTCCCGGCCGCGGTCACGGTCACGGTCACGGTCACGTAAGGGCTGCCTCTCACGCTGGGGTGATGCTCTGGCGCGGACAGGGGATGCCGGCGGCTGCCACCCCCACCTTTCCGCCACCCCGCAATCTCCCGCGCCCCCGTGCCGCCCGCCTGGGTCCGCGACGCATATTTATCAGACCTTTCGTCCCCTCCAACACCCCTGGGACGCCGTTTCCCTAAGAAAAGCGGCAGATTGATCCGATGAATGTGGCCCCCCGCTCCGGCGGGAGGCCATCGTGAGGCTGGACGGGTCAGTGACTGGTGAGCTCGCCGCTGAGCTTGCTGTGCAGGTCGGCGCTGGGAATATTCAGCCCGATGATCTCCACTGTCTTGCCCCGCTGCTTGTACTTGGTCTCGATGGCATCGAGGGCGGCGACGGAGGAGGCGTCCCAGATGTGGGCCGCGGTGAGGTCGATGACGACCTTGTCCGGGTCGCCCGCGTAGTTGAACTGGGTGACCAGGTCGTTGGAGGAGGCGAAGAACAGCTCGCCGGTCACCCAGTAGACGACGCTGCTGCCGTCGGGGGCGACGACGGCGGTGACGTTCGCGAGGTGGGCGACGCGCTTGGCGAAGATGACCATAGCGGTGACGGAGCCGACGACGACGCCGATGGCGAGGTTGTCGGTGGCGACCACGCAGATCACGGTGATGGCCATGACGGCGATCTCACCGGCAGGCATCCGCTTGAGCGTCTTGGGGGCGATGGAGTGCCAGTCGAAGGTCGCGAACGAGACCATGACCATGACGGCGACCAGGGCAGCCATCGGAATGTCGGAGACGACCGGTCCGAAGACGATGCACAGCACCATCAGGAACACACCCGCCAGGAACGTGGACAGGCGCGTGCGGGCCCCGGACACCTTCACATTGATCATCGTCTGGCCGATCATGGCGCAACCGCCCATGCCGCCGAAGAAGCCGGTGACGATGTTGGCGATGCCCTGGCCGATGGACTCACGCGTCTTGGAGGAGTGCGTGTCGGTGATGTCGTCGACGAGCTTGGCCGTCATCAGCGACTCCATCAGGCCGACCAGCGCCATCGCGAAGGCGTACGGCGCGATCGTCGCCAGGGTGTCCACCGTGAACGGCACGTCCGGCAGGCCCGGGACCGGCAGCGAGGACGGCAGGGCGCCCTTGTCGCCCACCGTCGGGACCGCGATGCCGGCCGCAACGGTGATCACGGTCAGGATGACGATCGAGACGAGCGGTGCCGGGATCACGGTGGTGATCTTCGGGAAGAACACCATCAGCGCCAGACCTGCCGCGATCAGCGGGTAGACCGGCCACGGCACGTTGTGCATCTCCGGCACCTGGGCCATGAAGATCAGAATCGCGAGCGCGTTGACGAAACCGACCATCACCGAGCGCGGCACGAACCGCATCAGCTTCGCGACACCGAGCGCGCCCAGCGCGACCTGGATGACGCCGGCCAGGATGACGGCGGCGATCAGGTAGCCGAGGCCGTGCTCGCGGTTGAGAGGCGCGATGACCAGGGCGACGGCGCCGGTCGCGGCGGAGATCATCGCCCGTCGTCCGCCGACGATCGAGATGACCACAGCCATGGTGAAGGAGGCGAACAGGCCGATGGCGGGGTCGACGCCGGCGATGATCGAGAACGAGATCGCCTCGGGGATCAGAGCCAGCGCCACCACGAGGCCGGCGAGCACCTCTGTGCGGAAGACCTTGGGGGACAGCCAAGACGGGCGGTAACCGCGCAGCCGGTCGGCCGCGGACAGTACGGAAGAAGACAAGAGAAGCAGGACCTGTCGTACTCGGGCACGCCCGCAACACCGTGGAGCATGCATGGAAGCGCGAGAGGCCGGGTGGCATCCCGCAGAACGCCCGCGAGCGGCGGGCCTGGGGTTCCTCAGGGAGCGGACAACGTCAGGTGGTGCCACACCGGGCAGCACGTCAGGCTGTCGGGCAGGCGGGGCAGGCGGGGATACGGCATCGCGGCCAGTCGCACGCGCCCTCCCGCCGTATCCGTCGATCGTCGCCGGGAACGTCGTCGGTCCCGGTCCTGGCTCACCCCCCCCAGTCGCGGAGCCCGTCCGCGCCATGAACAGCAGGGGCAGCGAGACATCAGCGCAGGGCATCCAACTCTAACATCGAGGTAGATATCGCTTGTCTGGCGCCACAGGGCCCGCGTCGAATCCGCTCAGCCGCAACCTTCCGGAAGGTGCGATGCAGCGAACGCTCTGACCCCGATACTTCCCCGACCCGCGTCAGGGGCGCGGAGGTACACGTCAGTGACCTGCACGCATCCGACGCCTCAGCGTCGCCGCGAAATCCTCGGCGGCCATCAGCTGGGCGCGCAGCGTCTGGCAGCGGGCGTCTGCGACCTTGCGGTAGGAGTCGAGGCGCTCGCGGAGACGCTCTCGCTCCTCACCGGTGGCCGGATCGTCCGTGGCAGCGATTCGGTCGGTGATGTCCAGCAGATCCCGCATCTCCTCCAGGGAGAAGTCCAGCGGCTTCATCCGGCGGATCACCATCAGCCGCTCGACATCGGCGTCGGTGTAGAGGCGGAAGCCGCCCTTGCTGCGGGCCGAGGGGATGACGAGGCCGACTTCCTCGTAGTGCCGGATCGTGCGCAGCGACAAGCCCGTCCGCTCGGCCACCTCGCCGATCTGCATCTGCCGCTCTGTCATGGCCGCGCTTTCTCCTTCTCTGCCCCCGCCGACCTTCGAAAGATCGAAGCGCTCCAGCATACGTGGCTGGAATGGCATGGCCGAGGGCTTGCCCACCCGTATCGGACAAGCCACAAACTCACACCCTTCCCTAACGTCAGGGTAGAGTTTGGTCCGGACGACGTAGTCATCCACCTCACCGACGCCCACATCTCAGACGCCTCCTCGGTCGCCGCCCTGGAGGCCACACCCACCCTGCGCGGCTGCTTCAGCGGGGCAGGGTTGTCAGCCAGTCGGTGAGGATCTTGTTGACCTCGGCGGGTCGTTCTTGCTGGATCCAGTGGCCGCAGTCGTCGAGGAGGTGGGAGGAGCTCAGCCCGGGCAGCGTGGCGGGGTATGCGTTGATCGCGTCGGCCAGCCACATGGTGGAGGCGTCCAGGCGGCCGCCGATGAACACCGACGGCTGGGTGACGGGGGCGCCGTCAAAGGCCGCGAGGTCTTCCCAGTCGCGATCCATGTTCCGGTAGCGGTTCAGAGCTCCGGTCAGGCCGGTGTGTTCGAACTCCCCGGCGTAGACGTCCAGATCGCCCTCACTGAGCCAGGCGGGCAGCCGACCGGCCGGAAACCGGTCACGCAACATGCCGCCCCCGCTGACGAAGTGCGGGTCCGGAGCCCCCGACGCGGGCATGGTGTCGCCCGACATGGCCGCGTAGAAACCCGCGAGCCAGCCGCGCACATCGGGTTCGATCTCGGCCTCGGCGCGGCCTGGCTGTTGGAAGTAGGAGACGTAGAACTCCTCGTCCCGGAGAACCAGCCTCGTTGCCGTTTCAGCAAATGACCTCTGGGCGGTGACCGTGTCACACATTCCGTGAGCGATCTCGAGTGTGGCTTCACCCCACGGCAGCTTCTACCGTCCTGAGCACGGCCGGAGAGACCGGCCCGGTGACGCATTCGCGAGGGAGCGGCAATGGTCTGGCCCATCGCGGAGGTCGCTCAGATGTCGGGCGTGATCGCCCGGACTCTGCGGCACTACGACGAGATCGTTCTGCTGCCGCCGGCCGGGATCGGCCCCAACGGCCACCGCTACTACGGAGCACCAGCAAACCGCCGCCGCGGAGGGATGCGGCCCCCGCGCGAGCGGGGCGCCGGACGCCGATCGGCTGACACCGGCATTCCCCCAGGCAGAAACGATTCTGCGCAACCACTGTGTGGTGGGGCGGGTGGGACTCGAACCCACGGCCGACGGATTATGAGTCCTTTCATGATCGTCCGTGATCTTCCCGATCCTGCCGCGATCTTCCCATTTTCACAGGTCAGACGGCTACATGCCATCGGCCCGGTCCGTGGGCTTCCCGGTCCTTCCTGATCCTTCCGTCCACTGCGTGTCCACTCGCGCCCTTCCTCGAACCCCATGGGGACTTGCCGAGGACATCAGTGCAGGCTGCGGCCCAGAGGACCGAGGGTTCCGAAGAGGCGCGCAGCGGAGTGCCTTACCGATGAAAAGGGCCCCGCCCTCGTCGCCCGAGGGAGGAGCCGCACGGCCGCTTCGCAGGTCAACCGTCTGTTCACAGCGTAGCGCGTTGCCGCTCACTACGAAGCGACACAGGCCGCCTCCCGCTCACCGGACTCAAGTGCCGGCCATGAGACTGAACGGGCCGCGTGTTGGGCTATGCGCGCCGGCCTTGGTGCCGTCAGCGTTTCGCCTTCGTTCAATCCCAGGCGAGTTGGCCGGTCGGTGTCTGGGGGCGGGGTGACGGCACAGCGGCGGCGGTGTGGGTGATGCGGTGGGTCAGGGCCGTGCTGCGGCGCTGGGTGCGGTTGTTGGCGACGGCCCGTTGGACGGCTTCCGTCTGGCCGATGATCATGACGCCTTTACGGGCGCGGGTGACGGCGGTGTAGAGAAGGTTGCGCTGGAGTAGCGGCATTCCGGCTGCGCTGATCATGGGCACGATGACGTATGGGTATTCGCTGCCCTGGGAGCGGTGGACGGTCAGCGCGTAGGCGTGGACCAGCTCGTCGAGGTCCGTGAAGGGGTAAGCGGCCACCTCGTAGTCGGGGAAGGTGACGGAGAGCTGGTGGGCTTCGAGGTCGATGGCGGTGATGGTACCGCTGCTGCCGTTGAACACGCCCGCCTCGCCGCGGTGGGGGTTGTTCCGAACCTGCTGGACGCGGTCGCCGAGCCGGAATGCCGTTCCGCCGTGGTAGTGCTGGGGCTTGTCGTCGGATGGAGGGTTGAGGCGCTGCTGCAGGCGCAGGTTGAGGTCGGTCATGCCTGCGATGTTCTTCTTGCCCGGGCACAGGACCTGGATGTCCTCACGGCTGGCCCCAAGATGCTTCGGCATGAGATCGGTGACGAGGTCCACCACCCGCTGGGCGATGTCCTCGGCGGCGGGAACGGGGCGGTTCCAGAACACCGTAGGGTCGTCTTGCGGTGGTTCGCCGCGCAGGATCCGGTGCGCGTTGGTCACGATCGCGGCGCTGTCGTCGTGCTGGCGGAAGACTTTGGTGAGCCGAGTGCGCGGGATGTCCTCGACGTCGAGCAGGTCGCGCAGGACGCGACCGGGGCCGACGCTGGGCAGCTGGTTGATGTCGCCGACCAGCAGCAGGTGGCATCCGTCGCGGACGGCGGCGAAGAGTCTGCGGGCCAGGGCTAGGTCGAGCATGGAGGCCTCGTCGATGACTACGAGATCGGCCGCCTCGAGGACGCTGGCGTGGTCGAACAGGGAGTCGCCGTCGGGCGGCCGGATGAGACGGTGCACGGTCATTGCCGCCTGGCCGCAGGTTTCCTCCAGGCGTTTGGCGGCCTTCCCGGTCGGGGCGGCGAGCGCGACGACCGCGCCGGCCTCGTCGGCGATCTCGACGAGAGTGTGCAGGGTGTGGGTTTTGCCGCAGCCCGGACCGCCGGTCAGGACGGAAACGGGCTGAGTGAGCGAGGTGAGGATCGCCTGATGCTGCTCGCCGGTCAGCCCGGCGGTCTCATCCGTGGTCAGGGCGGTCAGGCGCTCAGCCCAGGGGGCGAGTTCGGCCATCTGGGACGACGAGCCGAGCAGGCGCCGGACATGCCAGGCGAGTTGAGTCTCATCCCGGTACCAGCGCGGTAGGAGGGCGATCTCCGTGTCCGCAACCGCGTCGGTGCCATCCATGACGGGCAGCGGCAGCGTCTCGGTGATCACCTCGCCCTCGGCACGCAAAGCCTCCAGAGCATGGCGCAGCACTACGTTGTCGAGGATCTCCTCGGACGCGGGGTCGTCGTCGGTCAGCAGGCGACGAGTACGGGTGATCAGCACGCGTACGGGCAGATGGCAGTGGCCCCGGCCACCGGCCTCGTCCAGCTCGTGTACCAGGGCGGCCTTGAGGCGTTCGTCGCTGTGTTTGGGTACACCGACGGCGAGTGCGATCTTGTCGGCGTTGGCGAAGCCGATGCCGCGCACGTCCCGGCACAGCCGGTAGGGGGTGCGGCGGACGATGTGCATCGGGTCGTCGTCGGTGTCGGCGTAGGTGGTGTAGATCTTCACCGCGAGCGCCGGGGTGATCTCCAGGCCCTGCAGGAACACCATGATCTCGGCAATGACCTTCTGCTCCTGCCAGGCCACGCAGATCCGAGCCAGCCGGATCGTCCCGATGTTGTGGACTTCCAGCAGGCTCTGCGGTTCGGTGTCGATGACCTTCAGGGTCTGCTCGCCGAAGGTGTCCACGATCGCTGAGGCAAGAACCGGTCCGATACCACGGATCATGCCTGAGGCGAGGTAGAGGCGGATTGCCCGCTCGTCCGCGGGCACCGTGCGCTCACAGTGATCGGCCGTGAACTGCCGTCCGTAGCGGGGGTGCTGGGTCCAGGTCCCGCGCAGCCGCAGACTCTCCCCAGGCTGCGCGCCGAAGAGCGCCTTGCCGAGCGCGGTGACGCTCTCCTCGTTACCGGTCGCGGTGGTCAGCCGGAGCACCGTGCGCTCGTCGTAGCTGATGTGGAGCAGGTGGTCGACTACGCCCTCTACCACGTCGGGGGCGTCCGGGGACGTTTGGTGGGGCACGTGCTCCATCTCCAGAGGTACGTACGGCGGCGGACCACGCGGTGCAGTGGTACGGCAAGGTCAGCATGAGGCCCAAGGCGGCGCCCCGTCGCAGGGTTGAGGGATTCTCCTCACCCCAACGAGCGACACGAGCAGAGGCGGAGGAGAACGAATGCCATCCGCAACCGGGAGCCTGGTCGGGCGCCGAGCGAGCATAGGCGCCTCTCAGGTTCAGGCTCGCCGGTAGCCTGTTGATATGTCCGCCAAGCGCCACCGCTCCGCCCCGGCCACACCGCGTTCCGCCGACGCATCGGCCCAGGAACTGGAAACCCTCGCAGCCCGGCATCCCGAAGACCGGGAGCAGATTCTGCTGGAGGCGGCGGACGCCTGGTGCGAGGCCAAGGACTTCGACCGCGCTCTTGAGCTGTACGAGCTGCTGCTGGCCGGCGAATGCGACGAGCCGCACATGGTGGCCGCCTACCGCATCGGCGCACTGTTCGACGCCGGACGCGAAACTCACGCCCGCCAGGCAGCCCGCCAGTTGCGGGCTGTGCATCCGCGCGACGGCGATGCCTGGCACTTCGTTGGTGAGACCTTCGAGGCCGCCGGCGATCTGCACGCGGCCGCTGAGTGGTTCACCGCGGGAATCAGCCACATCCTCGGCGCCGCCGCCCAGCTCGCTGCCGACACCGTACGCACCGGCCCGCCCGGCCTCGACATGCTGCTCACCGGCCGCCACCGCGTCCGACGCCAACTCGGCGACCCACATGACGGGTGGGACGATGTCGCCGACCAGGTCCACGACCAGCTCCCGCCGCTGATGCGCGGCACCCACACCCTGGACGAGCTCCACGACCCCAAGCGCCTCGCCCAGCTCGACAACGACGACCCCGAAGTCCTGCGCGCCGAGATCGCCCGGCTCACCGAGCAGGTCGAACAGCGTCGCAGCGCCCTGAGCACACCGCAGCTGACTTGTGCGGTGTTCTGGCCGGAGCAGGAGTTCGCCGAGCTGCTCCGCCGCTGGCCTGCCTTCGCCGACGACTACGGCACCGACCACGCCCACCACCTGCGTGGGGTGGAGGAGCTGCTGCGTACCTACTCCGACCAGGGACACCCCCGCCTGGGCACCGCCCGCGGCACGGTCGACGACTTCACCGCCTACGCCCGCGACGAAGACCAGGACCCCGCCGCCGAAGGCCTGCGTGCTTCCTTCGCCGCCGACCTCGCCGCCCGAGGACAAGCCGAGGCCTGGCCCCCGCCCCGCAACGGACCGTGCTGGTGCGAATCAGGCCGCAAGTACAAGAAGTGCCACGGCAACCCAGCCCTCACCTGAACATCCCCTGCGGCACCCTTGCACGAAGGGCACCCTCCCTGAGCCGCAGACGCGCTCGCCCTCACGGAGCGGCAGTGCGCGCTTCCGGTGGGATGGCAGAGTGAGTCCCGTGACCAGTGACGAACTGATGAGCGCCTTGGCCGGGCTACGGCGTGCTCAGATAGGTAGTCGCCGCGCCCCGCACAAGCCGCTGCTATTGCTGTGGCTGCTCGGGCGGTTCGGCACCTCGGGCAGTACCACAGTGACGTACGACGAGGCTGAGGAGCCTGTCAGCCGTCTGATCAACGACTTCGGGCCGGCGGTGATGAGCCGGTCGAGGGCACGGGAGCGGGCTGCGATGCCCTTCGTACATCTCGAGCGCGAGCTGTGGGGCCTGCACGACCACGACGGCAACCCCATCGGGCCGGACGCCCCAGAGCGCGGGGGCTGGCTCCGTACGCGGGGAGCTCACGGCCAACTGCTTGCCCCGGTCGAGAAGTTGCTGGCTGACTCGGGCACGCTCGCGGCGGCTGCCCGGCTCCTGCTGGATCAACACTTCACGCCCGCGCTGGAGGCCGCCATCTGTGATGCCGTCGGCCTCGATCTGGCAGCCCTGGAGGACGCCGCCTATCAGCCGACCACGAAGAAGCGCCGCAAGCGCCGGCCCGGGTTCGCCGAAGAAGTCCTGCACGCCTACGCGTACGCATGCGCCATGTGCGGCTACGACGGCGCGCTCGGCCGAAACCCTGTGGGGCTCGAGGCCGCCCATGTCCGATGGCACAGCCAGGACGGGCCGGACGAGATGCACAACGGCCTCGCGCTGTGCTCCCTGCACCACACGCTCTTCGACCTGGGCGTCATCGGCCTGATGCCGGACCTGCGAATCCAGGTCTCCCAGATGTACGTGACCCGTAGCCAGGCGGGACAAACCATCGACGCCCTGCACGGGCAGCCTCTGTCCACGCCCAGGCCCGGACGACCCGCCGTCGACCCCGACTTCGTCGTCTGGCACGGGTTGCAGGTCTTCAAACGGCCTGGAGCACAGGCCGCTTAGTTCATCGGGTCCGGCGGCACCCCACATCGAGACGAGGGTGCATACTCCGTCTCGCTCGGGGGCTCCTCCATGTCGATGAGCGTGCCGCGGTCAGGCGCGGACGTCGCGCTGCTGTACTTCCTTGAGGACCGCCGCCACGGTGGCGAAGTCATTGTCCACGTGGAGCACGGTGTGACCGTGGTGGACCGCTGTCGCGCACACCAGGAGGTCGATGGCTCCCGCGGCGCGGTGTTGCCCTCGTTGTGTGAGCTTGTACTGGGCGGTGCCGACCCAGCGCCACGCGTTCTTGGGGACCGTCGAGAGCTGGCACAGAGCATCCAGCTCCCCAGCCAACTCGTCGCGATGAGCCGGGCTGGTGGCCGAGTACAGGAATTCGGTGCGCGTGGGCTCGCAGATACGCAACACCCCGGCGGCGATGTGCCCCTCCCAGGGGCGCAGTGCCCCTGGGGTACGGAACAGGTGCCACAGCGCAGAGGTGTCAACGAGGTATGTGATCACTCAAAGGCCGCCCGCCGCGCGCGCTTCGCAGCGTCGTGCGCAGCCGCGGCCTCCTCGAACTCGCCGCGCTCGCCCCGCTCGGCCAACTTCTCCGCAGCCTCAAGCCTCCGGATGCGAGCCACATAATCCCGCAGAGCCGCGTTGACGGTCTCCTTCTTCGTCGTCACGCCCATCAGGCGCATCGCCTCGGCCAGCGCCTCGTCATCAAGGTCGATCTGGGTAACGGACATGCTCACCACCCCACTCATGAGTCCATGATGTACATACTTAAGATACATCACCAACATTCACTGTGGGAGCTCCGCGAGGAGCGGCGGCGCGAAGCCGGATCGGCGAGCTCGCTCAAGGCTTCAAGCCCATATTCTCAGCGCACGCGACGGGATCTACCCAGATCACTTTTCAGGCCACATGCGACCCATCGACCATGAGCCGCATTTCGGACACGCCGCGTCCACTACGTGTCCACTGGATCTTGGTCTGAACGAATGAACGGGGGTCGCCGCCTCGGAGCGGTGACTCCCGTTCTTACGTTTCCGCAGGTAGAAACGATTCTTCAGAGCCAGTCTTTGGTGGGGCGGGTGGGACTCGAACCCACGGCCGACGGATTATGAGTCCTTTGGTGATCGTGACGGCCTTTGCTTCTCTACGCGGATTCTTGGCGTTTCCGCAGGTCAAGGCGCGTTTCTAGTGTTGCACTGCAGCAGCCTTTGAAGGTCTGTGCAGATGCTTGTGTCCACACCGCGTCCACACAGCGTCCCGCGAGGGCCAGCGCGACACCGATGGGTTCAGATCAGCACAGGCACAAGCAGGGTTCGGCACCGGCGCGCAGCGGAGTGACTTACCGACGATAAGAGGCTGCAACCTGACCGTCAGCGGAGTGGATCTGCGGAACACCCCCGCGCCAGCGGGGAAGACGGTCCGGGGAGGCCAGCGTCGGGTTCCCATTCCGGAACCCCCCACGCCAATTGGGAGGACGCGTGCGTCCACAGCCGCACCGGATCCTTGGTTGGAACACCCCCGCGCCAGCGGGGAGGACCGGATCGTCATGCCGCCGAGTACGTCCGACTTCGGAACTCCCCCGGGCCGGCGGCCTGCCGCACCGCGGTCAGGATGCGCTGGTACTCCGCCGGCAATGCGGACTCAGCCACCCCCGGCCCACGGTCCGGGACCAGCCGCACCGCCCGACCTGCCACCTGGACCACCGGCGACCCGGCCTCCGTGCGCTCGTCGGCGAGCTGCTCGCTCATCCGCTGCCACACCCGCTCGGCCACGGCCAGCTCATCGCGCGGCCCCGCGTCACGGCAACGAGCGTGTGAGCCATACCACTTCACCGCTGTCGTCCGTGGAGACGTGATCCCGCTCGAACCCGAGCTTCTTAAGGACACGGAACGACGGTATGTTCCACGCGCCGACGGTCGACCAGAGCCGTTTCCGCCCGGTCGCAATAGCGGCATCGAGCACCGCGCTGGCCGCCTCGGCGGCGTAGCCGCGCCCATGCGCGCGCTGGAACAACTCATACGCGATTTCAGGCTCCTCTACGGTGGAGCGGCCGATGATCAACCCGCAATAGCCGATGAAGTCGCCTTCGTCACGGCGCTGGATGGGCAGCAGGGCGATCCCCGTGGTCTCCGTTGCGGTGAGCAGCTTCACGATGGCCGTCCGGGTGTGCTCAACCGTGGGCGTCCCGTTGCCGCGTTCAGAAAGGAGGGAGCAGAACTCAGCGGCGTCCGGCTCGGCCCACGGCCGCAGTATCAGCCGCTCGGTCTCAAGGTGGAACGACATCGTCTCGTACGTAGACATGGGCCCTACTCTGCCCCACGGGTCACCACGAACTACAGCTGAGTACTAGGCGTCATCGAACGCCGCGCCCATCCACGGGCTTGTCGGGGGCGGCACAAAGAAATATCCGCCCCCGACCGTTAGCAGGTATTTGGCCATGGACTCGTCTGCTAACCGTTTTTGCACGGCCTCGAAGCCTTGCACGACGTTCCGCTGGAAGCACGAAAAGAGCAGGCCAGCATCTCCGTCCCCACCGTCGTAGCTGTAGCTGCGGCGCACCATCTGCGGTGGGTTTCGGCGATCCGGAGCCGCCAAGCGGACATGGGAGTCGAGCGGGGTAATCAGGCCCCGTGGATCGGAGCGGAAGTTGGGTTCCTCGGACGGAGGTGTACCGTCCAGCCATCGACCGCCTCTGCGCCTGCCGATGATCCGTTCCTGTTCGTGTACCGGGTCCTTGTCCCAGAGTTCGGTGGCGAGGCGAATGACGCGTACGACTTGGTAGCTGCCGCCGATCGCCCAGTCAGGCTCGTCGTCGCTCACCTGCACCAGCGCCCGGTCGTAGGTCGCACGCCCACTATTCGGGTTGCCGAAGCCTTCGGTGAAGTGAAACGGGTTGCGTGTCAGGCCTTGGCCATTTGCGTCATGGTTGTCCGGACGAAAGCCGTCAGCCCGCCAGCGGAGGTTCCAGGCCGGGGTGGCCTTCAGCAGCTGGTCGACGGCCGAGCCGACAACAGTCCGCCGGTCAGCCGCAATCTGCACGAGGACGTCGCCGTGTGACCGGGCAGGGTCCAGCAAATCGCCTGGAAAGGCGGGCATCTCAGTCAGTCCGCGCGGCCGCCGTTCGTTCCGGCCATGTCTGGCGAACAGAGCGGCGCCCAGCGCCGGACCTGCTTTCGCTCCGCTCAAGCGTGCCGCGTCCAGCGCGTGCAGCAACTCCCGCAGCGCGTGCTGGATGCCGCCTGGCGAAGCGTCAGCAACAGAAGCCTGATCAAGTGCTATCACGGCTGCATGTGCGGGAGGTAGCGCGCCGCGCAGCTGCTCTGGAACGCCGTCCTCTTGGTGATCCCTGGGCGTGGCGTCCTCGGGACGACGGCTGAGCGCATACCCGCCACCACAAGCTGTGAGACCTGCTGCTGTTGCAGTGAGGAGCAGTGACCTGCGTCGCATCAACTGCTCACTCCGCACCAAGGACGTACCGCAGCAGCAGGTACCAGGTGGCGTGTAGACCAACGGTTATCAGTAGCCAGCGAATGGGGATCCGGCGCTGGTAGATGACTTGGATGCCGTGTGGCGCAGAATCCGCAGGTGTCAGGTAAGGCTGTACCGCCCTCCGGATTCGCTTGGCCGTTTGATACCCGGACCACCGGCCGCCGTTGGAGCGTGGCACTACGTGGCCGACTACCGTACTTCCGTCTTTTAGCTCGACTCGCAGACCGTCGTGCGTCGTCAGCCTCTGAATCAGCACAAAGGGCACGACAGCCACCGTGAGCCTGTTTGTGAGAAACAATTCTTTGGGTCCTAGACGCGCCTGGGTGCCGGTGAGCACGACAAACAAACAGGTGATCAGGGTGGCTATTCCCCCGTTCACCACCGACTGCTCTACCAGCGGAGCTGTTTCGGCTTCGCCCTGCCGCGCTGTGAACCAGAGCGTGGCCGCGTTGATCCCCGCGATGACCAGACATCCGATCCAAAATTCGTCGCTCCGAAACTTGCGCTGGGAGACGGGAGTTCCCCGCACCTTGGTACCTCCTCGGCCCGTACGTCACCGACAAGTCACTGCTCCTCCTTACCGAAGGGGTCGCTCTCGCACCAGAGGGGAAGAGCCGTGGAGATTCCGCAGCCTTGGATACCGAAGACCGAACCGATCGTGTAACCGGCGCCCTGCGCCACCCGGTCGGTCCGAACCGCGTGTTTGCCCTTGGGGCGCGCATGCTTGCCATGGCCGGCGCTCGCATGGCGTCCCTGTGCCTTGTTCGGTTTCAGCCCGAACCTCGTCCCGAAGTGCTTGATCGAGGACAGCCCGATGGACCCGAACCCGAGCGCGATACCGGTCGACTGGAGGTTCGCGATGCCGTTCGACTTCGCCTCCTCCCACGACAGCTTGTCCTCGTCCTCCGCGAATTTGAGACCCACCACCGCCAGTGAAACTCCCGCACAGGTGGTGAGCAAGGCTACGACGCACACCCCGAAGGTCGCCGCTTCCATGGTGCCCCGCCAAGTGATCTTCCGGCCCGTGAGGCGCTGATGCGCCATGTAGCCGAGGGTGGTCGCCGCGACGACCGCCACGGGGATGATCGGCAGATGGCCGGACGGGTCGGTGTAGGTGGTCGGTGAACTCACGGCGTACTCGTACAGGTTGGCGCCGCCTGTAAAACCGATCGGGTCCTGGGAGATGAAGCGGCCGGTTTCAGGATCGTAGTACCGGTTGCGATAGTGGAGCAGTCCGGAGCCGTCAGCCTCGCGGCCGGTGAAGGTGTAGGGGTTCGACGAGGCGGCGCCGTTGGCGGTAGGTGTTCCGTACGGGTCGTAGCTGTAGCGGGTGGTGATGGAACCGTCTGCGTCCGCCAGTCCGACGACGCTGCCGAGGGCATCGGTGAGATAGATCTGAGTGACGCCATTCTCGGTGCGGGTCAGGTACTGGTCCACGCCCGAGGTGGCTACGGTCGCCGCTGGTGATCCGGAACCGTTCTGTTCTACCAGCGGGTTGGAGCCGTCTGTGAGGTACTTATCGGTGGTGTCGCCGAGGGTTTTGGAGTTGCGGGTTCCAAGCGGATCGTAGCGGAATGAGGCATTTTGGCCGGCCTCGGCGGAGCTGGTCAGCCCGGTGAGCTGTCCACGTGCGTCCCAGGTGTAACTGCGCAGTCCGTCGTTGGTCAGTTGGCCATCCTTGTCATAGCTGAAGGACCGACCGTCGAAACTGGTGACTCGGTTGTCTTTGCCGAAAACTGTGTCGGTTTGCGCTGCTGGGAGGGCAACGCTGGCGAGACTTCCACTCATCGAGGTTTGTTGGCCTCGTACGTCCCGGCCGTACGTGAGATCGCCGACAGTGGCTGTGCCGCGCGCGTAGCTGATCTTGGTGATCGCTCCGGTCTTGTCTCTGCTGGTGGCGCGGGCGATGCCCCCAGGCAATGCCGTTGTCTTCTCCCGGCCCACTTGGTCCAGGCCGATCACAACGTTCTGGTCGCCGGTCGTTACAGAGGTGAGGGCACTGGATTTGTCGTAGCCGTAGACGGTGGTGATGCCTGACGCGGTCATCTCCTTGCGGCGGTCGGCTCCGTCATAGTCGTACGTGACGGTTCCCGTGGAACCGGTGGCCGTTCGCATCCGGTCGTAGGGGTCGTAACTGAAGGTCTGCGTGCCGTGCGCGCTGTCCGCGATTGACGTGAGCAGGTCGGTGTTGCCGTACTCGTAGGTCACGGTCGACTGGGCCTGGCCGGCGGCGTCGATGCCAAACTTCGCGGACTCGACTCTGCCGAGCAGGTCGTATCCGGCGGTTGAGACCTCCCCAGAGCGACTGGTGCCCTTGGTGAGCCTGCCTGCCGGGTCATATTCGAACAGGGCCTCAGCACCCAGTGGGTCCTTCACCGAGGTCGGCTGGTCAGAGTCGTCGTACTGCCATGTGGTGCTGTGACCACGCGCATCGGTGAGCGTAGTGAGGTTGCCGTTGTCGTCATAGTCGAGCGCCAGTTCGTGGCCGAGAGGATCGATCACCTTCCGCACCTGGTTGAGCGTGTCGTAGTGGAGCGTGGTGATGGCACCGGCCTCGTCGACGAGACCGGTGGGACGGCCGGCGGCATCCGTGAACTGTCCGGACACGCGGCCCTCGGGATCGCGAACGGTCGCCAGCGCACCGTTCCGGTAGGTGTACTCGGTCTTTGCCCCGGACGCATCGGTGACGCTTCGCAACAGCCCCTCGGCGGTGAGTTCGAAACCAGTGGCCCTGCCTTCGGGGTCCGTCACCATCTCGAGGTCGCCGTCAGCGCCGTAACGAAGAGTCGTGGCATTGCCGAGGGGGTCCGTGAGGCGGGTCGGCTGACCGTAGGGACCGTCGAAGGTGACTGTGCCGGAGGTCCGAGCCTGCGGAGTGCCTGCCAGCTCGGTGGTCCGCGTGACACGGCCTTCTCCGTCGTACGTGATCTCGGTGCGGCGGCCGTACGGGTCGGTGACCGCGTCGATTCGGAGGTTAGGGCCTCGCTCGTACAGGGTTGTTCTGGCGAGCGTCGACCCGTGAGCTTGAGTGTCCTTTATGCCGAAGCCTTCGGTGTCGAACTCGACCCGCCGGACTGCGCCGCCGGGCTCGGTCACAGTTGTGGCAGTGATGCGGCCCGTGCCGGTCTTGGTGTATTCGAAGGTGTACGTTGCGCCCTCGGTGAGGGTCTGCTTCTCGACTCGGCCGTCCGCGTCGAATGCGTTGGTCATGTAGGTGATGCCGCGGGCATCGGTTGCCGTTCGGATGCGGTTGGTGGTTCCGTCGTATGTATAGCGGCTGACCTTGCCTGCCGGGTCGGTCACCGTCTCCAGGCGGCCCGCGGTGTCGTAGGTGTACGCGGTGGTGCGGCCGGTGTTGTCGCGCGCCTCACGCACACGGCGCTCGGCGTCGTAGGCCAGGGAGATCCACCGGCCTCCTGACGTGACGATCCTCGTGACCTCGCCTCTGGTGCCGGCGAGCCGTTGCAGCGTGACGGTGTTGCCGTGCCGGTCCCGGATCTCCTTCAGCGGCGAGTATTGCGGGAAGACCCAGACATGGCCGTCCCGCAGCCGCAGCTCCCACTGCCCGTTGACGTAGAGGATCTTCGAACCACGGAAGGTGGAAGGCGTGTCGAGCGGTTCGAAGACCGCATTGGTGTACCCGGTACCCGCGGAGGTCCGGGTGAAATGGACCTTGCTGCCACCAGGCAAGTACAGATCGACTTCCTGAAACTCCCGTTCGGAGTGCAGGAATGCGTTGTACGACAGGTCACGCCCGATGCCGAAGGCCCGTTTGCGTGCATCGCCCTGCCAGTAGGTACGGGTGACCTCAGCAGGGCCGCGTTCGTCCGCGACAGCTAGGTCCGTACGTGAGTCGGTGAGCATGCCGGTGCCCAACTGGACGGGATCGCCGGAGAGCCAGTCCAAGGAATCCTGCAGCCAGGAAGTCAGCCACGGCACCAGATCGTTCGCGTTGAACATCGCGCCGTGGAATGCCCACACCCGGGTGTCAGCGTCCGGGACGACCTGTCGGCCGTCGGCGGTTACCGCCCCGTGGCCGTAGACGTACCAGCCTTTCTTCTTCGGGTCGTAGTTCATGAACTCGACTCGGGTGCCGGGGGCTTCGCGCGTGTAGTTGGGGTAGATGATCTGGGCGCCCTTGGGGAAGACATATGTCCCGCCGGGCTGAACAGTGAAGTAGACCGGCACCACGCTCTTCTTGGGCAGGGGGAAGGGCGGGCGGTCCAGCGGAATCGCTGTTATGCCGAGTTCAGTGACCGGCCTCCCCTTGTCGTCCCGCACCACCGAACCCTTGGGGATACGGACCTCAAGCCCGGGGATTTTGGGGGTTTTCAGCACGACATCGGCTTTGGTTGGTGCCCCGAATTTCATGGTGTGCTTAGTGTCGAGCGGGGTCATCCAGACGGGGAACCCGAGATCGACAGTACGGCCGGCCTTGGCCCGGAAGTGAATGTCGAATCGCCCGTACTGGCGTTTGCTGGTGTTTGCGGTGGAGCCGTCGACGATGACCGTCGCACTCTGTGCGCCGATCCCGCTAACGATGAAACGGCCCTGCGTATCTGTGCGGGCGGACTTCTTGCCGACAGACACGGTGACCTTCGCCAGGGGTTGTCCGTCAAGCTTGAGCACTCGACCGGTCACCGCCGTGGTCCGGGCGGGCCCACGAAGGGCCGGCGGCGCCTTGGGTACTTTGCCACCTGCGGTGGTCCAGGGACCGCGCCCACGGAGCTGAGGCGCACCAGGCTGCCAAGAATCGGGACCGCTCGGCACGGCCTTGAGTCGAGTGGTAGCCGCGGGCGGCAAACTGCCAGTTCCAGGTGTCGGCGCCTTCGCGGCCGAGGCCGCCGCTGTGCCTGTGATCTTCAATCCAAGGTTGTAGCTGCCGGTCAGCATCGTCCCCGGTTCGAGAGTCAGCGTGTGTGTGCCGTCGGCTGTCAGTGCGGGCAGATCCGTAGTGAGCATCGAATCGCCCATGCTGCGGCCGTTTACCAGCCACTTGCCGTCCGGGCCGTGCACATAAAGCGACCAGTTGTGGGGCGGATCGTCGAGAGTGAGTGTGAGCTTTTGCCCTTTAGCGCCAGAGAAGGTGTAGTGGGCGTTCTGGCCAGCCTGAGTCAAATCCACCGGCCGCTTGGCCCCCCCTGGCGTCAGCGTTCCGCCGTCTACGTCGGGCACCAGGGTCGCCGTGGTCTTCCCTGTCGCGGGTTTCCGCGGCCATACGAGGACCCTGTGCGTACCGCCCGACAGTGGGGCGAGCAGATCCGCGTCCGTTGGTGACGTGGACATCGAAGCCAGGCGCGTGGGCTCGCCGGCACCGGGAGCCAGATGCATCACTTGAGAAGATTCAGTGAGGGTGGTCCCGCTGAAGACGACCGAGGCACCGTCGCCAGTGGCCCGTGACAGAGTGAACTCCAGCTGCTGGCCGGGCCGCGTGAGCTCGCCAGTCACGCTCGGGACGGCTGGCGACAACGCTGCAGCGACCGGTTTCGACAACCACAAGGTCAGACCGCCCGTTACCGCACTATCGGGCGCGAACAGTACGGCGTACTTCGTTCCGGACGTCAGACCCGTGAGATATTCGGCGCCTGGCGATGTGGCGGAGACGCTCCCCACGGAGCTTCCCTCGCCGCCACTAGGGCCGATCAATCGGACATCCGTAATCCTGGAGACGGTGTTAGCGGTGACGGCGACGCCGAGGGAGCCGGTGTCGCCGGCAGTGAACTCCGCACGCACACGTTGGCCCGCCCGCGTGAGCGTCACCGGAATCGATGCTCCGTCAGGGCTGATGCTGACGCGTACGTCGGCTGAAAGTGTGAGCGTCAGCGCACCGGTTCCGGCGTTGCCGTTGGCCACTTGTACGACATATGTGCCGGCCTCTGGCAGGTCTGGCATGCCGATTGATATGGATTTCCCTCGTGCCACGCTCCTGCCATTGACGACTTTCGCACCCGACGGTGCGAACACCGTCACATCAAGTGCCACGGAGAAACTGTTCCCCGTCACCGCCAACGACAGGTCATCACCAACAGCCGCAGAGAACGAACCGCGGGCTTGCTGCCCCTTTCGAGCCAGCTCCACGGCGGCGGCCGCACCCGTCACCGACAACGCCACTGGTACATCCGCCGAGAGCACCAGGTGAAGAGAACCCGTAGCGCCTTGGTAGGGGTCCACGAAGACTCGGTACAGACCGGACTCGGGTAGGTCGGACAGGCTCACCGCCGCTTCGGCGCCAGCCGCGACCCGCTTGCCGCTGACGACCAGTGCACCGGAGGGCGCAAGGACACTTACATCCACGCTCGAGGTGAATGCGTTACCTGTGATCGCGAGGGACAGATCGTCACCGGCCTTGGCGTGAAATCCCGACTCCACGTCTTGGCCGAACCGAATCACGTCCGCCCTGCCAGGGGCGGACGTCGTGGACAGCTGTCCCACCACGACCGGTCGAGACAAGATCAGCGTCAGTGCTCCAGTACCCGTTAAGGCGGGCGAGGCTGCGATCGTGTACGTCCCCGACGTGGGCAGCACCGCACTGTCCCATTCGGCGCGCTCGGTCGCGGAGACAACGAAGCTGCTTCCTACGCGCTTGCCGTCCGGGCCGAGAACCTCCAAGGTCGTGCCCGAGGGGAAGTCTGCCGTGGTGACGCCCAGTGAGACGACATCTCCAGCTGCGGCCGTGAAGCGGGCCAGGCCGTTCTGCCCCGCCCTGGTAACGCGCATGGTGGCTTCCGGCCCGTTCGGCTCCAGTGTCCCTGCATCCGCGTAGTGCGATGCCGTGGCCTTCACAATGCCGACCGCGTCTGGGTACGGATCGGCGCTGAGCCGGTACTTGCCGGACTGCGGCAGTGCGTCGACGTCGATCGAGCCGCTGGACGAGGCAGACACATTCCTGCCGCCCACTTTGCTGCCGTCGGGAGCGTACAAACTAGCCGTGAGCGACTTCGAGAGGCCCGCCGAGTCGAGCCCCAGGCTCAGCGACTCGCCCAGCTGTGCATCGAAGGTCCACTCAGCGTTCTGCCCAATGCGATCAATCCGTGCCTCCACTGCGGGCCCGGACAGATCGAGCGTGCCAGTCACCGGATAGGACACGGTCACTGTCGCCGCACCGATGTTGTCACTACCTGGCTCGAGCCGCAGAACGTACCGTCCCGCGAGGGGCAGATTGCGCATCTCCCAGTCGGACACCGCGCCGTTGAAGGAACCGCTGTTGCCCACCTGGGTACCTTGCGGCCCGATCAGCTTCAGCTTCACTCCCTTGTTGAACGTCGAGGCAGAGAAACCGAAGTTCAGATGGTCACCGGCTTCCGCCTCGAACGACACTTCGGCGAAGTTGCCCGGGGTCAACACCGCCACGGTCGGAGGAGTCCCGTCCGTCACATCTGTGCTCTCCGACGACTCAACCTTCCCTTCACCGTTCCCGACCACAGAGAAGCTTGTGGTCGAAACAGCTCTGCCGTCAGGGGTCTCAATCTCTACCGGCCCGCTGTCCGATCCCGGCGGCACCCGTACCGTGAGAGTCGTATCCGTACGCCCAGTCACGTGGGCGACGACTCCACCCCCAAACCGGACGACATTGTCGGAGAGAGCCGGCGCGAAACCGGAACCTGACAGTGTCACTTCAGCGTCGAGTGCGCCTGTAGTGGGAGCCATCCCGGTAAGGGCGGGGCGGGGAGAAGCGAGGGTGAACGACTCCGGGGATTCAGCCGTTGCTCCGCCGGTAGTCACTGATACTTTTCCGTTGCCCGCGCTAGCCGGGACCTTGACAGTCAGGCGAGTCGCCGACGCCGATAGGATCTCCGCTCTCTCGCTGCCGAAGGAGACAGCGTTGGACTCCGCCGCGGTGGCGAATCCAGTACCGGACAGCGTGACTGTCGCACCAGCTGCAGCCCGTATCGGGACGAGCGAAAGGATGGAGAGCCGGGTGGAGGCGTACCGGTCAACACCCAGGCGGTTTCCGGCGGCGTCATAGCGGTACCGAGCTGTCTCGCCGTCGGGGTCAGTAACGCCAGCCAAGCGCCCGGCCGCGTCGTATGCGTACAGGGCGTTGTCGGTTGTCTGCTCACCTGCGGCGACGCGGTCCACACCGAGGTCAGCCGCCAGCGGAGATTCCTTATCAAACGTCACATCGGCTGGGGCCAAAACCGGCCCGCGCTGAACGGAAACCCGTTCAGTTGCAGAGGTGGAGACCGCCCCCGAGGCCAGCGCCATCACCAGTGCACCAACTGTCAGCGCCCGCCCGCGGCCAGAAAAAGGACGTAACCGGAACTGACCGCCATTGCTGTGCACCGCGCCCCCCAAGAGCTGCACTATCAGGCCGAGTTGCTCACACTTTCCACACGAGCGGTCACAACGTACACACGTTCCGCCACACGGGCCATAGGGCGGAACAACCACAACTGTGACCAGATACGGCCCGGGGGCCCCAGGTGCGGGCGGTCGGCATCGACCGGCTGATCGCCGAGAGCCGGCTCGCCAAGTCGACGAGTATGTGCACTTCCGGACTGTCGACGATCAAGTTTTCCCCCAGCTTGGGCGGTTTGAGCGTCATGCAATTCCCCATCCCGAATTCTCCTAATTGGCCATGGGTAGCGCGGAGGTCGGGATCGAGGGACCTGGTCGTCGCGGAGCTGCTCATGTTCCTCGTCCCATGGTTCGGATGGCCGATGGGCAGCCCGGATGGCGAGGAGAACGTTCGTCGTGGTCGACATCACCGAGGCGCAGCGACTCGCCCAGTACGGCGGTCAGCTGGGCGTGCCGCCCGGCCATCTATGTCCACTGGTACTCGGGACGCTCGAAGAGCGAGCTGGCCGCGTCGCTGGGGGTGGACCGCAAGACGGTCAGGAAGTACCTGGCTCCAGCGGAAGCGTCCGGGATCAGCCCAGGCGGCCCGCCGATGAGTGAGGCGGACTGGTCGAAGCTGATCAACACGACGACCAGGTGCACGACGAAGCAGAGGTGGAAGCCCGATGACCGTGATGGACGCCGCCCTGCGGGAGTCGCTCAAGGCCCTGCGACTGTCCGGCATGCTGGAAAACCCTCGACGCCCGCCTGGCCCAGGCCCACGGCGGCGAACTCGGCCACCTCGACTTCCTTCAGGTCCTCTGCCAGGACGAAATCACCCGTCGCGACACCGTCGCCTTCCAACGCCGCCTGCAGCGAGCGAAGTTCGAGCAGCAGGTCACCTTGGAGGAGTTCGACTTGACCGCCTCCTCGAAACTGCCTGCAGCCCAGATCAGGGACCTCGGAGCCTTGCGCTGGCTCCATGCTGGCGAGTCGGTCATCCTCTTTGGGCCGGTCGGCGTCGGCAAGACCCACATCGCGCAGGCCCTCGGTCACCTCGCTGTCCGCCAGGGCGCCCACGTCCGCTTCGCCAAGACCAGCCGCGTCCTCGCAGATCTCGCCGGTGGACACGCGGATCGCGCCTGGGAGAAACGGATCCGCGAGTTGATCCGTCCTGACGTGCTCATCCTCGACGACTTCGCGATGCGTCAGCTAACCGCGGCCCAGGCTGACGACCTCTACGAACTCGTGTCCGAGCGGCAGGGACGTTCGCTGATCATCACCAGCAACCGGGCGCCGAGCGACTGGTATCCCCTCTTCCCCAACCCTGTCGTCGCCGAATCTCTCCTGGACCGGCTGATCAACACCAGCCATCAGGTCATCATGAACGGCCCCAGCTACCGGCCTAACAAACGCCCCCGGAATCCGATCGAGCGGCCTGACAAGCCGCAGGTCACCTAGCCAGCCCGGCCGAGGCTGATGAGGTCGGGCAGCAGCATGAGAAATCCGACTACGATCCAGCCTCCGCCGACGATCCTGAGCGTCTTCGGCGTCGCGGATCCCGTGAACGGCATCTGTCGCGCAACGAGGTCGAAGAACCTTTCAGCCGCCCCCCGCACGTTCAGAGCGAGCACGAAGCCAGCGACGATGAAGAGTCCAGCACCGATCCACAAGATCCATATGTCGTCGTTGGCTGACTCGCCCACCACGTCTCCCCCCAGAACCAGACAGCTTCGTGATCCCAACCTACTCACCCGATGCCGGTCCTCGGCTGCCCAAACGGCCAGGGCATGGGGAATAACGAACTTACCCCTGGGGAAATACGCGATTGTCCACACGCAAGGAAGACCTGATGGAAGCGCGTCTGCTGGCGCCGTACGGAAACCTGGCGCGAGCATGTGGAGCGCGAGATGGAGGCCCGGCGCAGGAGTCGAACGCGCGGGTGCTCGCTGCCTTTGACGTCTTCCAAGGGGCTGTCGGCCCCCGATACCGGAGCTACCCGATCAGCAACGCCGCCGCCGATTACCCCCGCAATGAAGGCATCCAGGCTGTCGTCGCGTACGACCGTGCATGGCTGCCCGGGCTGTTCCCGCGACTCCTCGGGCCGCTCGGCGCGAACCGGGAACTGGTCACCGCTCTACCTTCGGCTAGCGCCGCTGGAGAAGCCGAGGGGCTCTGGGATCAGCTTCCCTGCGGGTGCCGGGGTGTTCTGGCAGCCGCGCGTCGCGGCCCGCGCACGGTCCCCGCCGGAGCTCGTGGGTTTACGTCCCCGTCCCTGGGGGTGATCGCGCTCCCCGAGCCCTCCCCGCCGGTGTGCGAGGGTGTCCCCAACGCGGGCAAGGGTTCCCCAAAGGGCTGGAATCCTTCTCCCTGCTAGTGCACGGGGGTGTTCCGGCCGGCCCCTGCTCACCGCCGAGGCCCAGGCGCCCTCCCCGCTGGCGCGTGGGTGTCCTGTGATGTCGGGGCGGTAGGGCCACAAGCCGCCACGGACGAGACGTGCAGTTTTCAGATCGGGCCGTTTCCCGAGCAGCGGGCCGCGAAGTGCACGCGGATACGGAGCCTGCAACCGGGCAGGCGTCGCACTCACTCATCAGCACATCGGTCGCGCGCCCTAACGCTGCACGCGTCCCGCCCTGCGATGATGACTGGCGATTTCCCGTGTCCACACAGCGTCCACACATCGGCGCGCCGGGTACCCCAGCATGCGATGGAGCAGGCGCAGCCGATACCTTCATCGCAGGTCAGAGAGCACTCACTCGTCGAGAAGACGCCGGGCGGCGAAGTCCTGAGCAGCGGATTTACTCCGTTGACCTCAAGTGCTCCGACCCGACACCCCGAGGAATCGTTTCTGCAGGTCAGAGCCATGTTCGGTGGGGCGGGTGGGACTCGAACCCACGGCCGACGGATTATGAGTCCTTTGGTGATCGTGTCGGCCCTTGTCACTGTTGCCCGATCTTCGCCGTTTCCCCAGGTCAGAGGGCATCTCTGTGATTGGCCTTTGTAGATCCTTCGCGGTCTGAGTCGGTCCTTGTGTCCCCTCGCTGTCCCCTGAGCGTCTCCAGGGGACAGCTACAGGAGATAGACCCGCCGGTTGTTCCTGGTTGAAGGCGGGGATACGAACGTCGCCCAGCGGAGTGACTTACCGACGCCGTTACCTTGCGCCCGCTTGCGATGCCACAACTACCTCTGATCGGTGCGGCGTGACCCTGTTCCGAGGGCGACGACTGCGGCGAGACCGGCGATGAGTGCCAGGAGTCCGAACACATTGGAGTAACCGCCCATCGGTACCGCCACGGCGGCGTCGGCAAATGGGGCAAGGGCGGAGGCTGCGGTCGTGGGCGCCGCGAGGAGTCCGGAGAGGCGGCCGTAGTGGTGCTGCCCCATCGGTCGGTGATGGCTGGCTTGCAGGAGTGTGAGGTTGCCGCGGACCACAGCAGCTGAAAGGCTGGAAATGCGCCCGTAACGAGTGCTGCTCGGCGAATCGGCGATCCGGACCACTTCCGCCGCTCTCTCTTGATCCTGCCCCGGGAAAGACCCGTCCTGAAATCTGCGACAGCCGGGTCACGCGGTTGCCGGATCCCTGACAGGTAGGCAAGGCGGCGTTCGGGGCCCGGATCGTACGATGACCGCATGAGCAGCACGGTAAAGCCTTCGAGCCGCCGCCCGGCCGGGCGCAGCTTCGTGCTCATCGTGCTCGCGGTGCTGGCCGGGGTGCTGGCGATGCGGACAGGCCCGCGCCCTGTTGGACGAGCACACCGCCATCGGCGGACTTGGCACGGGCTGGGACCTCCACGCTACAGAGCCCGTATCGCCCGCTCCATGGGCCATCACGGCGTCCAGCATGGCGCTCAGAGATGCTGCGATGGCTTCTTCTCACGGATGCCTTCGATGGTGACGCCGTTCCAGAAGGCGACGTGGTTCTTGATGCGCCGGGCGAGCGGGCTCGGATGTGGGTAGTACCAGGCGGCGTCGGGGTTCACCTGACCGTTCACGGTGAGGGTGTAGTAACGAGCGATCCCCTTCCACAGGCACAGCGACTTGGTCGAACTCTCGGTGAAACACTCACGCTTGAGCGACTCGGGCGGAAAGTAGTCGTTGCCCTCCACCCGCTTCGTCCGTGAGGTTTCAGCGATAACGACGCCGTTCCAGATCGCGCGCATCATGGCTCTCTCATCTCCTCCACTCGGGTGTAGGAAACCCGGTAAGCCGGTCCTGGGCTTCCATCCGTAGCAGGGAGCGTGGAGAGAAACCTCGTCCTCCTACGGAGCACGGCGCCGGCCAAGGCGGCCGAGCCAGTGAAGAACAGACCGTCACGATCCAGCGCGGGGACGTCGACTTCGAGCCGAAGCTTGCCGTGCTGGTCACCGTCGTACGGAAGATCGGTGTCGAGGCCGACGGAGAACGCGATGCGAGGCCGCGCAGGCTGCATGGGTCTGGAGTGATGTGGAGGTGGCGTAGCGGCGGACCCTGATCTCGAACTACTTCAACTCTTACGCCCGTACTGACCTGGACGTTCTCCCGACTCCTTGTCTGCAAGGCCGAGCGGGGGCGGGCAGCAGTCCCTGCGACTCGTGCGACGACGGTGGACGAGTACGGCGATTCCAGCGGCTACCACAGCGGCGGCCGTCGCGATCAGCCACGGGCTGCCCAGTACGCCGCCAATAGCGCCGAGCGCGCCCCCGGCCAACAGCACCGGTACGGCACAGCAGACCACCATCATCAACCCCACTCCGACGGCGGCCAGTACGCCGGTCGGCCGGGACGGCTTGCTATTACCGGTCATCAGCTGTCGCCTCCTTCGGCCGATGCAGGTTCGATGCGGGGGCAGCAGTTCAGGGCGGCGGCATTGTCGGCGGCCAGGGCGCGGGCGAGCACGACGAGATCCGCGACGCGTGGGTCACCGACGGAGTAGAGCAGTCTGCGGCCCTCACGGCGGGCACTCACATAGCCGCAGTCGGCCAGGCAGGACAGGTGGATTGACACCCTGGGCTGGGAGATCCCGGCGTGGGCGACGCACTCGGCTGTGGTGCGCTCGCCGCCAATGATGAACTCCAGCAGCTTGAGGCGGGTGGGGTCGGACAGCGCGCGAAAGAACGTCGCCACCGTGTCCGTGTGCGTGCAGGCGCCTGCCGGGGCGGCGGCCTGCGGAGTCGAGGTGGTGCGCTGAAGCATGCGAGGGGTCTCCACAACTTGAACTATTCGCCTAGACGAATACTATGCCAGTATTGACGTATTCGGAAGAGCGAATAGCTGCGGGAGCTTGTGCGGCCCGGCACGGGGAGAGAGGCAGCACCATGACAGATACAGACCCCGGCTTCGACCTGGCGATCATTGGTTCCGGTTCGGCCGCGTTCGCCGCGGCCATCGCCGCGATCGGCAAGGGTAAGCGCGTGGTGATGGTCGAGCGCGGCACCACGGGCGGCACCTGCGTGAATGTCGGCTGCGTGCCGTCCAAGGCGCTGCTCGCCGCCGCCGAGGCACGTCACACGGCCCAGGCCGCAGGGCGTTTTCCCGGCCTGACGGCCAGGGACGTTCCGGTCGGCTTCCCCGCTCTGATCGGCGGAAAGGACGCGCTGGTCGAGGAAATGCGCATGCACAAGTACGCCGGTCTCGCGGACGAGTACGGGTGGCAGATCACCCCCGGGAGCGCCGCCTTCGGTGGGGACGCCGACCGCCCAGTCCTGAACATCGCGCTCGAGGACGGCGGTGAGGCGCACATCGTGGCCACGCACTATCTGATCGCTACGGGCGCCGAACCGTGGGCACCGCCCGTGCCCGGTCTGGAACAGGCCGGGCACCTGACCTCCACCAGTGCCATGGAACTCGATCAACTACCCGCATCAATGATCATCGTCGGCGGCAACGCGGTCGGCCTGGAGCAGGCCCAGCTCTTCTCCCGGCTCGGCACACGGGTCACGGTCGTCGAGGCGCTGGACCGGCTCGCCCCGTTCGAGGAGCTGGAGGTCTCCGCCGCGATCGAGGAGGTCTTCGCCGACGAGGGCATCGCGGTCCACACCGCCACAACCCTGACCGCCGTCCGGCGCGGCACTGACGGCTACGCCCTCTCCACCACAGCCGAGGAGCTGCGGGCCGAGCATCTGCTGATGGCCACCGGCCGTCGCCCCGCCACCGCCGGACTGAATCTGGAGCGGGTCGGGGTGAAGACCGGTGCGCTGGGCGAGGTGGTCGTGGACGAGCAGTCGCGCACCACGCATCCGAGGATCTGGGCCGCCGGGGATGTCACCGGTCAAGCCCAGTTCGTCTATGTCGCCGCGGCTCAGGGCTCGCTCGTCGCCGACAACGCCTTCGACGGTGCCCAGCGGTCCCTGGACTACGCGGCGCTGCCACGGATCACCTTCACCAGCCCCGCCCTCGCCTCGGTCGGCATGACCGACGCCCAGGCAGCCGATGCCGGCATCCGCTGCGACTGCCGTACGCTGCCGCTCGCGCACGTACCCAGGGCGCTGGTCAACCGGGACACCCGCGGCCTGGTCAAGATCGTCGCCGAGGCCGGCACCGGCCGCATCCTCGGTGTGCACGCCGTCGCCGAGGGCGCCGGAGATCTGATCACCGCCGCCACGTACGCAATCAGCGCGGGGATGACTGTCGACCAGCTCGCACGCACCTGGGCCCCGTACCTGACCATGGCCGAGGCCCTCAAACTCGCCGCCCAGACCTACACCCAAGACGTGGACAAGCTGTCCTGCTGCGCCGGGTGAACCAGCGAAAGGGGGAACGAACCCATGGACACGAACCGGGCCCGTCCGATGACAGTCGGAGAGCTGTCCCGCCAGACCGGGGTGCCGGTCAAGACCCTGCGCGAGTACACCGATCTCGGACTGATCTACAACCTCGGCCGCAGCCCGGCGAACTACCGGCTGTTCGACGCCGACGCCCTGTGGTGCGTGCGGTTCATCGGCGAGCTGCGGGACGTTGGACTGACCGTGGCCGAGATCCGCGAACTGACCACCGCATATCTCGACGACACCGGCCCGCCGACCGGGCCCCGTATGACGGAGCTGCTGCACCGCTCGCGCGAGAGGCTGGAGCAGCGCATCGCGGAGCAGCAGCGCACGCTGCGTCGGATCGAGGAGTTCGAAGCCGAGCACCGCGCGGACTTGGGGTGCGAGGGTGACACCGAGTTCTGCTGGGCCGGTAATCCACGGGGATGCGCCACGAGGGCTTGACCCTCACCCCGGGGGCAGACCCTACGGTCACGCGTATCGGACCAACCCACTCCCGGAGGGAAGATCCCCGTGGACACCGACATCCAGCAGTTCGCCACCCGCTTCAACGACTCGCTCAGCGCCGCCCCCGGCGCGCACTTCTGGCTGCTGCGTCCCCTGTTGACCCTTCTCGCGGCCGGTGAGCCGGTCAGCGTGGACCAGCTCGCCACCGCGGCCGGCCGCGGTGGCGAGGAGGTCCGCCAGACGCTCGCCACCATGTCAGACACCGAGTACGACAGCGACGGCCGCATCATCGGCTACGGCATCACCTTCAACCCCACACCGCACAGGTACGAGACCGGCGACCGCACCTTCTACACCTGGTGCGCGCTCGACACCCTCGCCCTCCCCGCCTTCCTCGGCAAGACCGCTCACGTGACCTCCCCTTGCCACGGCACCGGAGAGCCGGTTCGCCTCACCGTGGCACCGGACGAGGTCACGAGCGTCGAACCGGCTACTGCCGTCGTCTCGCTCGTCACCCCGGACGCGCCGACGTCGATCCGTAGCTCGTTCTGCAATCAGAGCCACTTCTTCGCCGGCCCGGACGCCGCGAAGGACTGGCTCGCAGAGCACCCCGGCGCCAGGATCCTGCCCGTCGCCGACGCCTACGAAGTCGGACAATCCGTCGTCGAGCAGATCGTCACCGCTGACACTCCGTCCGGGTGTTGCTGAAGCAGTAGCGGACCGATCCTTGGCCTGGGCATACGTCGGCTCGCTCAGCGGGAAGTCCAGATCAAATCCCGCACGTGCCCGCTGGGCGGCCCAGCCTCCAGCAGCAACGCACCAGAGGTGCTGTCCAGGCTGACGGCACAGCCCAGCACCGTCCCGGTGATGCCGGGGCGGGGCTGGGCTGCAAAGTGGTGAGGGACTCCGGCCGGCTGCCCTGCCCGCTGCTTGTGACCGGTGGCCACATGGGCTCGGTCCTGCATCCGGCTCCGCATGCGAGGTCGCCGGCCGCCCATACGCCCTGCTCCGTAAGGCTCTCCCAACGCCAGCGAAAGTGACCAGGCGTAAAATTCACGTGTATCTGCGAGGAGGCGTCATGCGGCACAGAATGCGTATCGGGCCGTTCCAGATCGGCTTCGGTCGCCGTCCGGTGTCCCCGATGGATAGCTCACTCAGCCGCGAACGTTTCACCATCGACGTCGCAGAGGGTTTGATGGGCATCGGGGTTCCGTTCAGGCGCGGTTGCAGCGCCCTCGGGTTCCGCGTGGTGGTCACCGACACGGAAACCGGGCGGCGCCAGTACGTCTCCGAGAACTACACCCACGACCTCGCGTATGCCGACGGCGAAAAATACGTCACCAAATTGATCACTGGAGTGAAGAGAGTGAAGTAGAGACAGACACCTGATCCCGCCCAACCGCGAACTGCCCGCGGAGCGCGTGAGCGCCCTTGTACTTCTACGGCGGCCACTAACCGGCCTCGTCGCGCAGCCGGTCCGGTTCCAGAACGGTGATACGGCCCCGGCCCAGCCGCAGTACGCCCCGGTCGGCCAGCTCGCGCAGCGCCTTGGTGACCGTTTCGCGGGACGTGCCGGCCAGGGCGGCGACCTGCTCGTGGGTGAGCGCGACCTGGGGATGTCCGGCCAGCGGGCGCAGCGGCCGGGCCGGTGGGGCCGCGGGTATGAGAGTGAGCAGAGTGGAGGCGACGCGCTGGGCGACGGACTTGAAGACCGTGTCGGACAGCCGCTGTTCGAGGTCGGCGAGGCGGCGGCCGAGGATCGCGGTGATCCGGGCGGCGATCCTCGGGTCCGAGAGCAGAAGCCTGTGTACGTCGTCGCGGCTCATCACGCAGACGGTGGCGTCATCGAGGGCCTCGGCGTAGTTGCCGTACATGCGCTGCCCGAGCAGGACCATCTCGCCGAAGATCGTTCCGGGGTTGATGATGGCCGTGGTCAGGGCGCGGCCCTCGGCGGATACCCGGAAGACGCGGATGCGGCCGCGTTTGAGGATGAACAGCACCTCGCACGGCTGGGGCGGGGAGAACAGCATCTCGCCCACGGTGTAGGTCCTCATCGGTGCGGCATCCGCGATGGCCGCCATCTCAGGCTCACTCAGGTCACAGAAGATGTCGACCTCGGACAGGCACCAGGTCCGGTCGGCGTCTTCACGGCTTTCGATCACGCGGGTGGTCTCCTCGCGTCGTCCCGGCGCCCAGGGCGGGGGCGCGGCGCCCCACACCGGGTCGGCCAGGGCATCGGCACCTTCCACTAGACAGGAAGGTACGGGTCCGCGCGAGGGGGTGCCGGGACCACCCGCAGCAGCACCCCCAGGGCGGGCCGCCTCCGAAGGGGAGGGGGACGGCCGTTCGGTGTTGGTCATGACGAGGTGTCGTCGCGGTGCATGACCCGGTGGACACAGGCATACGCCAGGCCCAGCAGCAGGCCGTAAACGAGATGTCCGGCGAAGCTCTTCCAGGCCATCTCGTTGACGTCGAAGACCGGCATGCCGAGCTTGGCGGGCATCAGCCACAGCGCGCCCAGCACCCACCAGAGGGCGCCGTAGGCCAGACCGAGTACGGCGGCCGGGAGGAAGCGTGCGGCGCGGTGCCCGGCCAGCAGGGCGAACGTGATGCCGATGAACGCGGAGATCGCCAGGTGGACCACCCAGGCGACGCCGATGGAGCTGGAGTCCACCAGCATCGCGACCATCGGCATCATGTCCCAGACCTGCATCATGCTGCCGAAGGCAACACCGCCGACCAGCCCACCCGCCGCACCGAACATGGCATGCGCGGGGATGGCGGCGACAGCACGGTGCTGTGATGAGGCGTGTGCAGTGGTCATGATCGTGTGCCCTTCGTTGCGATGACTGTGCTGCCGACGCTAGGAGCGATGCAGGCAGCATGTATGTGAGCGCGCTTACGTACGGGCCGGTAGATCAGGGGAGTTCGACGGGGCCGGTACACCGCGCGACCACGCGCGAAGACATCCTCGTGACGGACGGAAGCGGAGCCCGCCCAGGAGCCGGCCCGTGGACGCCTTACGCACGCTCCATCAGTTCGCTGCCGCGCGGCCGAAGTAGGCCGTGGAGAGGACCAGCTCGCACCGCTCTGCGGGCAGGCAGGCAGGCAGGCAGGCAGGCAGGCAGGCCAGGGTCGGCTGGCTGGCTGGCCGGGCGGCATCGAGAGGCCTCCGCTGACCCGGGCATGTGGCCACTGAGCGGAACCGGCTACAGGCCGCGGGCCTCCCCATCGAGTCGTACCGGTTGGGCGGGAGCTCATCTCACACGGACACGGCAGGGGCCAACGCGTCGAAGACTTCGTCGACCTGTTCGTATCCGGCGCGCAGCAGGAAGGTGTTGAGGCGGCCGTAGGACTTGGCGCCGAGGATGAAGAAGTGCGGTTCGGGGTTGCGCAAGGCGTCGATGCCGACGGTGGGCTGGGCGAGGCAGTCGCCGCCCGGGGAGCCGAGCAGGGCGGCGGAGAGGTTCATGGGGGCGGCCGTGGCGTAGCACTCGTGGACCTGTAGCTGACGGTAGAGGGAGGCGTCGCCGACGTACCCGGTGAGCGCCACGATGTGGTCGCAGACGATCTCGCGGGGGCCCTGGGAGGTGCCGAGGGTGACACGCACCCGGTCGCCGTCGGAGTGCAGGGATTGGACATGGGCGCCGGTGTGGACGGTGACGCGGTCGCTGACGCCGTCGGCGAACGCCTGGGAGATTTCGACGAGCTGCTGGCGGCCGGGCAGGGTGTCGTCTCGTACGGCTCCCCAGTCGGGAGCCGGGCTGCGCACGATCCACTCGACGCGGGTGCCGGGAAGTGCAGCGAGGTCGCGGGCGGTGGTCTGGGCGGATTTGCCGGCGCCGAGGAGCAGGATGGTGCCCGCCCAGCGGTCCGGATCACGGACAGGCGGGAGAGTGCGGGTGATGCGGTGGTCGAGGGCCCGTTCGCCGGGGGCGGGGATGCCGCCGGCGCCCAGGGTGTTGGGAACGGCGTAGGTACCGGTGCAGTCGAGGACGAGGTCTGCTTCGGCGGTTTCCTCACCGTCGGGCGCGTCGAGGAGGACGGTGAAGGGCGCCGCGGCCCGGACGTCGGTGCCGATCTGCTCGTGTTTGAGCAGGCCGGTGCGGGCGATGGCAGCGACCCTGGTACGCAGCCGGATGCGGCCTTCGAGGGCGGGCAGTGCGGCGACGGGGTCGAGGAGGCGGGCCGCCAGTTCGGCTCCGGTGGGGCAATCGTCGCCGGTCGGGGCGTGCGGCAGGTGCGTGCGCATCCGGTGCGAGACGTTGAGGTCCCACGGGGTGAACAGGCGGACATGGCCCCAGGCGCGTACGTGGGCGGCGACGGTGTCCGCAGCCTCGTAGACGGTGAACGGCCATCCGGCGTCGGCGCAGGCGAGGGCGGCGTCGAGGCCGACCGGTCCGGCGCCGAGGATCGCGACGTGTCGCTGCATGATGAACTCCCTTTCACACACGTACGGGTACAGGTCAGATGGCGCAGTGGACGGGGCGGGGCAGGCTGCCGTCGGTGAGGCGGGCGGCGAAGAACCGCTCGGTCACCAGCTGTTTGCCCATGGCCAGCGGGGTCCCTGCGGGGGCGAGATGCAGGTCGGGGCTGGTGGCCAGATCGGCGCCGGCGGGGTGCCAGTGCAGGCCGTCGGCGGTAACGGTCAGCTCCGGGATGCTGGAGTCCTCGCCGATCTCCACTCCGGTTTCGGAGAAGCCGCGGCGCAGTAGCGGGCGCACGGCGAAGTGGTCGGCCGGCAGGCCGAGCCCGGCGAGCAGGTCGGCGACCGCGGGGACCTCGTGGGTGTTCTCAGGCGTCTCGGTGAGGGCGACGCGCGGGGGCAGGCCGAGGTCGATCAGGTGACGGATGCCGTCCATGGTGCGCTGCCAGGAGCGGGAACCGCGGTGCAGGTCGTGGGTGGCGGCGGTGGCGCCGTCCAGGGAGGTCTGGACGGTGAGTTTGCGGCCGGCCAGGTCCGCGAGCCCGGCGGCGCGGCGGCCACGCAGCAGCATCGCGTTGGTCATGACGACGGTGGGCAGCTGGGCGGAGGCGTAGTCGAGGAGGCCGACGATGTCGGGGTGGAGGAAGGGCTCGCCGCCGGTGACGTACAGCTCGGTGAACCCGGCCTGCACGGCCTCGTCGACGAGAGCGCGGAAGGCGTCGGCGGGCAGGGTGCGAGCCGCCGCCTTCGGGGAGGAGGCGACCGCGCAGTAGTCGCAGGCCAGGTTGCAGTGGAAGTTGGTGTAGAGCCAAAGGCGGGACGGGAAGTACGGGGTGTCGAACAGCGGCACCACCGGCCGGTCACCCTCCAGGGCTTGCAACGTGGCTTCTCCCCAGCCGTCGTCGGCGGGACGGAACCCGGACGGCAGGGTGGAACGGTAGAGGTGGTAGCGGCCCCGTGAACGCTCACGCGGGGGCAGGATCTCCAGGCAGGTGGTCCACCAGCCGGTCTCGATGGTCTCGACGAACACTTCGGGGAGCCCGGCGGCGCGCATGGACCGGGCTTGCGCCTGCCAGTCGTACCCGAGCGGAATCAGCTCCGCCGTGGGGTACCCGTCGCCGAGGTTGACGATGGCGTACCAGACGTTCCGGCGGCCGTCGTTGGCAGGCTTGCCGAGTACGCCGACGTTGACTGCGAGCCTTTCCCCGATGCGCCGCTGCCAGGGCAGGCCGCTGTGGGTGCACAGCACCACGTCCGCGCCGGACGCCTCGGCGCGCAGCCGGTGCTGCCCCTCCGGCAGCGACTCCCACCAGAAGTCGTTCAGCGCCAGCGTCGACCCGTGGACCATGTGGACGTCCACGCCGTCGATGCTCTCCCTGTGCTCAGTGGGCAGTTGGCCCATCCAGGCGGCGAAGTCACGGCTGGTGGTGGCGAGGGTGTGGTCGTAGACGATCTGGGCGTACTCGTTGTCCTTGGGGTCGCGGTAGCCGCAGCCGCAGTCGGTGTCGCCGCGGGTGATCGCCACGTCGTAATTGCCCGCGATGCACTCGACGCCGTTGTCGGCCAGGATCGGCCACAGGGCATCCACGTCGGCGCCGAAGCCACCGAGATCGCCCAGGCAGAACAGGCGCTCGGCTCCTCTGGCGCGGGCGTCGTCGACGAAGGCTTGCAGGGCGTACGGATTGCCGTAGGGGCCTCCGCATACTGCGATACGCATAGGGGGTGTCTCTCTCCAGGATCGAACGGTCACGTACGGGCATCGCGCGCTGTACGTCCGCAGCGGGCCGGCCGGGGCCCTGCGGCGTAGCGGGTGCGGATGGTCTCGGGGTCGACGCCCGCGAAGTACAGCAGCTTCAGGTACTGCATGAAGGCGATCATGCGCCAGGTGCCGTGCTCGGTGAACCGGCGCGACGAGGCCGTCGAGGTAGCGGTCAACAGGCACAGCCGTCCGCGCCGGTGCAGGCGCCGGGACATTTCCAGGTCCTCCATGATGGCCAGGTCGGGGAAGCCGCCGAGTTCGTCGAAGACAGTGCGGCGGACGAACATGGCCTGGTCCCCGAAGATGTGGTGCAGGCGGCGGGCCCGTGCATTCGACGTCCACGCCAGGTAGTTGAGTCCGGGCGTGCGGCGGTCGAAGCGGATGGTGAGGCCGCCGCCCACCACGTTCGGGTCAATGAGGCAGGTGCGGATCTGGCCGAGGGCCGCCGGGGCGATGGCGGTGTCGGCGTGGACGAACCACAGGACGTCGCCGCCGGCGTGCCGGGCTCCCTCGTTCATCTGCTTCGCGCGGCCACGTGCGCTGTGCACCACGGTGGCGTACGGGGTGGCGAGTTCGACGGTGGCGTCGGTGGAGCCGCCGTCGACGACGATCAGCTCGCAGTCGGGGAAGTCGCGGCACAGGCGGCTCAGCGCGGTCTGGACGGTGGCTTGTTCGTTCAGGACGGGGACGATGATCGACACCTGGCTCATACCGCCTCCGTGGGCTGTAGCAGGGCGGCGATCCGGTACGGCATCACCGGGTCCGCGAGGAGCGCGGCAGCGTCCTCGGGAGTGTCCAGGTCCCGCAGCGGGCGGAGCAGTTCCACACTCAGTCCCTCCTCGGCGGCGACTGCGCGGGTAGCGGCCAGGACCCTGTCCGTACTCCACAGGGCCGCATCGATGCCGAACAGCCCGACGTGCGGGTGGCGCATGCCGATCAGGTAGTAGCCGCCGTCCAGCGCCGGGCCGAGCACAACCTCCTTGTGCTCCAGTGAGGAGAGGGCGACGGTCAGGTGGTCGCGGGTCAGAGTCGGCGCGTCGGTGCCGATGACCAGCAGCGGCCCCGCACCGTCGGCGAACGCCTCCACCACCGCGGAGGTGAGCCGCTGTCCGAGGTTCTCGCCACGCTGTACCATCAGGCGGACGCCGGGAAGGGTCACGTCGCCTGGGCTTTCCTCGCCCGCTCCTGGCGCGTACGCCACATAGGTGCGCAGTCCGTGCGACGACGTCATCTCCAGGGTGTGCCGGATCAGTTCGGCCTGGAGGACGGCACAGCCGTCCGGGCCGAGCAGCGGGTGCAGCCGGGTCTTGACCGTGCCCGCCCGGGGGGCTTTCGCCATGACCAGCACCGAGGGGGTACGCCGCGTACTCATGCGCCGAACCGGTAGACGGTGCCGACCGGTGCCACGAGTTCCAGGCCCGGCAAGGCATGTGCGGCCAGCGCAGCGAAGATGTCCTTGCTCGCAGCCATCCGGGCCAACAATGCTTCGACCGGCTCGGGTTGCGGTGCGACACCGTTGGCGTAGTCGGTGACAAAGCCGACCAGGGCCATCGGCAGCTCGGCCTCACCGGCAAGCACTACCTCCGGGCCGGCCGTCTGGCTGACCGCGGTGACGCCCGCGGCGGCCAGCGCGGCGATCTCGGGGCGGCTGTTGAAGCGGGGGCCGTCCACATGCCCGTACACCCCGCTCGTGACAACAGGCGTGCCGGTGTGTGCGGCAGCCGCGATCAGGGCCCGGCGCAGCGGTTCACTGAACGGCCGGTCGAAGATCCAGTGGCCGCGGCCGGCGGCGCCGGGAGACTCGTACCACGTGCAGGCAGAGCCGTCGGGGAGCCGGTTGGCGGGGAAGTACAGGTCGTCAAAGACCACCAGGGAACCGGGCTCGGCGGCAGGGTCAATGGCGCCGCACACGGTGAGGGACACCAGTGCGTCGACCTTGCAGGCGAGCAGGGCGGCGAGGTTCGCCCAGTGATCCACCTGGTTCGACAGCCGGTGATGGCCGGTACCGTGCCGGGACAGGTGCACCAACTCAGCGTCATCCAGGTGGCCTTCGGTGACGGTGGCCTCGCCGTACTCGGTCTTGATCGTTCGCTGGGCCGCGTTCTCCAGTTGGGGCAAGTCGTAGCTGCCGGAACCGGTGATGACACCGATGCGCATGGGTCACTTCTCCTGTGTGGCGGGACGGCGGACGGACGTACGGACCTCGACGAGCGGGAGCAGCCTGCGCAGTTGGGCGTTCTCGGCCGGGTCGAGAACGGCGTGCTGCACACAGGCGGGCACCAGGGTGCCGTCCTGGGGGTGGGCCATGGCGTAGTGGCAGGCGGCCAGGCGCTCCTGGGTTTCGCGCAGCTTCGGGTCCTGGGCCTGCTCGCCGCGCTGCATCATCTCCCAGGCGGGCTCGACGACTTCTGCGTCCATGAACTGATGCATCACAAAGGTGACCGGGCGGACGCGGAAGCGGTGGCGCAGCAGCGGCAGCACACCGACCCGGCCGACCGTGCGGGCCAGCCACCGCAGCGCGATCACAACGGTGGACGGGTGACGGGCGACGACGCGGGCCAGCTTCGCGGCGAGCAACGCGGGCGGGGTGCCGGTGAAGCTGACCTTGCCGAAGTGGCGGAAGAAGCCGTCGCGCACGGCCAGATCGCGCGGGTCGTCCTCTTCGAGGAAGGGGTACCAGCGTTTCCCGACGTAGAAGCCGTACGCGGTGCGGTTGCAGCGCACGTCACCGTTCTCGAATACGTGATAGCCGAGCGTGCGGCCGGCGCCGCGCCCGATCTCCGCCCACACCGCATCCGGGGTGGCCTCGCGGTACTGCTCCTTCCAGCGCCGCTCATCGCCGAGAAAGGCGGCGGGCTGGAAGGAGAACATGCCATAGCCCATACCCTGGCAGTCGCGGATGACGTCAGCGATCTCGTCGAGGTTGCCGGGGGTGACGGTCATGTTGTGGGCGAGGAAGTACCGCACCCTGTGCTCGCGCCGCAGCTTTGCGAACATGTCGGCGAACCGCTGGCGGTAGGGGTTCAGTGCCTTCTCATTGGGCGGGCGTTCGATGCCGCGCCTGCCGTACATGAACTTGTCGAAGTGCCCGGCGAACGACAGCCGCGTGAGGCGCCGCTTGCCGTTGTCGCCGAGGGCCAGCTGCTCCAGGTAGGCGTAGTCGAAGTCGCCGTGGGTGAAGCTCATCGGCTCCCGGCCGTGCTGGCGCATGATCTCCAGGGTGGCGGCGTGGTCGTCGGGCGAGAGCAGACTCACCTCGCCGCCGATGAGCTGGGCGTGGGCGCGCGGGCCGCGCAGTGTGCGCAGCAGTCGCATCTGGGCGGCGACTTGCTCCTGGGTGTGGGGGCCGTCGACGCGTACCTGGTTGGCGTCCTTCGAGTGGTAGCAGGGCGTGCACTTCAGGTTGCACTTGGGGAAGACTCCGTGGGTGCCTTCGCAGCCGACGCCGTGCTGCCCGATGATCTGGCCTGGTGTCTTGACGACGTCGGGCAGTTCGGCCCACCGGCGTTCCATGGCTGCCACGAACCCCCGGTCGTAGGGCCGGGTGGCATGTTCGACAGCCCGCAGCCGCGCCATGATTCCCATTCGGTACATCTCCGTTTTCGGTATCGGACGAGTGATCACGGGGCGGTCGTCCCGAGCGTCTGACGGTCGGGGGTCGGCTCCGCCGGGGCGTGCGGCCTTCTGCGCGCGGCGCGCAGCAACAGCCACGCGTACAGCAGCATCAGGGCGTCCTCGACGAGGACGAACCAGCGCAGCGGCTGGGCCAGATAGGTGCCGAAGCAGCCGCAGTTCGCTACCGTCAGCCCCCGCGCGTACGCCTGGACGGCAAGCAGCGCCCACACCAGCGAGACGGCCGTGTACATCCACACGGGGACGACCGCCTTGGAACGGGGCCGGGCCAGGAACCACACCCCGACCGCAGCCTCGGCCGCGATCAGCATCACCGCCAGAGCGGTGGAGGCGGCGCCGCTGGTCAGCCCGTAGGCGGTGAAGATGGACGGCATGGCGGCGAAGGAGGCGAGCTGGCCGAGCGCCATCGCGGTCAGCAGCGCGCCCAGGACAAGTCGCAGGATCATGACCGCACCTTCCTGCGCAGGCCCAGCAGGGCGCCGGTGATCCGGCGGTGCGCGGCGAGCCGGTCGTAGACGTCGCTCAGCGCGGCGTGCCAGGGCCCGTCGGTGTAACTGGGGTAGGGGTGCACGGTCTTGGCGTACTGCGAGGGCGTCCAGCCCAGCCGTACCGCCGTGGCCAGGTGCGCGATCGTCTCCCCGGCGCGCGGGGCGACCACCGTCGCGCCGATGATCCTCCGGCGTCCGTCCAGCACCAGGGAGGTGAAGCCGTCGGTGCGGCCGTCGGCAATGGCTCGGTCGACCCGGTCGTGGTCCAGGGTGAGCGTGCGGGTTCCTTCGGCGGATGTCACGCCGACGCGGGCGACCTCGGGGTCGGTGTACGTCACCGAGGGCACCGCGTCGTAGTCGATACGGCGCCGCACCCCGAGTAGCGCGTCGGTGACGGCGGACGCGCCCTGAACTCCGCCAAGGTGGGTGAACGCCGACTTGCCGGTGACATCCCCGGCCGCGTAAATGCGCGGGTTACTCGTCCGCAGCCGGTCGTCGGTCCTGACCTGGCCGCGCTCGTCCGTCTCCACCCCGGCCGGCTCCAGACCGAGGCCGCCGGTGTTGGCCCGGCGGCCGGTGGTGGTCAGCAGCCGGTCGTACGGGATCGGCCTGCCCGGCCCGTACACGGCGCCGTCGTCGACCTTCTCGGCCCGATAGCCGGTGAGGACTGTGATCCCCTCGGCCTCCAGTCGCTCGCGAACCAGGGCGGAGGCACGGGGCTCCTCGCGCGGCAGCAACCGGCCTGCGGCTTCCACGAGGGTGACTGTGGAGCCGAGGCGGGCGAAGGCTTGCCCAAGCTCGCAGCCGATCGGCCCGCCGCCCAGCACCACCAGCCGCTCCGGCAGTTCAGTCAGGCTCCACACGGTGTCGCTGGTCAGGGGCTCGGCCTCGGCCAAGCCCGGCACCGGCACCAGGGCGGGGGCCGATCCGGTGGCGATCAGCGCGTACCGGAAGGCCACCTCCCTGTCACCGGCGACCCGCAGTGCCCCCGGTCCCGTGAAGACGGCATCCCCATGGGCCACCTCGACGCCGAAGTCGTGCAGCGCCTCGGCCGAGTCGTGCGGCTCGATCACCCCGATCGCCTGCTTGACATGGTTCATGGCCGCCGCCAGGTCGGCGGGCCCATCAGGGGCTTGAAGCCCGTAGCGCCCCACCTTGCGTGCGGCCTGCACGTGGGCCGCCACATGCAGCAGTGCCTTGCTGGGCACGCACCCGGTCCACAGGCAGTCACCGCCCAGCCGGTCCCGTTCGACCAGCAGCGTGCGAGCGCCGAGGCGGCCGGCGGTGCGGGCGGCGGTCAGTCCGGCACTTCCGCCACCGATCACCACCAGGTCGTACGTCTCCTCGCCGCGCGGGGGACGCCCCATGCTCATCGGCCGCCTCACTCGCCTCTCGTCATCGTTGCGGCAAGGGAACCCGTTCGGGTGGCTCCCGCCTTCCCTCCGGGTACGACTCATTCGACACGGCACACGGCACCGCGTCGGGCACACCACCGTGCCCGGCGTGTCCGCCTCGGGGGAATGCCGGCCGCCCCTCGGTGGGTTCCCGGCGCACGGCGGCACCCGCCCGCTCACACTTATCGCCTTCGTCCCAGAGGAGAAACATGGCGACCGATGTATCCACCGGCTTCGTGACGGACGCAGTCAAGGACTACTACGGCAAGCTGCTGTCGTCCTCTCAGGACCTGAAGACCTCGGCCTGCTGCACCGCCGAGGCGCCGCCGCCCCGCATCGCCGACGCACTCACCCGCGTACACGAGGAGGTCAAGGACCGCTACTACGGCTGCGGTTCCCCCATCCCCGCCGCGCTCGACGGCATCACCGTCCTCGATCTGGGCTGCGGCAGCGGGCGCGACGCGTATGTCCTCTCCCAGCTCGTCGGTCCCAAGGGCCGGGTCATCGGCGTCGACATGACCGAGGAGCAGCTGGCCGTGGCTCGCCGCCGGCAGGACTGGCACGCGGAGCGGTTCGGGTGGGCCAATACGGAGTTCCATCAGGGCTACATCGAGGACCTGGCCGGCGCCGGTATCGCGGACGACTCGATCGACCTGGTCGTCTCCAACTGCGTACTGAACCTCTCTCCGGACAAGCCGCGCGTGTTCCGGGAGATCTTCCGGGTGCTCAAGCCCGGTGGCGAGCTGTACTTCTCCGACGTCTTCGCCGACCGCCGGCTGCCCGCCACGCTCATGGGCGACGCGGAGCTGGTCGGCGAATGCCTCGCCGGCGCGCTGTACACCGAGGACTTCCGGCGCCTGATGGCGGACTCCGGCTGCGCGGACGCCCGTACGGTCGCCGCCTCACCCATCACGCTGAGCAGCCCGGACATCGAGCGGAAGATCGGCTTCGCGTCCTTCACCTCGCGCACCGTCCGTGCGTTCAACGTGCCGCTGGAGGACCGCTGCGAGGACTACGGGCAGGTCGCCGTCTATCGCGGCACCCTCCCCGAACACCCGCACGCCTTCGATCTCGATGACCACCACCGCCTCCACACCGGCAAGCCCATGCTGGTCTGCGGCAACACCGCCGACATGCTCAGCCGCACCCGTTATGCTCCGCACTTCACCGTGACCGGCGACAGGACGACGCACTTCGGCCTGTTCCCCTGCGCACCGGCCGACGCCGCAGCCACCAGCGGCACAGAGACAGGGTCCGGCTGCTGCTGACCGCATGCCGGGCCCGGCATGCTCACCTCTCCGCCGAGAAGACCACCGACCCCGACGGCCCCAGTAACCGGGGACAGCCAGCCGAACCCTGTTCACGTGGGCGGATTATCGGGATTCGCAGAGCGCAGTCGGCTGATCAGTGTCTCCACCGTGTCGAGGAAGGCATCGAGCTGCGCTGTTGGTACGTCGCCGAAGAGCTGGGCAGCCATCTCGTCGCGGCCGCTGCGCACATCAAGATTCCTTCCCCGGCCGCCACCCACATCCTGGGCACTGCCACCCGGCGCCACCCCGATCAGGCAGGACAGTGATGAGCGCGCCGGAACACATGACGCACGCCGCCGTCGAGACGGCGACGGGCTCTGCCGAGGCGGCAACGAGAATGCTGGAACGACTCGCCGACCAGCTGGGCGGCAGAGCTTCCGTGACCGCAGTCTTCGGCGAACCCGTCACTTGCGAGGGGGTCACCGTCATCCCGGTGGCCAGGGCCGGATTCGGCTTCGGCGGCGGCGCCGGACGGGAAAACAGTGCCGCCAAGACAGGCGAGGGCGGCGGCGGGGGCGGGGGCGCGGAGGTCAGACCGGTCGGCTTCATCGAGATCAGAATCGGCACCGCGGTGTACCGGCCGATCCGCGACCCTTGGGCCGACATCATCGTCCCCCTGGTCGCGCTACTGGCCGCCACCACTGCCCCCAGGCTCGTCCGCACCATCGCCAGGCGCCGAAACCGGAAGACCTGGACCGGGCCACGCCCGGCGGCATCAACGGGAAGCGCGGGCCCGCTTCATCGGCATGCGTCGCGGAGCCGACCGACGTCGGCACGACGGATTGACAGCATCTGACGGCCGGCACTCCCTACCCCGTGCCAGGGCTGTCCTCATCCCGGTCGCCGCCGGCACCAGGCAGCGGCACGTTGGAGCAGCAGCCGTCCGGATCGGCCGCTCCACGACCGCGCATGACGTGACACCGCATGGCGTGGACGGTGGCCATCAGCACGAGCATCGCGCCCATGGTCACCAGCCATGCGTGGCGCAGCACACCGCCAACCACGATCAGACCAGCGCCGGCGGCGATCAGCGGACCTGCACAGCGCAGCAGCATCAAGGCTCCATCAACCGCCGCTGCCAGAGGGCTTCCCTGCCTCAAGGGGCTCGAGGATCGGATGGACATCATGTCCTCCTCTGCGAACACGGGCTCGACGGTTCACGGGTCGGCACGGGGCGACGAGGTGAGCCGCTGGGCGAAGCGACGCATACGGACGGAGGCCAGCGAGGCGGGCGTACGCCGAGGGCTGCCCCGCAGCGAGGCCTTGATCAGCCGCAGCGTCTGCAGAGAGCCGCTGCACGCCCAGCAGCAAGCGACGTGCGCGGCCACCCGCATCCGGTGCACACCGCTGAGCTCCCCGTCCGCGTAGGCCTCCACAGCACCGCGCAGCCGCACATGCCGTACCTTCTCCCGGCACTCAGCCCACAACTGACGTGGCCCGGGGATGCGCTGCCTTTTCATGCACCGGGAACCCGGGACTCGACTCGACGCATTCCATGGAATGGCCGTGGCGAGACCCTAGGGTTCCCGGCAACCGCCCGCCGATCAGGAGGAGCCGCCGAGTTGGACGAGAAAGAGTGGCGCCGCTATCTCTCCGCCTACCACGACGATCGCCCCGGCATCACCGAACGGTTCTTCGAGCGGGCCGATAGCTCTCCGCACGCCTGGCTGGCCGAGCCCCTGCGCGGGGCACCCGGCCCCGTGCTGGACCTGGCCTGCGGCACCGCACCCATGCGGCCGCTGCTCCCGGACGCCGACTGGGTGGGTGTCGACTCCTCGTCGGGGGAACTTGCCGCAGCCGCCCGGGCGGGCCGCGGTCCGCTCGTGCGCGCAAGCGCCGACGCCCTGCCCCTGACCTCAGGAAGTGTCGGCGCGGTCTGCGCGTCGATGTGCCTGCCGGTGCTCACTCCGCTGCCACGGGTGCTGGGCGAGATTACGCGGGTGCTACGACCCGGCGGCCTGCTCGCTGCCCTCGTCCCGGCCCGCCTCGGGTTCGACCCAGCCGGGCTGTTGGGCTGGGCCTGGGTCATGCGGACGCTCGGCGCGGTGCATCAGCCCTGGCCCAACCCTCCGGCGCGGGACTCTGTTGCCAAGGTGCTGCGGCCGGCCAGATTCAGGGTGCGGTCCGACGAGCGCCGGGTCTTCACTCTCGTACTGGAGACGTCCGAGGACGTGGCCGTCCTGGTCGATGGTCTCTATCTGCCCGGCCTCGCCCCCGAACGCGCGGATGGCGCCAAGCGGGCGCTCGCCCATTGGGTCCGCGGCGGAAAAACGCTGCCACTGCCGCTGCGCCGTGTCCTCGCGACTACCCGGGGACAGGAATGATCCCCGTACGGTCGTCTGCGTCTGCGGATCCCGGCCTGCCGCGCGCCCGCTCTCGGCCACTGGCCGGTGATCGGCAGCGGCCGTTTCGGGTGCGCTGTCGGCGCGTGGCCCCATGCGTTACACCGGGAGATGGAATGTACCCGTCCCGAGGAGGGTTTCTGCTGTGTGGAAGACGAAGTGACAGCGCCGCCAGACCCGGCGGACCCTCGGGGCAAGGCGTTCGCTGCCTACGTGCTGCCCGAGGTGGAGGTGCTGCTGCGCGTGGCGATGACGCTGACCGCGCAGCCCGCCGACGCCGAAGACCTGGTGCAGGACACCCTGCTGCGCGCGTACCGGGCCATCGACCGCTTCGACGGGAAACACCCGCGCGCCTGGCTGCTGACGATCATGCGGCGGGCCGAGATCAACCGGCACCGCCGCCGCCGTCCGCATCTTCTGGACGACCCGGACACCGACCTGGACCGGCTCAGCTCCACGGGCGCCAGCGGGTCGGCGGAAGAAGTTGTGGTGGGTGAAGCGTTCGACGAGGTGGTCGACGAGGCCCTGTGCGCGCTTCCGGACAAGCACCGGCAGGTGGTGCAGCTGGTGGACATCGACGGCCTCACCTACGCGGAGGCCGCCCACCTGCTGGACGTTCCGGAAGGCACCGTGATGAGCCGGCTGCACCGCGCGCGCAAACGGATAAGGGCCCAACTGGCCACGGCCGGACTGGCACCGAAACGAGGTGTGATGTGAAAAGGCGCCCATGGTGGCGACGTTCAGCGGCCGAGCGCAGGATGAACTGCATGCAGGTCGCCCGCCTGCTGCAGTCCTACCTCGACGGCGAGACGGACGAGGTCACCGCACGCCGGGTCGCGGCGCATCTGAAGGACTGCCGTCGGTGCGGCCTTGAGGTGTCGGTCTACCGGGAGATCCACAACACGCTGGCCCGCCGGGTAGAACCGGACGCCGGGGCCGTGGAGCGGCTGCGAGCATTCGGTGAATCGCTCATGAGCGACCCGGCGGCCGGGAACGACGACGGGGAAGACAACGCGCCACCCCCGGCGGGCGCCTGAGAAGGCCCTGGGACAGGGAACCTGGTGACTCGGGCACCTTGCATGCACGGTCATCCGGAAGGCCGTCGACATCGGGCACCGCGCTGTACAACGGGGCAACCGCATACCCTCACCTCATGGAGGAGACAGTGCCGAGCCGGAACGCTCAGGTGCTCGTTTTCGACGTCAACGAGACACTCAGCGACATGAGTCCGCTACGGACACGCTTCGAAGAGATCGGCGCTCCCCCACACCTTCTCCGCCCATGGTTCGCCGGCGTGCTGCGCGACGGCTTCGCACTCACCGCTGCCGGAGCCCTTTGCGGACTTCTCGGCCGTTGCCCAGGATGGAATCCGGGCGCTGTTGCCCAGAGTCCCGAGATGGTCGGGAGACGTCGAGCAAGCGGCACGTCATGTGCTGGCCGGGTTCACCGAGCTTGAGGTACACCCCGATGTCCCGGACGGCGTGCGGACTCTTCACGAGGCGGGATTCCGCCTGGTGACCATGACCAACGGCCGCGCCGCCCTCACCGAGCGGCTCCTCTCCCGAGCCGGACTACTGCACTGCTTCGAAGGGGAGCCGACGGGTCAGCGGCTTCGTCCAAGGCGGGCGCGAGCGCGTCCGGCGCAGCTCCACAGAAGTTGAGCCAGGACCCGAGTTTTGACAGCACTGGGGTACTTGCCAGGGCAGCATCGGGGTGCTCCTGGTGAAAGGTCCTGGTCATGCCGCAGATGTCCAAGGTCGAGCTGTACGCGGCGATCCGGCGTGATCACCGTGCCGGCATGAAGATGCGCGAGCTTGAGCGCAAGTACAACGTGTCGTGGCGGACGGTGAAGAAGGCCGTGGACTCGATCTGGCCTAAGCCGCGGAAGAAGCCGCCGCCGCGGCGGACTGCGCTGGATCCGTACAAGCCGGGGGCAGTGCCGCTACTGGCTGCGCTTGAGTCGGCGCTGCCGGAGGCGCTCTGAGACAGCAGTGAGGGCGAAGACGAGGCCCAGAGCCAGCCCGAAGACCACAGCGAACAGAGGGTCGTCGGGTTCCTCCTCACGCGACAGCATCAAGAAGAAGAGCGTGAAGGGAACGGCCACGCAGAGACCGGTGCCGATCGGGTGTCGGGCCACCCATTTCTGGATTCGAGTCGGACGCCGCTGCCCATCCAGGGACCGGTCCAGGGTCCAGATGGCATCGCCCAGAGACCGCCGCCAGTTCGCCATGGCAGAAGAATATGGCAGCCGATCAGCGACCCTCCCCCGGCCGGGGGCTTTGGTCAAACCGCGGTCTGTCAGCCACCGCGACCAGGAACTGACGTCATTCATTTCTCGTGAACAACCACGGCCTTCAAGATCGCCAACTGCTGCCCAAACCGGCAGACATCCGCTGCTGCTTGAAGTGAACGAAGCCACGATCTCTTGGACACCACCTTGGAGTTCGGCCACCCGCGTCTTCTTGGGCCCCAGGAAGAACCACGCAAGCAGCGCGATCAGCCCGGCGGCTCCGATGAGAACCCCAAAGTCGGTTGCGCTCACGGCACTCCTTCCGGGTTGACCCGCCGCCCTGTACATGTGCCTTCCTCGACCGCGGCCGTCAAGTCTTGATCCGAAGGGTGACTGTTTACGACGACGTCACCATCAGGTACCCGTCCCCAGCGTGGGAACTCCCGCCGCAGAACGAATGACCACCCCGCCGTCGGCTCAGCTGCCTCTGCCCATCTCGAGCCCCGGAAGATATTTCCTTCCTTACCGCACCATCCGAGACATCCTTCCCGCGGGTTCCGTACGAGCCTAGAACCGTGCCCCAGGGGCAGGGTCAAGCGAAGCAACACGGACAAGCGGGCCGTGGTGCTCGTGCCGGACTGCGGCAACCAGAGGAATCAATCGGCGGGCAGCGGCGCCGCCGTGCAGAACGAAGGAGCTTTTGCTCCTGCTCGGTGGCGGGCGGCACGCGGCGGATGGCCGGTACTGGAGTGTCGGGAGCGTCATGAACATCGACATCGCCGTGCTGATCGCGGCAGACGACGGTCGGCGAAGACCGCACATCGTGGTCCGCTGCTGCCGGGCCCCGCACCGGGCGTGCTGCCAAGAATGTCGACGACTGCGCTGGTGGGGAAGTCAGCGCCGCCCACACCGGGTTCCCACCGTGCGGGGTGTGATATCCCCGCTCCCTGGACGAGAGGGCTGAGGGCAATGGAGTTTGCAGTTGGCCCGGCGCTGCTGGCCGGTTTGGTGGGCACCGTCGCCATGACGGCCGCGATGATGATGGGCCGTGCCATGGGAATGACGTCCATGGATATCGCGCTCATCACCGGCGGAATGATGACCGGAGACGAACGCCGCGCACGCACAGTGGGCATGGTGATCCACTTTGTCGTCATGGGCACCGTGGTCTTCGGCTTGATCTACGCCGCTGTCTTCCACTGGACCGGCTCGGCCAGCTGGCTCGCCGGCCTGGTGGTCGGCTTGATCCACGGCCTGGCGGTAGGCGTGATCGCGATGCCCATGATGGGCGAGGTCCACCCGCGGATGCGCGGCTCCGGCGACGGCTTCCGGCTGGGCGCTCCCGGGTTCATGGGGATCGGATACGGCAAGGGCACACCGATGGGCCTGCTCGTGGGTCACCTGATCTACGGCGTGGTGGTCGCCCTGGTCTACGCCGCCCTTGTGTAAATGGGCTCACGTACTCGCCGCCGGAATGACTGGGAGACCGCTGTGAGCAGCACCCCCGCGGCTGACGTGTTCGCGATGGAGCCACCTGAGACACGGCTGCTGGACGGCCGTAAAGCCCTGGTGACAGGTGCTGACTCCGGGATCGGGCAGTCAATCGCCTATCAGCTTGCCGCCCACGGCGCCGCCGTGGCGATCAACCACCTGGGGGACTCAAAGGTCGCCGACGCGATGGCCCAGAAGATCCAGAATGCCGGTGGCAAGGCGATCACCGTACCCATGGATGTCACGCAGGAGGAGCAGGTGCGGCGCGCGTTCGCCCTAACGGCCGACGCGTTCGACGGCCTCGACCTTCTGGTCAACAACGCTGGCATCGAACGCCCGTTCCGACTCATAGACATGGAGCTGGAGTGGTGGCAGAAGGTCATCGACGTCAACCTCACCGGCACGTTCTTGTGCTCTCGGGAGGCGGCACGGCTCATGCTGGAGCGGGGTTCACGCGGCACGATCGTGAACATCACCAGCGTCCACGAGACGATCCCCTGGGCGGAGTACTCCCACTACTGCGCGTCCAAGGGTGGACAACGGATGTTCGCCCAGAGCATCGCGCGCGAACTCGCCCCGTACGGCATCCGGGTGGTGTCCGTGGCGCCCGGGGCGATCGAGACCCCGATCAACCAGGACGTCGTCGCCGACCCACAGCGGCGCAAGGCGGTCCAGGATGAGATCCCGCTGGGGCGGTGGGGCAACGTCTCGGATGTCGCGGGCGTGGTGGCGTTCCTCGCTTCCGAGCGGGCGGACTACATCGTCGGCTCGACGGTGTTCGTCGATGGCGGCATGACGCTCTACCCAAGGTTCGACTAGCCATGTCCACTCGAATCGCCGATTACGGAATGCTCGCCGACGGCAGCTCCGCCGCCCTGGTCGACCGGCGTGGTTCCATCGACTGGATGTGCCTCCCGCGCTTCGACAGCCCGGCGCTGTTCGCGCGCCTGCTCGACCCTGAAGCCGGTCACTGGTCGATCACCCCGACAGGGCGGTTCGACGTGCGACGCCGCTACCTGCCGGGCACCCTCGTCATCGAAACCACGTTCACCACCGCCACCGGCGCAGCGCGTCTGCGCGACGCGCTCGCCGTCGCCGAAGGCCAGCGAGGCCACCATCTGGGCCTGCGGCCACCACACGAGCTGCTGCGCGAGATCGAGGGGCTGCTCGGCGAGGTCGAGTTCGACATCGACCTGGTGCCCCGCCCCGAGTACGGGCTGGTACGTCCGCTGCTGCGCCTCACCGACGGCGGGGCACGTACGTTCGGCGGCCCCAACCAGATCGCCGTGCGCTCCCCCGTCCCGCTGGAGGCGGGCGAAGCCTGTGCCCGCGCCAGGCTACGAGTGGCAGCCGGTCAGCGACTCGGCTTCTCTCTCGTGTGGGCACCCCCCGAAGTAGCCCCACCCAAGCCGACCGCTCCCGAGCGGGTGACGGCACGGATCACGGACACCGTCGAAGCGTGGCGGTCCTGGGAAGCCGAGCATGACATTTACCAGGGCCCGCACCACGACCTGGTGCTGCTGTCCTCCCGGGTGCTCAAGGGGCTGACGTACCGCCCGACCGGCGCCATCGTCGCCGCACCGACGACCTCCCTGCCAGAGACCGTGGGAGGCGAACGCAACTGGGACTACCGCTACGCCTGGATCCGCGACGCCAGCCTGACCCTGGAGGCGCTCTACCACGGCTCGTGCCTCGACGAGGCGGTTGACTTCGTCTCCTTCATGACCAGTTCCGCAGGCGGAAGCGCCGGAGCGGAATCGTCGCTGCAGTGCATGTACGGCGTCGGCGGCGAGCACGACCTGACCGAGCGCGTACTTCCCCATCTTCGCGGATGGCGGGACTCCCGCCCGGTAAGGGTCGGCAACGCCGCATGGGCGCAAAGCCAGCTCGACCTCTACGGCGAACTCCTGAACGCTCTGCACCTGTACAGGGAACGGCTCGGACAGCTGCACCCGGAAATCCAGCGTTTCGCCGCAGAGCTGGCAGACACTGCGGCGCGCCGCTGGACGGAACCGGACGCCGGCATGTGGGAGATGCGTGGCGAACCGCGCCATCACCTGTCGTCGAAGGTGTTGTGCTGGGTGGCGCTCGACCGCGCGGTGAAGCTCGCCCCACGCCTGGGTCGGCACGCGCGTACCGAATCCTGGTCTTCAGAACGGGACCGGATCCGCGCGGCGGTGCTCGAACGGGGCTGGAGCGACCGCCGACAGGCCTATGCCCAGGCGTTCGACTCCGACGAGCTCGACGCCGCCGCCCTGCTCATGCCGCTGTACGGATTCCTGCCGGCCAACGATGAGCGCATGTACGCGACGATCGAGGCGATCGCCCGGGAGCTGACCGAGGACGAGATGGTGTTGCGCTACCGGACAACCGGGGATCCAAGCGTCGATGGACTCACCGGCAAGGAGGGCGCCTTCGCGCTCTGCTCGTTCTGGCTCGCCTCCGCCCTCGCCCAAGCCGGTCACCCCGATCGCGCGAAGGCCCTCTTCGACCGTGTCGCCGGCTTTGCCAACGACCTGGGGCTACTCGCCGAGGAAATCGATCCGCGCAGCGGTGAACTGTTCGGCAACTTCCCGCAGGCCTTCAGCCACATCGGACTGATCAACGCGGCCGCCGCCATCGACCAGGCCTATGGCGCACCGCCCCACCCCAACAGCAGCCGGTCGCAATGAGCACGCCAATCAAGCCACTGCCCGTCAGGACCGAGTCAGTAGCCGCCGTCTTCACCTGTTCCCTTACCTTCGACCTTGTTGCCGTCCGCATTGAGCACGTACCACTCGGCGCCGAACTGGTCGAGTTCCTGTCCGTTCGTGTCGCCGGGCTTCTTGTCGCCTTGGTAGTAGTACAGCGGGTGGCCGTTGTAGGTGACTCCTGTGCTGCCGTCGTCCCGGGGGCTCGTGCCGATCAGGTCCGGCTTGACGCCTTGGGCCGTCTTTGGCTTGACGGAGGTGGTCAGAGGCGGCCAGGCCTGCGCGCATGCTCCGGAGCAGGTTGACTTCTCCGACTTGTCGGCCTCGAACAGATAGAGAGTCCGGCCCTTCCCGTCGACCAGGATCCGGCCGAGCTTGCTGGAGCGCGCAGCCACAGTGGCTGCACCTCCGGGGCTTGCGGTACCAGTACTCGTTGGCGTGGTCGGGACGAAGGCGGGCGGGACCGGTTCCTCGTCGTCATCACCGCATCCGCTGCAGACAGCGGCGATCAGCGCAACGGTGATCGCCGCTGTTCTCGCCTTGGAGGTGTGCTTCATCGTGGGCTCCTGCGGCCGGGATCGCCCTGTCCGGGCCGGACGGGGGCGGGTGCGTAGTCGAGTGCCTCCTCGGCCACCTTCCTCCACTACGGAGCAGCCCGAATGACGTGGCAATTCGTGTGACCCGTCCGGCGTACAGAAGCTGGCGCGCCGGGCTCAAGCCCGGTGGTGGCGTTCGAGCTGCTGTTACCCGGCCGTTCCTCGTAGCCGCACACCACCGCTGCAGCGACCTGCTCACTTCCCTGGAGTACCAACGGTTCTTGGTGTGCGTACGGCAGCGCAATCAGAGCGCGGATGCGTGCCTTCCAAGAAACAGAGGGTCCAGGGGAAGAGTGGACGCGGGCCGGCGGGTTCCCTGAACATCACTCGTATCCGGGCGTGGTCAGGGGTGATGTCCGGTGAACGGTCAGCAGCGTCCCAAGCCCAACCGTCGGCAGGCCCTCAAAGGGGCCGGGGTAATCGGGGGGCTCATCGGCCTGCTCCTGGGCGGAGGTTTTGTCGGCTGGCAGGCCATCTCCGACCGCCCCGCCGACTCGCCCCCGGCGGTGCAGCCCGGTCAGGATCCATCGCTGGAGACACTGGCCGGCGCCGCGGTCTCCGGCGGTCCGGGCAAGGACGGGATCCCCTCCGTCGACCGGCCGAAGTTCGTCCCGGCACGGGACGCGGACTTCCTCGAGGACGATGAGCCCGTGTTCGGGCTGGAGTACCGCGGCGAGTTCCGGGCGTACCCCCAGCAGGTGCTGGTGTGGCACGAGATCGTCAACGACACCGTGGGCGGCGAGCCGCTGGCGGTCACTTACTGCCCGCTCACCGGGACGGTGATCGGGTTCTCCAGCCCGCCCGGCATGCCTGAGTTGACGTTCGGCACCACAGGCAAACTCGTCAATTCCAACCTGCTGATGTACGACCGGCAGACCGGCTCTGAGTGGCCGCAGTTGCTCGGTACCGCCATCAGCGGACCGCTCAAAGGGCAGCGGCTGGACACCGTCCCCCTGGTGTGGAGCACCTGGAAGGACTGGCGGGCCGCGCATCCCGACACCCGTGTGCTGTCCACCGACACCGGCGCCCTGCGCAACTACGGCAGCGATCCGTACGGCTCCTACCCGCGACAGAGCGGTTACTACGTCGAAAAAGGCACGCTCTTCCCGGTGCTGACCATGAACGACCGCCTCCCGGACAAGGACGTCGTGATCGGCGTACGGGCCGGTGAGCAGCGGCTTGCGATCCACAAGGACCTCGTCCGCAAGGTGAAGACCGTGCAGGCCACAGTGGGAGGTACAGAGGTGGTCGCGCGATGGGACGACCAGCTCGACACCGCTCGGGTCTTCCAGCGCGTCGGCGACCAGTGGAAGCCGGCCGACTTCCTCGACTCCATGTGGTTCGCGTGGTACGCGTTCTATCCGAACACCCAGGTGCGGCAATGAACAGGGCGCTAGCGGCCGTCGCCAGGATCGGCGACGCCTGGGACGCCACGGCCGCCGCCACCGTGGCCACTCCTCGCAGCGTGCGCGCCGCCCTTGGCGTGCGTCGTCACCGGCGGGTCGGGCTGGTCGCGGCCGCTGTGATGCTGCTCGCGTACCCGGCGTCCATCGGTGATCTGGTGGTGTCGGCCTCGGGCCGGTTCACGGGCATCCCGGTGTTCCAGACCGCTTGGGAGCAGCTGTTCCAAGCCCGGGCTCCGTACCTGTTCGAGCCGGTGCTCGCGGTGCATCCCACTCAGCACGTGGCGGTGTTCCTCAGCCCGCTCAACCTGCTGCTCGGCGCGATCGTGGCCGCGCTGGTGGGGTCCAATGTCGCTGTCGCCGGGCTCGCGGCCCTGCAGGCGGCCTCCTGCCGACGGACCCGGTACGCGCGGCTGCTCGCCGTGCTCCCGGCGTTCCTGCTGGGATTCGCCTGCTGCGTACCGACCTTCCTGCTCGTCCTCGGCAGCGGCACTGCCGCGGCGCTCCTGCCAGTGCTGATCCCGCTGCGCCCGGTCTTCTATCCGTTCACGCTTCTGCTGCTGATCGGAACTCTGGTGTGGGGCGCCTCCCGGCTCAGCAAGCGCCCGGCGACGGACGAGAGCGCGGGAAGGAACGCCGCCCACTCGGACAGTGATCTTGCGAACCACGATCCGCAGCAGGACGGGCCGCCATCCGGACACGGTAGCTCGCCCCAGCGACGCCCCAGCCCGTAATCGGCGTCCTCCAGGAGGCGGCAGCCAGCAGAACACCGCGCGTCTGAGAGCCCTGACCAGCCAGTCGGCTATGCGGTCACGTACCGAGGCGAGACGCGTGGCAGTCGACGGCTCGATACCAGTCGTATGACCGGTCAGGTCCGCCAGGAGCGAGCGCAGCTCGTCTTGCGTACGGGCTTGCAGGGCCTGGCGGCGCCGCTGCTCGCATTCGGCATGATCCAACAGGCCGTCGGCATGCGCTGCCTTCAGGCGTTCGATGGCTTGTGCACGTTCTGCGTGACCAACAGGCAGGGACGACATTGCAGGCCTCCTTTTTCACGGTAGACCGTTTGTGCCTTTGCCGTGCCCGCGCTGGTCCGCAGAACTGCGGGGACCCGCCCCCGGCCAGCGCCGCCGCGCGGGGGACCAAGGAGGGAAGGCGCGGGACCCCGACCGGGTTCCGGGTATACGCCGGGAAACCCGGACGCACCACCAGCAAGGAGACAGACATGGCGCAGGAGACCGATGCCATTGTGATCGGGATGGGCGTGGGCGGCGAGCACGTCGCCGAGCGCCTGGCCGGGGAGGGACTGGACGTCGTCGGCGTCGAGGCTGAGCTGGTCGGCGGGGAGTGCCCGTACTGGGCCTGCATCCCGAGCAAGATGATGATCCGCGCCTGCAACCTGCTCGCCGAGGCCCGCCGCATCCCCAACATGGCCGGGCAAGCACAGGTCAGCCCCGACTTCGGGCCGGTCGCCTCCCGGATCCGCGACGAGGCGACCGACGACTGGAACGATCAGGTGGCCGTGGACCGGTTTACCGGCAAGGGCGGGCACTTCATCCGAGGGCGCGCGCGACTGAGCGGCCCCGGCCGGGTCGAGGTCGACGGACAGACGTTCAGCGCCCGGCGCGCGGTGGTACTCGCCACCGGCAGCCGCCCGCAGATCCCCCCGGTGCCGGGACTGGACCAGGTGCCGTACTGGACCAACCGTGACGCCATCGCCGCCAAGGAAAGCCCGCAGTCGCTGATCGTGCTCGGCGGAGGAGCTGTGGGCCTCGAGCTCGCCCAGGCCTTCGCACGCTTCGGCACCGCGGTCACGATCGTCGAAGCTACGGAACGGCTGCTGCCCGCCGAGGAGCCCGAGACCGGCAGCCTGCTCACCGATGTCCTGGGCGCTGAGGGCATCACCGTACGCACAGGGGCACAGGCCACCCACGCGCGCCACGACGGCGACACCTTCACCCTCACCCTCGACGGCGGCGAGGAACTGACCGCCGAGCGGCTCCTGGTGGCCACCGGGCGCCGCGCCAACCTCGCGGGGCTCGGGCTGGAGACGGTCGGCCTCGACCCGGACTCCCGCGCCCTACAGGTGGACGAGCAGCTGCTTGCCGGTCCCGGCCTGTGGGGTGTCGGAGATGTCACCGGGCGAGGGGCGTTCACGCATGTGGCGATGTACCAGGCCGAGATCGCCGTCCGCGCCATCCTCGGCGAATCAGGCCCGGATGCGGACTACCGCGCCCTGCCCCGGGTCACCTTCACCGACCCCGAGGTCGGTTCCGTAGGAATGACCGAGGCCCAGGCGCGGGAGAAGGGCCTGCAAGTACGCACCGGCACCGCACAGGTGCCGTCCTCGGCGCGCGGCTGGATCCACAAGACGGGCAACGAGGGCCTGATCAAACTCGTCGAGGACACCGACCGCGGGGTCCTAGTCGGCGCCACCTCCGCCGGGCCCATGGGCGGCGAGGTGCTCTACGGACTCGTTGTGGCGGTCCAGGCCGAAGTCCCGGTCGACCGGCTGCGGCACATGATGTACGCCTACCCCACCTTCCACCGGACCGTGGAAGACGCCCTCTCGACGCTGCGCCGAAGCTGACCCGCAGGGGCACCACGGAGACCATGCGGGCTCCAACCCAGTGGTACGAACGGTCGCAGGGAAACCAACGGTCGCAGCGTAAGCAGGGCGGAACGAAAGATGGGCCTTCCGCAGCACGTGAACTGCTGCGGGACAGATCAAGGACCCCGGCCTTGCGCGGTCAGGCATCCATCCACGAGCCAGCGGCATGGGTTGTGCCGGCGCAGGTGGCGCAAGAAAGCATGGGCGCATCAGAAGGGTCCCGCGGGGAACCCGGTTGTCTGCGACGGCATTCAGTGGACAGCCTGGCTGCGAGCCATGGGAAGAAAAAATACCCGGAACGGAATGGGCGCAGCGCCTGACCGGGTTCCCGGGATACGGCATCCCTTGGAGGTGGCTCCCGTCCAACGGGCTTCACCGTGCGGGCGTCCACCCTCCCTCTCAGAGAGAAGGTGAGTCAGCATGGCGCTCCTGAAAGAGCGGCCCCATGCGCCGCACATGCACATGCCCCACATGCCTCATGTAATCAGCGAGCCCGAACTCCGTCCCCTCGACTTGGGCGGCCTGCTCGCGCGCGGGGCGGCTGCCGGGTTCTTCGCCGGTATGGGATTCCTGCTGGCGAACATGTGGTTCGCCGTGAGCCAGGGCATGCCGGGGATCTCCCCGTTGTATGCCATGTCCACCGTCTTCCACGCCTCGGACGTACCGGTTGCGAACCCCACCGAAGCGATACTCGGCCTGACGGTCCACATCGCACTCTCGCTGGGCTTCGGCATGGGCTTCGCGCTACTCCTCGTCCCGCTGCTGCGCAAGGTACCCGCCTTGGTGATCGGTGCTCTCGCCTACGGACTGGCCCTGTATGTGCTCAACTTCCAGATCCTCGGTAGGACCGTCTTCGAGTTCTTCACCAACCCTCAGGGGCCGGATCAGCTCTTCGAAGCACTCGTTCACCCGCTGATCTTCGGGCTGCTGCTGGTGCCGTTCTTCCTTGGACGGCCGTTCGAAAGGACGCGGCGAGCCGAGCCGCAACCCACCGCGACTGCGACCGGCGGCACAACTCCTGGCACGTCGAACCGGCCAGGACCCATGGAGCCGTAATGCTCCCCGTACAGGTGGATTCCGTCTCGGTACGGCGGCGTTGCCCTGGGAGAGCCGAAGGGCCATGCAGCCGGCCAAGGCGCAAGCTCCTGCACCCGGAAGGAACCCGGAGACGATGACGTACCGATACCCGCATTTCCATACCCGACTGGTGGTTGAAGACATGCGGTTCCACGCAGGACCGCAGCCAGGCGAAGAGATGCCGGATTTCGACCTCCCCACGGTGGACGGTGGCCGAGTCGCCAAGTCCGACTTCGTGGGCCGCACCCCCTTGCTGCTGACCATGGGGTCGGTGACCTGCCCGATGACCGCGGCCGCCGACCCTGCCCTCAAGCGGCTCCACGCCGAATTCGGTGACCGCGTGGCGTTCGTGACGCTCTACGTACGCGAAGCCCATCCCGGTGACCGATACCCCCAGCCGGACCGGCTCGATCGCAAAATGGACCACGCACGCGACCTCAAGACCCGCGACGAGCTTCCGTGGCCCGTCGATGTCGACGACCTCAACGGGACGCTCCACCGCATGCTCGACCCCAAGCCGAACGCCGCCTACTTGATGGGCAGAGACGGCCGGGTCGGTTTCCGGGTCCTTTGGTCCAACGACCGCGAGCCGATCCTGCGCGCGGCCCTTGAGAATGTGCTGTCCGGCCGCTCTCCGGCGGGCGAACACCAAGGTCGCGTAGTGCCGATGCTTCGCGGCGTCGCCGAGATGGACCGCATGCTGACACTCTCCGGACCCACGGCCCGGCGCGACGTCCGCAAGGCCGCGCCTCCCATGTATGCCATGGCACGAGTGATGGGACTGATGAAGCACCGCCGCGAGGACGTGACCACGTAGCAAGACCACAGCGCACGTCTATGCCTTCAGGTTTCCGACTGACCAGCGCCGGCATCACCTTGGTACTCACCGGGATGGGTGCACCGCCGACGGCATCGGGAGCACCCGTGGGTCGCGCTGGCGGCCGCAGGAAAAGACGTCGCGGATGCGGGCATGTCGGTTGTGCTGTTCGTCGAGCAGATGATGAAGCACCGCCGGGTCTGCTCCTGGTGCAAACTCTCTCAAGGCTGACGTGCGTAAGTGAAGGCGGGCTCTCAGAACCCTTAGCGACTGAACAGCAAAGGATGGTGCGTAATGAGCAAGGTGGCCCTCATCGTTCTCGCTGACACGGAAACGCATGCCGACTTGGGCCGGTCGTACAACGCCCTCGTCACAGCCAAGGAATGTATGGAAGCAGGTGATGACGTACGGCTCATCTTTGATGGTGCCGGTACGAAGTGGCCGGGTGTCTTCGCCGACCCGAAGCACGATGCCCACCAGGCTTATCAGGCTGTCACCGCGGTTGTGGCGGGGACCTGCAAGTTCTGCGCCCAGCAGTTCGAAGCCGAGAAAAGCGCCCGCCAGGCGGAGGTCCCCATGCTGGACGAGTACGAGGGCCATCCGAGCCTTCGCAGCCTGATCAGCAAGGGGTACCAGGTCCTCACATTCTGAAAAGACCGTCAGGCCTTGTGAAGGCATGACCGCGGCCCTTGCCAGACGCGGCTCGAAGTCCAGCGGCCAGCCGACTACGGGGACTCCCCGCGGATACCCGGGCTCATGAGCGGCCGACGCCGACGTGTCGGCGCGGTGTCTTGGAGAGCGAGAGGTTAGGAAGGGCTCTGTCATGACCGAACAAAAGCGCGGTCCGGAAGACATCCCCACCGCGGAGCGCATGGCAACGCTCGCGGCGGCCAAGGGGAGCGCCATCAAGCACAAGCTCCTCGGGGAGGAGCAAACGGAACGAGGCCGGCAGTACACGGCGGATGCCGAGGATGTAAGGACACTGGTCACGCAGTGGCCGTCGGCACCGAAGAAGGTCGAGCTGCAGATACTGGAGCAGTGCGGGCCGCCCAACGAGGCAACCCCTGCCCGTCTCATCTGGCACCGGAATGGGCCCTGGAAGCGCACGGAGCTCACCCGGGACGAGATCGTGCACAACTTCCCTACGGCACATACCGACTTCCTCACCCAATACATCGACTACGCGGTTCCCCCCGAGAAGGCCGGTGAGATTACGCAGTTCGACGGCAGCTGCCTGGTCGACCGGACCGCAGGGGAAGCCGCAGCACGCTGCGACTCCGAAGCCATGAACATCCTGACGCTCAACCTGATGCACGACATCGTGACGGGCGCCAAGGACGTGTCGCAGGCCCGCGAGGTCTACGCCGAGAATGCCTCTGCCCACGTGCTGGGGCGGTCGGCACCGTACACGGAGCGGTTGCAGTTCTCTCTGCCGCAACAAGACACGGCCGACCCGGACGAATCGATCATTGGCGGGCCGATGGGTCGGCAGACAGCCGGCAAGGTCAAGGACATACTCGTAGGCAACGAGCAGGAGTAACACCAGCCGTATAACCGTGCCCGTTCACTTCGCACCTCGGGTCAAGGGCCGCATGGACTGAGGGAGCCTTGGATACGGCCCTCATTGGAAGCTTGGAGAAGCCGGTGCGGGTGACGGATGCCCCGACTGGGACAGCGTTAGCGGCCCCGGTCGGGCGGCAGTGAGCGTTCCGGCTAGGCAGCGGCGTGCTCCGGTTCGTTCGTCGCCCTCTCAGCCGTGCCCTCTTGGCGTCCGACGCTGCTGATCGCGGCGAAAAGGAGGGTGGGTCGGGCGCCGATGGAGTTGGCGAAGATGGCGGTGACCGAGGCGGCCATGGCGATCATCGCCCACACCGGGTAGACCAGGCCGGTGGCGGCGGCCGGGATGCCGATGCCGTTGAAGGTGAACGCCAGGGCGACGTTCTGCTTGACCTTGCGGTAGCTGGTGCGACTGATGCGATGGGCGGTCAGCAGCAGGTGCAGGTGGTCCCGTACGAGGATGATGTCGGCGGACTCCATGGCGATGTCGGTGCCGGTGCCGATCGCAATGCCGACGTCGGCCTGCATCAGGGCCGGGGCGTCGTTGATGCCATCGCCGACCATGGCCACCCGATGCCCGCCCTCTTGCAGATGACGAATGATGGCGGCCTTGTGGTCGGGACGGACCTCGGCGTGCACCTCGCTGATCCCAATCTGGCTGGCAGTGTGTGCGGCGGCGCGGTGATTATCACCGGTGAGCAGGACCGGTGTGATGCCGGCGGCGCGCAGGGCGGAGACGGTGTCGGCAGACTCCGGGCGCAGGGTGTCTCCGAGCGCGATCACCCCGACCGGGGTGTCGTCAACGGCCACGGCGATGGCTGTGTGCCCGGTACTGGTCCAGGGCTCGATCGCCACCTGGAGAGGTGTGATGTCGATGCCTTGCTCGGCCAGCAGGGCGGGGCGGCCGACCAGTACCCGCCGTCCTGCGACCTCGGCAGCCACCCCAAGTCCGGTGAGCGAGGTGAAGTCCCCTGCCTCAGGCCAGACCAGCCCGCGGTCGTTCGCGGCATTCACGACGGCACGGGCGAGCGGGTGCTCGGAGGAGTGCTCGGCGGCTGCGGCCAGGGTGAGCAACTCGTCCTCGTCGATGCCCTGGGCACGGATGCCGCGTACGGTGGGTTTGCCGGCGGTGAGGGTGCCGGTCTTGTCCAGGACCATGGTGCGTACCTGCCGCAGGGTCTGGAACGCCTCGCCGGTGCGCATGAGGATGCCATGGTCGGCGGCCTCTCCGGCGCCGCGGACGATTGCCAGCGGGGCGGCGATGCCCACCGCGCACGGGTAGCCCATGACCAGTACCGTCAGGGCGGCGAAGATCGCGCGCCGTGCGTCGACGTCACCGGCGAGCGCGGTACCGGCGAGCCACGCGACCAGAGCAAGCGCCGAGGCCGCCAGTACCAGGGGCGTGTAGAGGCGCAGCACGCGGTCGACCAGGTGCAGGATGCCGGGCTTCAGCGCCCGGGCGTCCTCCACATGCCGGACGATCTGGGACAGGAAGGTCTCTTCGCCGACCCGGGCGACCTCCACCAGCAGGGTGCCGGTGCCATTCACCGATCCGCCGACGACCTCCTCGCCCGGTGCGCGCTCCACGGGCACGGGTTCGCCGGTGACCATCGACATGTCCAGCGCGGAGTACCCGGCAGACACGCGGCCGTCGACGGGAACCCGCTCACCGGGGCGGATCCTCACCACGTCCCCCACGACGATCTGCTCCAGGGCGAGTTCGGTTTCGGTGCCGTCGCGGACGACCCGGGCGGTGTCCGGGCGCAGGTCGAGGAGCTTCTTCACCGCCTGGCTGGAGCGAGTCTTCACCAGCAGCGAAAGCCACTCGGAGAAGGTGTGGTACGTGGTGATCAGCACGGTGACGGCGAAAAACGCCGCCGTCGGGTAGTCGGGCAGCACCCCGGTCAGCCCGATTACACCGCCGGCGATGCCCGCCAGCGCGCCGACCTCCAGCAGCACGTGCTGATTGAGGATGCCGCGCCGGGCGGACTGGAAGGCCATGCGGGCGAAGTGCGGGGTGACCACCGCCATCATCACCATCGCCAGTGCGCCGGTGATCCAGCCAGTGGCGGACTCGCCGAGCACACCAGTGGCCCGCAGCGCCAGTGCCGCCCCGCCTGGGGCGACGATCCCGAGTGTCCCCGCCGACGCGCGCAGCCAGCCTGCGGGCCGCAGGATCGCCAGGGCGACCGGCACCATCAGCGTCACCACCGAGGCGGAGACCAGCGCCCCGACCAGCCCGGCGGCGGCCACCAGCGCGATCGCGGTCAGGCTGGCCGCGACCGCGGCCAGTAGCCGCACCCCCTCGCGGACCAGCACGGCCTCTTCCTCCTCGAACGGCCGCAGCTTGCGCGGGTCGTACAGGTCATAGCCGATGTCCCGCAGCGTGCTCAGGATCTCGGCGCCGCTGATCTTCTCCGGGTCGTAGTCAACCAGGGCCTGCTCGTGGGTCAGGCTCACCGCGACCTGCGCCACCCCCGGCTGCCGCCCCAACGCCTTCTCGATCGTGCCCGTGCACAGCGAGCAGTGCAGCCCTGCGATACGGGCCCGCACCCGCGAGTGACCGGGAAGACTGCTGGGCTCGGCCGCCCAGTCCGGGGTCCGATCAATCACCGCGGTCATGACCGCGCCTCCTGATCGGTGACGGTGTACCCGGCCTCGGATACCCGCGCGGTCACCGCTTCGCGATCCGAGCCGGAAGCGAGCTCTACTTCCAAAACCCCAGTGGCGTGATCGGCCGCAGCCGAGCGCACGCCCTCCAGGCGCTGTACAGCAGCCGTCAGCCGCTGCTCGCACCCAGCACAGTCCATGCCCTGCACCTTCAAAACCAACTTCTCGGTCATCGCGGCTCCCTTCATCCGGTTCGCGAGATGCGCCGCTCGCACATTCCCCACTCACCTGCGACGCTAGAACCTGGCCCTAGGGGCCACGTCAAGACTGAGAGGCAATCGATTTACAAATCGCCGGAGGACGTCGTGACAACCATTAACCAGCGCCTCTACACAGTCAGCCAGGCCGCCCAGCAGGCCGGAGTGACCCGCAAGGCCATCCGCACCTGGGAGGACAAGGGTCTGCTGCCCCTTGCGGAGCGCAGCGAGGCGGGATACCGGCTTTTCAACGCCGAGGACATCGCCGTGCTGCGCTTCATCCGTCAGGCCAAGACCCTCGGCCTGACGCTCAGCGAGGTGGGCGACGTCTTCGCCCTGCAACGCGATGGGGCTCAGCCCTGCGGTCGGGTCACCCAGCTTCTGGACGCCCACATCGGCCAGATCGACCGCACCCTGGCTGAGCTACAGCAGCTGAGGCAAGCCCTGGTCAGCGCCCGCCGCACCGCCGACCAGGCGCGCCGGGCCGGAGGCGACGCGGTCGTGTGCCGGATCATCGAGACCAGCAGCACAGCACACCGGTGAACACGGCAGGCAAAAAGCGGCCTGGCCAGCAGCCGTGGCCCCTTGCGGCTTCCCGAGTCGAGACGCCCATGCGTAGTCGTCAGGCGCTGGCAACTGCCATCTGTCGGCACTGCTCCAGCGGGTCCGGGGGCTTGCCGGAGGACGACCAGGCCGTGACCACGCCGCGAGCCTAGCCGGTGGCCGCAGTCGCCCCGCCGCGGCCCTCGCGCCGCCGGTCAAGCCCCCGCGGTGGTGCTTTCGATGATGTGGCAGACCAGGGCGCTTTCCCCGCGCTCGGTTGCCCGGTCGGCCTGGGCTCGGGCGTGCCGGAGCGTCGTACGGAGGGCTTCGAGGTCGGCGATGCGGCGGTCGATGTCGGCGAGGTGCTGGTCCAGGAGATCGGTGACGAGGCCGCAGGGCTGCTCGCCGCGGCGCTGGAGGTCGAGGATGTCCTTGATCTCTTTGAGGCTGAGGCCGAGGGCCTGGGCCTGGCGGATGAAGCCGAGGACGGGGACCGCTTTATCGGTGTAGGTGCGGTAGCCGGCGGCGGTGCGCTCAGGCGGGTCGATGAGGCCGTTGGCCTCGTAGAGGCGTACGGCCTTGGGGCTCAGGCCGGTCTGGGCGGCGATGCGGCCGACGGTGAGCATGATGGAGGCTCCATTCGTGCGAATGCCGCCAGTGTGCGCTTGACCTTGCCCTAAGGGCAAGGTTTTAGCGTCCGGTCATGAACACAGATCAAGGCGAGGGCTGTACGGCGCCGATGGCCGTGACACCGCTGAGCGGCCGGTGCACCGAGGCCATCGAGCGGGCCGAGCACGCCTGCTTCGGCATCAGCCCGTTCAACAGCTACTTCTCCACAGCCCGGATCCGGGAGCTGGCGGCTTGGGGGCTGGGGCGGTTCGAACGGGTGGACTTCTTCGTGCCGGACGCGCCGAGCGCATTCACCTTTGAGGCGCTGGGGTACGCGCCCGAGAAGGCCGCGTGGAAGGCACGCAGACAGGGCCAGTACACCCGCAACAAGATCGCTGCGGCGCTGGGTTCACTCGGTGTGGCCGATCCGGACGAGCGCGTGCTGGGCTGGCCAGAGTTGGAGCGCAACGCGGGCTTCGGCCGGCTCCACGAGCAGGGGCTGAGGCGGTATGCCGAAGACTCGGGCTTCCGGGATGCGTGCCAGGAGGCGGCCGGCTGGGTGCTGGCGGGGAAGCTGCCTGCTGGGCAGCGGCCGGACGCGGAGCAGGTCGAGCGGGCGGTGCGGTATTTCCTGGCCGAGCTGCCGCTGTTTCTCGACACCCCGTCCATCGTCGGCGCCAAGGCGTCGGTCTTCTGCTACCACCAGCCGCCCGATGTGCTGCGCCGCCTCTACGCCGGTGAGCTGGGCTGGCGGCCCGCCGCCGGGCAGGGCTTCGCCGTGGTGACTCCGGCCGGACCGTGACCGGTTCCCCTTCCCGTACGACACTCGAAATGAGAGGAATTCCTGCCATGGCCACCACCATACAAACCGGCACCGGCCCCATAGAACTGTCGATCACCGGGATGACCTGTGCCTCGTGCGTGGCGCGGGTCGAGCGGAAGCTGGGCAAGCTGCCCGGGGTGAGCGCCACGGTGAACCTCGCCACCGCGACCGCGCACGTCACCCGCGAGGATCCGGCGGTCGAGGTGGCGGAGCTGGTGGCCGCCGTCGAGGCCATCGGCTACGGCGCCGAGGTGGCCGGGACCGGCGCACCGGAGACCGAGGAAGGCGAGGCCGTCGACGCCGAACAGGCGCATGTGGCCGGGCTGCGGCGCCGCCTGGTCGGCTCGGCGTTGCTCGGGCTGCCGGTGGTGGTCATATCCATGATCTCCGCGCTGCACTTCGCGGGCTGGGAGTGGGTCGCGTTGGTGCTGGCGACTCCGGTGGTGGCGTGGGGCGCGTGGCCGTTCCACCGGGCGGCGGCGGTGAATCTGCGGCACGGTTCGGCGAACATGGACACGCTGGTGTCGCTGGGTGTGCTGGCCGCTTATCTGTGGAGTGCGGGCACCCTGGCCGTGGGCGGGGAGCACCTGTATCTGGAGGTCGCCGTCGTGCTGACGGCGTTCCTGCTGGCCGGGCGGTTCTTCGAGGCGCGGGCCAAGCGGCGGGCCGGGGAGGCGATCCGGGCGCTGATGGACCTGGGCGCCAAGGATGTCGCGGTGCTGCGCGACGGGTCTGAAGTGAGTATCCCCGTCGAGGAGTTGGCGGTCGGCGACCTCTTCGTCGTACGGCCCGGGGAAAAGATCGCCACGGACGGGCAGGTCACCGAGGGGGCCTCGGCGGTGGACGAGTCGCTGCTGACCGGGGAGAGCGTCCCGGTGGAGGTCGAGCCCGGCTCGCAGGTCACCGGCGCGACCGTCAACAGCCACGGCCGACTGATCGTGCGCACGACACGGGTCGGGGCCGACACCAAGCTGGCACAGATCGCCGCGCTGGTGGAGCGCGCGCAGACCGGCAAGGCCGCGGTGCAGCGCCTGGCGGACCGGATCTCGGCGGTGTTCGTACCGGTCGTCATCGCCCTGGCGATCGGCACGTTCGGCGTGTGGATGCTGACCGGAGCTGCGGCGTCGACCGCGCTGACCGCGGCCATTGCCGTGGTGATCATCGCCTGCCCGTGCGCGCTCGGGCTGGCCACGCCCACTGCGCTGATGGTCGGCACCGGGCGCGGTGCGCAGCTCGGGCTGCTGATCCGCGGGCCCGAGGTACTGGAATCGACGCGGCGGATCGACACCGTCGTGCTGGACAAGACCGGCACCGTCACCGAGGGCAAGATGCGCCTGGTCGACGTCGTACCGGCCGAGGGCGAGGACGAGCAGGAGGTGCTACGGCTGGCCGGCGGGCTGGAGGACGCCAGCGAGCACCCGATCGCCGCTGCCATCGCGAACGCCGCCCGGGAGCGCCTCGGTTCGCTCCCCGCCGTGACCAGCTTCGCCAACACCTAGGGCCGGGGCGTGAGGGGGCAGGTCGAGGGACGTACGGTCCGTGCGGGGCGGGCCGCGTGGCTGGAGGATCAGGGCCATGTACTGCCCGACGAGCTCGGCCGCGCACAGAAGGAGGCCGAAGCCGAAGGCCGCACGGTCGTCTTCGCCGCGTGGGACTCGCAGGTGCGGGGCGCGCTGGTGGTCGCCGACACCGTCAAGCCGACCAGCGCCGAGGCGGTGGCCGACCTCAAGCGGCTCGGGCTGACCCCGGTCCTGCTGACCGGCGACAACACGGCCGCGGCCCGCGCGGTGGCGGCCGAGGTCGGCATCGACCAGGTGATCGCCGAAGTCCACCCCGAGGACAAGGTCGCCGAGGTCCAGCGGCTGCAGGGTGAGGGCCGGGTGGTGGCGATGGTCGGCGACGGCGTCAACGATGCTGCCGCCCTCGCCCAGGGCGACCTCGGCCTGGCGATGGGCACCGGCACCGATGCGGCGATCGCCGCATCCGATCTGACCCTGGTACGGGGTGACTTGCGGGCGGCGGCGGATGCGATCCGGCTGGCCCGCCGTACCCTGCGTACGATCAAGGCCAACCTGTTCTGGGCCTTCGCCTACAACGTGGCCGCGCTGCCGCTGGCCGCGCTCGGACTGCTGAACCCGATGATCGCCGGAGGGGCGATGGCGTTCTCGTCGGTGTTCGTCGTCTCCAACAGCCTGCGGCTGCGCCGCTTCCAGCCCATGCACCGCTGACCCCAGGGCACAGCGCGAGTTGGCCGACCGGGCCTCTCCCGGTCGGCCGCTGCCCCTGCGGATCCCCCGCTTTTGAGTCCTCCGGTTCTGTGATCTGCTGGAGATGTCATCCACATGTCCGTCGCTCGCCGTGGCATGCCGCAGGCATCAAAACGGGGCCACCGGGCGGGCCGTGGCAGCGCGCGTTCTTGGAGGCAGTGCCATGCCGCACCTCAGACTGGCTGCGCCGGCGCCCACCCGGCCGGGAGTCCTCCTGCCGAGGCGTGATCTGGCGGTCGCCTGGATCCTGATGGTGCTGATCGCCGCGTTGGCATGGATACTCGCGGTCGGCCAGTCACGCGACATGGGAACGCAACCCGGCACCATGGGCATGGCACTCCCGCTCTTTCTGCTGCTCTGGGTGGTCATGATGGTGGCGATGATGCTGCCCTCGATGGCCCCCATCGCGATCACCTGGGCGCGTGCGATCGGTCGGCAGTCGGCGGGGGCGGTCCGCGCCGCCCGGATGACCCAGTTCGCAGGCGGCTACCTGCTCGTCTGGACCGCGTTCGGACTGCTCGCGTACGGGGCCCTGGCCGCGACCGGGCGGCTGGTGGACGACAACCCCGACGCAGGTCGCTGGCTCGGCGCAGCCGCGTTCTTCCTCGCCGGGGTGCACCAGTTCGGGCCGCTGAAGCGCGTGTGTCTGCGGCACTGCCGCAATCCGCTCTCCCACCTGCTCCGGTACTCGCGCTTCCGGCCGTGGGCCCGCGACCTGCGCGTGGGCATGCACCATGGGCTCTACTGCCTCGGCTGCTGCTGGGGCCTGATGATCGTCCTCATCCCGCTCGGAGTGATGAACGTGGCGGCCATGGCCGGGCTGGCCGCAGTGATCTTCCTGGAGAAGCTCTGGCGGCGAGGCCCCTGGCTCACCTGGGCGGTCGGCCTCGCCTTCCTCGTACTGGCCGCCTTGGCCCCGTTCCAGGACTGGATGCTGCCCGGCCTTCAGATGTCCGGGCCGTCAATGGACTCGATGATGAGCCTGCCCTACTGAGCGCCTGCTTCCCCGACCGCCATGTCGCACGCCGGCAGCTGAAGAATCCCGCGCTCGAGACGCAGAACGGCACCACATAGTTGACCAGGACCCGCACCACCGTGGCCGTGGTGGCATCGCCGGACGCGATGACGGAACCCTGGTTCACCAGAGACAACAGCGTGCCGACGGCAAGCGCGATCGGCACGCATCGGGACAGCGACGCGCGCGAGAACACAGTCGCCAGAAGCCCCGGCGGAGCAGGCGCGGGAGGAGACATACGGTCCTCCTCCCACCCGGTGTCCTTCGCCTACACCCGCCCGGCGGGTGCGCCCTCAGGCGCCTCGCTCGAGAAGGCGTAGTCCGCCCTCTCGCCGTACGCCGCCTCGAAGGACAGACCGAAGGCGTCGGAACGCCCGCTGGCGCGACCCACCACATACTCCGGCGCGAACCCGAACAATGCGTTCTTGACCGTCGTCGGTTTTCCGTCGGGCCCGGTCAGAGGCTCGAACGCGAGCTCGGTCTTCCCACCGACGCTGAGGCTGGGCTTCTCCCCGTCACTCAGGGAGACGCTCGCCCGCTCCATGCCCCGGTACTCGCCGAAGAACTGCGAGAGTTCGCCGAATGCCCCGCCTTCGCGACCGGACAGGATGCGCTCGATCGCAGCGGCCTGCTGATCGCTGGCGCCCTCATCGACGACAATGCCCACCTTCCAGTCACCTGACGTCAGGTTCGAGGGAAAGTGGTTGTAGAGGGCGAAGTCGACCCCGGACAGGTCCAGCTCATCCAGGCGTCCTTCGGCCACATGGAACGCGACCATGCCCAGACACTGCTCACGCCCCTGCGCATCACGGGGCTTCGCGTCGACGGCGCACCCGCAGACCATCACACACGAACAACCGGCAAGGTAGTTGCCGGAGATATTCCACGTCATGACTCCTCCTACTCCCCGCTCGATCTCCATCGCCCGATGTCACGGACGATGCCGACATCGCGAGTGAGCGGTGGGGAGCGTTCGGTCGGCGGTGAGCATACGGAAGACCCCGGACGTCTCGGTACGACGCACGTATCGAGCTGCCCGCAGTAATTCCACGCAGGCATGAACACCGGCGCGGTGGGAGCGTCCATCACGGCCTCCGCTCCACCGGATGCCTCAGGCCACCGGGAGCTTCATCACCTTCAACGCTACGCCCCCTCGAAGGTGCAAGCAGCCTCCCCCGCACGTCGCAGCGCGTACGGCTGGCGGCGTGGGGCCCGCAGAACCAGGATGCTCTGCGCGTCGGAACACCAGCCGATCGCCTCGCGCGACGCACGGGTCGGCCCCCGCCCCTACCGTGGCCTGCCCTACCCGCACCTCGCGGTAGCAACGCCGATGGCCCGGCCGGGAGGATCCTCCCGGCCGGGCCGTGTGGCGGAGCTTTGGCCCGCGCCCGTGTTGTTGGGCGTTGTCGCGTCAGTCGACCGGCCGGGCCTTGTAGTCGCCGGCCTGCTCCACTGCCGCGATGAGTGTGGCGGTCTCGACGACCGCGCCCTCCTCCAAGCGCACGGTGGTACGTCCGGCCTTCACGTCGGTGCCGGCCGAGCGGACTTCGGGGAGGTCCTCCAGCTCATCGTCGATGAGCAGGCCGCAGCTGGAACAGTGCATGCCTTCGACGAGAAGCACCACCTGTGGGCCGGTCTCGGCCTCCTTCTTGCGGTTGAAGAGCTTCACTTGGTGTCTCCCCGGAAGGTGATCTGGCCGGTCTGCATGCCCATGGCGCAGGAGAAGCGGAGCGTGCCGGGCTTACGGGTGCCCAGATCGACTTCGGTGTCACCGTTGCGCTGGACGATCTCCTGGACACCGAGTTCGGGGATGGTGAAGGCGCGGGCGCAGCCGCCGGAGTCCTTGCCGTGCAGCACCAGCGTGGTCGGCACGCCGGCGCTGGCGGTGAACTGGGTGGGAACGTAGAAGTCCGTCACGGTCAGGGGCCCTGTTCAGGCCCCTCCGGCGTCGGCATGGGCCGTTCCAGTACGGGCTGTTTCACCACGTCCGGATCTCGCCATTCGGCCGTCGCCACTCAAGAGCCAGATCGGACATATCGGGCGGACCTTGTCCCCTGCTTTGTCCCCTGGAGCCACTACGGACCACCGAAAGCTACCGAGAGACCAGTGAGCGCAAGCGCGCAGAACGATAAAAGCGCAGGTCAGAACGTTTCTTCTGACCTGCGATCCGGTGGGGCGGGTGGGACTCGAACCCACGGCCGACGGATTATGAGTCCGCTGCTCTAACCGGCTGAGCTACCGCCCCTTACGGCGCGTCGCGCACATTTGTGCGCGCCGTCTGCCGCAGCATAGCCGCTCATACGATCTCCTGCCTCGGGTGGTCGGCTACGCATGACCATGAGGACTGCGCTGCCGCCTGCGCGGTTGCAGGAGATACGAAAAAGGACCCCTTAGGGGCCCTTCTTCTTGCCGCTCCCCCGACTGGACTCGAACCAGTAACCCTCCGGTTAACAGCCGAATGCTCTGCCAATTGAGCTACAGGGGATCGCGCTCCCCCGACTGGACTCGAACCAGTAACCTGCCGGTTAACAGCCGGCTGCTCTGCCAATTGAGCTACAGGGGATTGCTGCGTTGCACCGAACGAACCCACCGGATGGCGTCCCGGGGGGCGTGTGCTCGCTGCGACACATACATTAGCGCAAGCAGGGGGGTGCTCCGCCAATCGGTATCGCCCCGACTGATCAAGGGTGCCCGCGGGTAGGCGGCCAGCACAGCCCCACGGTCCGAAACTTCCCCGGCACCAGGGGACCGCCGACGCAAGAGAAGGGTGACAGCCATGCGCTACCGGCTCACATTCATCGCCGGACTGGCCCTCGGGTACGTGCTCGGGACCCGCGCCGGGCGTGAGCGTTACGAGCAGTTGAAGAAGTCCGCACGCCAGGTCGCCCAGAACCCCGCCGTGCGCAACGCCGCCGAGTCCGCCGCCCACAACGGCCGCGACTTCGCGGGCAAGGCGCTCCATACGGTCAGCGACAAGGTCGGGGACCGGATGCCCGGCTCCGTGACCGAGCGCGTGCGCTCACTGCGCGAGCGCGGCCAGAGCGGCGAGGCCGACGACTGGGGTACGACCAACACCTAGCCGGCCCCGGCCCCCGGCCCGGCCCCGTACCCGGGCGCGGCACGTCCCCGGTCCCAGATGCGGCAGAATCTGGGGCATGGGGATAGTCGCCGGCTTGGACAGTTCGTCTGGTTCTACGCGCATCGTCGTGTGCGACGCGGATACGGGTGCCGTGCTGCGGCAGGGCTATGCCCCGCACCCCGTGGAGGCGAAATCGACCGAGGCGGATCCACAGGTGTGGCTCCTGTCCCTGGGGGAGGCCGCTGCGGGCGGGCTGCTGGAGGGCGTGCAGGCCATCGGCGTATCCGCCCAGCAGCACGGCATGATCCCGCTCGACGCCCACGGCTCCGTGGTACGTCCCGCGCTGCTCGGCAATGACAAGCGGGCCCAGGTCGCGGCCGCCGATCTCGTCGACGCGCTCGGCGGGCGTCAGGCCTGGGCCGAGGCCGTGGGGTCCGTGCCGACGGCTCCGCAGCCGGTCGCGAAGCTGCGCTGGCTGGCGCGCGACGAGCCGGAGTCGGCGCAGCGCACCGCCGCCGTGATGCAGCCGCACGACTGGCTGGTCTGGCAGCTGCTCGGGCGGCCCGCTCGGCGGACCACCGACCGGGGCGCGGCTTCGGGGACGGGTTACTGGTCGGCCGTAACAGGGTCGTACCGGCCCGATCTGGTCGAGCTGGCGCTGGGGCACCATGCCGCACTGCCCGAGGTGCTCGGCCCTTCCGAGGCCGCCGGGACCACTCCCGAGGGGCTGCTGATCTCCGCCGGAACCGGCGAGACGATGGCTGCCGCCTTCGGGCTCGGGGTGGCGGTCGGGGACGCCGTGGTCTCGCTCGGGGCCTCGGGTTCCGTGATGGCCGTGCATCACGAAGGGCTGGCCGATTCGAGCGGGCTCATCACATCGTTCGCCGACGCCACCGGGATGCATCTGCCGGTCGTGCACACGCTCAATGCCGTACGGGCGCTGCGCGGCACGGCCGATCTGCTGGGGACCGATCTCGACGGGCTTTCGGAGCTGGCGCTCAAGTCGTCGCCGGGCTCGTACGGGCTCGTACTGCTGCCGTATCTCGAAGGTGAGCGTACGCCGCAACTTCCGCACACCGCCGGGACGCTGAGCGGGCTGCGACGCGAGTCGATGAAGCCGGAGCATCTGGCGCGGGCGGCCTTCGAGGGCATGCTGTGCTCGCTGGCCGACGCCATGGACGTACTGCGGGCGCGGGGCGTGGAGGTGCGCCGGGTGTTCCTGCTGGGGGCGGCCGCCGAGCTGCCCGCCGTGCAGGCCGCGGCTCCCGCGATCTTCGGTACGCAGGTGGTCGTACCGCAGCCCGCCGAGTACGCCGCGCTGGGCGCGGCCCGGCAGGCGGCGTGGGCGCTCGGGGTGGCGCAGGGCACGCTGGCGCCGCACTCCCCGCCGGCCTGGCAGGGCGCGGCGGCGCAGGTGCTGGAGCCGGGTGACGAGCTGGCGGTGGGACAGGCTGTGCGGCAGCAGTACGGAGCGACGCGGGACCAGATCCACCCGGGAGCGTTCGGCGGCGCCTGAGCGCCTGAGCGGGTGTGCGAGGGGGCGTGGGGAGGCGGGCTGTGCGGGAAGGCTCAAGACTTGACCCGGCGATGGGTTAATCCTTTGGAATTGCCGGGGCCGAGTGTCGGAGGATGGGGCGAATCCCGATCTTTCCGACCCCGAGAGACTCCGCGTGCTCATAAGACTCCTACGGGCCCATCTCGGCCCGTACAAGAAACCCATCGCCCTGCTGGTGCTGCTGCAACTGCTGCAGACCTCCGCCACGCTCTACCTGCCCACCCTCAACGCGGACATCATTGACAACGGTGTCGTGACCGGGGACACCGGCTACGTCCTGGAGTTGGGCGGCATCATGATCGCCGTCAGCGTCGTCCAGGTGGTCTGCAACATCGGTGCCGTCCACTACGGCGCGCGGACCGCGTCGGCGCTGGGGAGGGATGTGCGGGCGGCCGTCTTCGCGCGGGTGCAGAGCTTCTCGGCGCGGGAGGTCGGGCACTTCGGGGCTCCCTCGCTGATCACGCGTACGACCAATGACGTCCAGCAGGTCCAGATGCTGGTGCTGATGGCGTTCACGCTGATGGTGTCGGCGCCGATCATGTGCGTGGGCGGCATCGTCATGGCGCTCGGGCAGGACGTGCCGCTGTCGGGTGTGCTGCTGGCGGTCGTGCCGGTGCTCGGGATCTCGGTGAGCCTCATCGTGCGGCGCATGCGGCCACTGTTCCGGGCGATGCAGGAGCGGCTCGACACGGTCAATCAGGTGCTGCGCGAGCAGATCACCGGCAACCGCGTGATCAGGGCATTCGTACGGGACGAGTACGAGAAGGGCCGCTTCAGGGAGGCGAACACCGCGCTGACGGACGTGTCGCTGTCCTCGGGGCGGCTGATGGCGCTGATGTTCCCCATCGTGATGACGGTCGTGAACGTCTCCAGCATCGCGGTGGTGTGGTTCGGCGCGCACCGGATCGACAGCGGCGGCATGGAGATCGGTGCGCTGACCGCGTTCCTCGCGTATCTGATGCAGATCGTGATGGCTGTGATGATGGCCACCTTCATGTTCATGATGGTGCCGCGCGCCGAGGTGTGCGCCGAGCGCATCGAGGAGGTGCTGGACACCGAGTCGAGCGTCGTACCGCCGGCCAGTCCGGTACGGGAACTGCGGCGGCACGGGCAACTGGAGCTGCGCGGCGCGGAGTTCCGCTATCCGGGTGCCGAGGAGCCGGTGATCAGGGACATCGACCTGGTGGCCCGTCCCGGTGAGACGACGGCGGTCATCGGGTCGACGGGCAGCGGGAAGTCGACGCTGCTCGGGCTCGTACCGCGGCTGTTCGACGCGACGGGCGGGGAGGTGCTGGTGGACGGGGTCGACGTACGGACCCTTGATCCGGTGCTGATGGCGAAGACCGTCTCGCTGGTGCCGCAGAAGCCTTATCTGTTCTCCGGGACAGTCGCCACGAACCTGCGGTACGGGAAGCCGGACGCCACGGACGAGGAGTTGTGGCACGCGCTGGAGGTGGCGCAGGCGCGGGAGTTCGTGGAGGGCCTGGAAGGGGGGCTGGACGCGCCGATCGCGCAGGGCGGTACAAACGTGTCGGGCGGGCAGCGGCAGCGTCTCGCGATCGCGCGGACGCTGGTGCGGCGGCCGGAGATCTATCTGTTCGACGATTCGTTCTCGGCGCTCGACTACACGACCGACGCCGCCCTCAGGGCCGCGCTGGCGCGGGAGACGGCCGACGCGACGGTGGTGATCGTCGCCCAGCGGGTGTCGACCATCCGCGACGCCGACCGGATCGTGGTCCTGGACGAGGGCCGGGTGGTCGGTACGGGACGCCACCACGAGCTGATGGAAAGCAATGCGACGTACCGGGAGATCGTGCTCTCCCAGCTGACGGAGGCTGAGGCGGCATGAGCGGGCCCGGTGGACGCATGATGGCCGGCGCGGGCGGGCCGACCGAGCGGTCGATGGACTTCAAGGGCTCGGGGAAGCGGCTGCTGCGGCAGTTCGCTCCCGAGCGGGTCACGTTGTGGTGGATGCTCGCGGCGTGCGTGCTGAGTGTCGCGCTTTCGGTGATCGGGCCGAAGATCCTGGGGCGGGCGACCGACCTGGTCTTCGCGGGGGTCGTCGGCCGGCAGATGGAGGACGGCGGCAGCAGAACGCAGGTCGTCGAGGGACTGCGGGAGAAGGGCGACGACGGGCTTGCCGACATGCTGTCCGGGGTGGGCTTCACCCCCGGGCAGGGCATCGACTTCGGGGCGGTCGGCGACGTACTGCTGATGGCGCTCGCGGTGTATGTGGGCGCGGGGCTGCTGATGCTGGTGTCGACGCGGCTGTCGATCCGGGTCATCAACCTGACCGTGTTCCGGATGCGCGAGGACGTGCAGGCGAAGCTGTCGCGGCTGCCGCTGAAGTACTTCGACCAGCAGAAGCGCGGCGAGGTGCTCAGCCGGGCGACGAACGACATCGACAACATCTCGCAGACCATGCAGCAGACGATGGGCCAGCTCATCAACTCCCTGCTGACCATCGTGGGCGTACTGGCGATGATGTTCTGGATGTCGCCGCTGCTGGCGCTGGTCGCGCTGGTGACCGTACCGCTGTCGGTGGTGGTGGCGGCGAAGGTCGGCAAGCGGTCGCAGCCGCAGTTCGTGCAGCAGTGGAAGACCACGGGCAAGCTGAACGCGCACATCGAGGAGATGTACTCGGGGCACGCGCTGGTGAAGGTCTTCGGGCGGCAGGAGGAGTCGGCGGAGGCTTTCCGCGAGCAGAACGACGCGCTGTACGAGGCGGGGTTCAAGGCGCAGTTCAACAGCGGGATCATGCAGCCGCTGATGTTCTTCGTGAGCAATCTGAACTATGTGCTGGTGGCGGTGGTGGGCGGGCTGCGGGTCGCGTCCGGCTCGCTGTCGATCGGTGACGTGCAGGCGTTCATCCAGTACTCGCGGCAGTTCTCGATGCCCCTGACGCAGGTCGCCTCGATGGCGAATCTGGTGCAGTCGGGTGTCGCCTCGGCCGAGCGGATCTTCGAGCTGCTCGACGCGGAGGAGCAGGAGCCCGATGTGGTGGGGCCGGCGGGCGCGGAGGGCGCGGAGGGCCCCGTAAGCGGGTCGTCGGATCCGCAGGGGCGGGTCGCACTGGAGGAGGTGTCTTTCCGGTACGAGCCGGACAAGCCGCTCATCGAGAACCTCTCGGTCGTGGTCGAGCCGGGGCAGACGGTCGCGATCGTCGGGCCGACGGGTGCGGGCAAGACGACGCTGGTGAACCTGCTGATGCGGTTCTACGAGGTGACGGGCGGCCGGATCACTCTGGACGGTGTCGACATCGCGAGGATGAGGCGGGAGGACCTGCGTTCGGGCATCGGGATGGTCCTTCAGGACACCTGGCTGTTCGGCGGGACGATCGCCGACAACATCGCGTACGGCGCATCGGCGACGCGGCACGTCACGCGCGAGGAGATCGAGGAGGCGGCGCGGGCCGCTCATGCGGACCGTTTCGTACGGACGCTGCCGGACGGGTACGACACGGTGCTCGACGACGAGGGGTCGGGGGTCAGCGCGGGCGAGAAGCAGCTGATCACGATCGCGCGGGCGTTCCTGTCGGATCCGGTGATCCTGGTGCTCGACGAGGCGACGAGCTCGGTCGACACCCGGACGGAGGTGCTGATCCAGAAGGCGATGGCGCGGCTGGCTCACGGTCGTACGAGCTTCGTGATCGCGCACCGGCTGTCCACGATCCGGGACGCGGATGTGATCTTGGTGATGGAGAATGGGTCCATTGTTGAACAGGGGACGCATGACGAGCTGTTGGCCGCGGGGGGCGCGTACGCGCGTCTGTACGCGGCGCAGTTCGCTCAGGCGGTAGCGGAAGTGGACTGACTGACCATGGCGGAGACCACGGGGAAGCCTGGCGCGGGCGCGGAGACGGGCTCAGGCGCGGCGGACTCGAAGGGGCACGTCTCGGGCGTCGCTCTCGGGCTGTCGCTCGGGATGACGTTCGGGGTGGCATTCGGGATGCTGCTGCTCGACAACCTGGCGACCGGGATCGCGTGCGGCATGTGCATCGGCGTGGGGATCGGAGCCACGATCGACGCGCGCAGGAAGAAGACGAAGGGCGACGCGGCCCGCCTGGCCGACTGACCGGCCGGTGTGAGCGCCCGGCGCCCGGCGCCCGGCCCGGTTGGGATGCTGTTGGTTAATTCGGGCCTGTGCGTGACGTCGGCCTTCAAGACCCGGTTGTGGTCTTGAAGGCCGACGTTGTCGTGTGGGGTGGGTGCGGATGTCGATGCAGCCGAAGGGGTCCGGGGAGATCCCGGCGGAGACGGTGCGGGTGGCGCGGGCCGCGTTCCCGAAAG